>CAZEJK010000090.1:0-19392 GCA_964512045.1 uncultured Thermoanaerobaculia bacterium
TGGCACCTCCATCAGAGCCGAACGGAAGCCGATGTGGCGGGTCGTGCCGTTCGCCCCGAAGAGCTACCACAAAGCGGGCCGCCCGACGGGCGGTTGCGCGTCGCGACCTGGAACATCCGCCAGTTCCCCGAGGATCGGGGAGGGCGACCGCTGCTCGCATCATCGGAACGTACCAACCTCACCGATCTGCGCACGTCCCTGGGCGCTCTGCGGGCGGATCTCTGGGGCTTCGCTGAGATCACGCGACCGCAGCTGCTGGCGTCGCTACTGCACCCGAGCATGAAGATGGTTGTCGGGAGCGAAGCCGGGCCATCAAACCTCCATGCCGTGCTCGCGTGGCGTAGCGACGGCCTGGAGCTCGTAAACCACGACTCGCGGCCGCGCGCCCTGGGGAGACCCCTGGAACGGAGCGTCGGGGCATACCTGAGAAGTCGGAACGGCGGTCTCGATCTGAGTGTGCTCCAGGTGCACCTCAGAGCCCATCCGCGCGCCTACTCGTACCGGCTCGAGCAGTACGAGCAGATCGCCGCGTGGGTCGAACGTGTCGTGCAGCAGACCGGAGACGGCGACGTGATCGTGATGGGTGACCTGAACACCACCGGTCCGGAGGGTGGGACGACGGCGGACGAGCTGGAGATGGCGGACCGGATCCTCGGCCGTGTCGGTCTGCGCCGTCTGGAGAACATCACCGGGTGCACCGAGTACTGGGAAGGACCGGGGCCGCCGGACGGGCGGCTGGTGGCCTCGACATTGGACCATGTCTACGTGCGGGCATTGACCGAGCTCGCTGCCGACGTCCCGCTGCAGGCGTGGCTCCACTGCCGACGTGCTGACTGTCAGGAGCTGATCTCGCGACCCGGTCGGGAGGACGGCACGTTTTGGGATCTATCCGATCACTGCCCGCTGACGTTTGCCGTCGAGGACCGAGATCACGATCCGCCAGCAGAGCCGGCAGCTGCATCCGAAGCAGCTTCAGTGGACCCGGCCACCGATTCCGAATCAACGGTGATCGCTCGTCGGCCGAGCAGCGTGCCCTCCGCACGGTAGAGATCGGTCAGCGCCTTCTCCTGCTCGGCCCGCGCCTGTGCGGAGGCCACCTGTGCTTGAATCAGGAAGCGCTGCGTTTCCAGGACGTCCACATACCTGGCCATCCCGACCTCGAATCGATCCTGTTGGATCTGCAGCTCCTGCAAACGAGCACGCACCGACTCCTCGCTCGCCTCGATCCGTGCCAGCTGGGTGCGTGCTGCAACCAGCGCGAGCTCGACCTCCGTGCGCACCTGCGCTTCCGAAGCACTGAGCTGAGCCTCGGCCTGTCGTCGCGCCAGGACGGTGCGCTCGAGACGGGCCCGCTCTCCTCGGCCCGACAGAGGAACCGACAGCTCGAGGCCGATGCTCGAGCTGTCGTACGGAGTGCTATCGACCAGGTGCTCGAGGCCGTCGCCGAGCTCGAGACCGAGGCTCGTACGACCGTAGGCGGCGACCAGGTCCAGCGACGGACCGAGGGCGTCGCGGGCGGCCAGCTCATCGAGCTCACGGTTTGCCCGTTCGATGCGCGCCGTGGCGAGCAGTGGACGATGCTGTAACGCACGATCAACGCTTGCCGCAAGGTCCAGCTCGTCCATCGTGCCGGAGGGCGCGGTCTGGGTTGCCACCAGCGGCCGAGACGCTTCACGGCCGAGGCCGAGCAGGTTTCTGAGGCGCGCGGCGACGATCCGTAGCTGACCCCTGGCTGCGATCAGGTCAGCTCGCCGTGCGGCGTGCTCCGCCTCTGCAGCCAGCACGGCGGACTGCACCTCACGACCAGCGTCCACTCGGTCGCGGCTGATCTTCAGCTGCTCGGCAGCAAGCTCGACACCCACCTCGTGAACACGGACGACCTCCTGCGCTTGCACCAGATCCCAGTAGGCCCGCTCGACCTCCGCCACCGTGTCGAGAACCGCCTGGCGAAGCTGCCACAAGCTCTGTACCGACCGGTTCTCGGCCTGCCGGACCGCAACGAGGTTCACGTCCCGCCTCCGGCCCTCGAGCAGCGACTGTGTGAGCTCCAGGGTCCATGCGCCCTGATACTCACGCGGAGTGAAGTTCGTCGATGATCGGTCGAGGATGCCGATCAGCCGCAGCTGCGTACCTGTCGGCCACAGCTTGCTGACGGTCGTGGTCAGGTTGAGGCTCTCCTGATCCAGCGACGGCGGGCGTGCAGGGCTTGGCTCGTCATCACCGTTTCCGTCACCGTTGTCACCACCTCCCTGACCGAAGGTGAACGCCTGCACCGCGGACAGCTGCCGGCGCGACTCATCTCCGATCAACGAACCCGTCAGGTACGGATCGAACACCGAGAGCTCCTCGGAGCGGAACGTCTCGGCGAGCAGGGGATCGTACCGCAGCACCTGCAAGGCGGGGTTGTGCTCCAGCGCACGAACGATCGCCTCGTGACGGGACAGGCGAAGTGGCGACCCGGCATTGCGCTCGTTGGCACGCTGCTCCCTGGGAGCCGCGTTCTCAGCTCCGCTGCGATCTGAGTCGTGCTCCTCGGCCGTAGCCGGCGCTGGCGCGATCAGCAGTGGTGGCGGCGGAGCAGGGAGCTGGCGCTGTCGATCCGCACGCGAGCTGGCGCACGCACCGGCAAGAGCACAGGCTACCAGCAGGACATACCATTGCCAGATCGTGAGTGCGCGAACGCTCATGACTGCTCCTCGCTCTCGGGCTCGGTCTCGGGATCGAAACCGACTCGCCGTTCCACAGGAAGCACCAGAGCCTCCAGATGGCGGTGAGCTCGCTTGCTCTGGCGAAACTCCTCGAGCGCCTCGAGCACCGGATCGACCAGATCGTCCTCGAGCTGAGCCTGGATGACCGTGAGGCGCCCAGGAAACGCCTGAGATCCTTCGTGGCGTCCGTCCGAGTCTCGACCTGCGACTCGCTGGTAGCAGGTCCACACCCTCAGGCCGTTCTCGCGCAACAGCGCTTCTAATCTCTCGGTGTACTGCACATGCACTGACAGGTGGAGAAGCTTCATGCGCGGCTTCCTTCCTGCGAGCTGCCTCGGACCGTGCGCAGCACGCGCTGCTGCAGCTGATCCATCAGGGTGTACACCACCGGGACGACCACGATCGTCAGGAACGTGGTGGCCACCAGGCCGGCCGCAACCGCAACGCCGAGGGGCGCCCGCGCTTCACCACCGGCACCGAACCCGAGTGCGATGGGCAGCATCCCCAGGACAGTTGAGAAGGTCGTCATCAGCACCGGACGGAGCCGCACGTGGGCAGCTTCCTTGGCTGCGGCGATCAGCTCGAACCCCCGCTGTCGGAGCACGTTGGTGTAGTCGATAAGGAGAATGGCGTTCTTCGTGGCCATACCGAGCAACATGATGATCCCGATGAAGGAGTAGATGTTGAACGTCATCCCGAGCACCCACAGCCCCCCGAAGGCACCAATGCCAGCCAAAGGCAATGCCACCAGGATGGTCAACGGGTACAGAAACGACTCGAACTGCGCGGACAGCACCAGGTAGATGAAGACGACCGAGAACACCAGCGCGATCGTCAGATAGAAGAACGACTCCTTGAAGTCTTGTGCCTGGCCCGCCACTCTGAACTGGAACCCGGGCGGCAACGAATCTGACAGATAGGTCTCCAGACGCTCGATCGCATCGCCGAGCGCGACGCCAGGCGGGTTGGAAGCCGAGATCGTCGCCGAGCGGAGGCGATTGAAGTGGTGGATCTCGCTCGGCCCGATCGTCTCCTCCACTGAAGCGAGGTTGCCGAGCGGAACGAGCTGACCTGCAGCCCCCCGCACGTAGAAGCTCTCCAAGGAAGCCGGAACCAGCTCCCCCTTGCCGACGATCTCCGGGATCACCTCATACCGTTCGCTTGCGCGTTCGATCTCCGAGATCTCCGGTTCCCCGAGCAGGAACCGCAACGTGTTCGAGATGTCCGCGACCGTGATCCCGAGCTCGGACATCTTGTCGCGGTTGATGATGACGTCGACCTGGGGTTTGTTGACCTTCAAGTTGGAGTTCACGCCGATGAAGTCCGGATGCTGGCGCATCCAGCGCATGATCTGCTCTTGCTGCTCGGCCAGCTCGGCCAGCTCGGTGCTCTGCAGAACCACCTGCACGGGCGCCTCACTGGGACCGGCGATCGAGGTTTCGATCACGAACGCGCGGCCACCCGGAATCTGACCGAGCCGCTGCCGGACCTCCTGCATCACCTCCGTCTGGTGGCGCTCCCGCTCGCTTCGTGGCGTCAGGTGCACGAATGCAATCCCGTTATTGACCTCGCCGGGACCGGCGCCCCGTGCCAGACCGATTGCAAGGAACTGGTGCTGGACCTCTGGGGTCTCGGCAAGGACCTGCTCCACCTGCCGGGCATACTGATCGGTAGCTCGCAGCGTCGAGCCCTCCGCCGTCTCGAACGAGATGAGAAACTCCGAGCGGTCCACCGAAGGCACAAACTCTGTCGAGAGCTGGGTGAAAAGCACCACAGACAGCGCAACGGCCATCGCACCGACCACCATGGTCACCACACGGTGCGCAAACGCGCGATCCAAGACCCAGTAATACAAGCCCGTGACCCTCGTCCAGTGGCGCTCAGTCATCTGATAGAAGGCGCCATGCGTCTCCGGTACCTTGAGGAAACGTGAGCACAGCATCGGCGTGAGGGTGAGTGCCGTGAAGGTGGACGCGAACACCGTTCCGGCCACCGTCAGGCCGAACTCTCGGAAGAACCGGCCGATCAAACCCTGCGTGAACGCCACAGGGATGAACACGGCGCCCAGCGTGAGCGAGTTGGCGATGGCTGCAAACGCCACCTCCGTTGTTCCGGTCCGAGCGGCAGGAACCTGCTCGACCCCGGCCTCCTGCTGTCGATAGACGCTTTCCAAGATCACGATCGCGTCGTCGATGACGATTCCGATCACGAGGATCAGCCCGAGCATGGTCAACGTGTTGATGCTGAACCCGAGGATCTGCATCATCGCCAGCCCGCCGAGCAACGATGTCGGGATCGCCACCGAGGTGATCAGGGTCCCCGAGCCGGTCCGCAAGAAGAACAGCACCACGACGACCACCAGGAGTGTGGCGATCAGAATGGTGAGCAGCAGGTCGCGAAGGGAGTCCTCGATGTAGGTGGAGCTATCAGAGGCGATCGTGTAGGTCAACCCGGGTGGAAACTGCCTGGACAGCTCCTCGATCCGCTCGAGCACCGTGTTCGCGAGCTCGACCGTGTTCGCGTCGCTTTGCTTGACGATCCCGAGACCGACAGAAGGTTCTGCCGAGAACCGCGCCACCTGTCGATCGTTCTCGAGCCCGGCAACGACCTCGCCGACATCGCGGATCCGGACAGGGCTACCGTTGCGCACTGCGACGATCAGGTCGTTGAGGGGCTCTGGCGAGTCGAACTGGCCCTGCGTCTTGATCAAGAACTCGCGCATCCGGCTCTCCACTCGGCCGGACGGAATATCGACATTGTTGGCGCGAATGGTGCCGACCACGTCCTGAACCGTCAAGCCGTGGCCGGCAAGCCGTTCGGGGTCCAGACGGACGCGAACTGCATACAACCTGGCGCCGCCGACCTGAATCCTACCGACACCACGGATGCTCTCGAGCTGCTCCTTGAGCACCTTGTCTGCATACTCGGTGAGCCGGACGAGATCCCAGCGCTCGTCAGCAGTGAGCGCAACCCACATGATCGCCTGCGCATCTGGATCGAGCTTGGAGACGATCGGTGCCTCGATGTCCTGGGGAAGCTCCCGGCGAGCACGCTCGACACGGTCGCGGACGTCCTGGGTCGCGATATCGATATCGCGCCACAGCTCGAACTCCGCAGTCACGGTTGCCACTTGCTCGCGAGCAGTGGACGTGAGCTCCTTCAACCCCTCGATCGTATTGATCTCCTCCTCTAAAGGATCGATGATCTCCGTCTCGATGACCTCCGGCTCGGCGCCCGGCAAGACCACGTTGACGCTCACAATCGGAAAATCGATGTCCGGAATCTCGCGGACCGGCATCTGCTCGTAGGCATAGATCCCGAATATCGCCACGATCAAGAAGACGACAATGGTCAGGACTGGGCGACGGATGCACAGGTTCCAGATCATGACCGAGAACCCGTGTCTCTCGGAGTCGGCGTCCCGGCCGTGTTCGCAGTGACAGGATCACCATCGGCGAGGTTCATCTGGCCAGCTCGCACCACGGTCTCGCCGACCTCGAGCCCCGAGAGGATCTCGACGCTTCCAGGCTCGCGGAGGCCGATCTCGACCTGGCGCCGGCGAGCCGTGCCGTCAACGACCACGTACGCGATGTAACCCTGGCGCGTGCTGACCAGACACTCCTCGGGGATCATCGGTCGTCCTTCACGAAGCTCCACCGTGATCTCGACCGCGACAAACGAACCAGGCTTCAGAACCTCGTCGGTGTTGGCGATCTCCGCCTTCACCGGAAACATCCGCGAGCCCTCGTCCACCGCGGGACTGATGAAGGTGATGGCTCCGGTGAAGATCCGGTCTGGAAATGCGGAGACGCGAGCGCGGACCTCTTGGCCAAGCTCAACGCGGTCGAGACTGCGATCTGGCACCTGTGCGACGACCTCAAGTGGGTCGAGGGTATAGAGAGTGGCCAGCGGCGTGCCCACCTGCACCAGATCTCCTGTATCCACCAGCCTGAGGGAGATCCGTCCAGCGACTGGAGCTCGCACCTCGGCATCCGCCAGCTGCTCTTCCAGCAGCGAGATCTCTGCATCCAGCTGACCGAGGGTTGCCTCCGCTGCCTCCGAAGCGCTCACGGCCTCGTCGAGCTCTTCCTGGCTCGCCGAACCACGCTCGTACAGGGTGCGCACTCGCCGGTGCGTTGCCCTGGCAAGCTCCGCGCGAGCCATCTGTGCAGCACGAGCCGCCGCTGCTGCATCGAGCTGGTCCTCGATCTTCACGCGCTCGATCGACACCAGGAGCTGTCCAGTCTCGACGCGCTCACCCTCTGCGAAGTGGATCGACTGCACCGGCCCCGCCACCTCACTACGGAGCTCGACGGTCTCCACCGATCGCAGGGTTCCGGTGGAGGACACAGTCTCACGGATGTCGCGCGCAGAGACCAGAACGGTATCAACGCGCGCAGGGGGCCTGTCGGCGCCGGCGGGCTGCGCGTCACTTCCCGCGCCACCGCAGCCCACCGCTGCGAGGAGAAGCGTGGAGAGCAATGTCGCTCCGCACAAGGGGCGGAGATGCCGGGAGATCGCTTTTCGCCGAGCCCTGGTATCCGGGCCGGTTACAAGACCGTGGATCGAGCAGTGCGAGCGCCGGCATAGGCTCATCTGTCCACCTCCGAGCCGCGCAGGTCGCCGGTTGGCCGTGATGGATACTCCTGCCTGACGGCTCATCCCGAGATCGTGCGGCGCAGAAAACCCTAGCACAGCGACCAACCTGGCCATAGGCTCGGCATTGGGAAAAGTGCTCTGCTGCGGCCTGCGGATGCGTTCGCTAACCCTTTGCCTCGACGGACTGGATCTTGTCGGCGCCGGTCTGGTGGCGGTCCGTGCGCGTCCCGATCTTCAGGACCGTTGACACACGCGGCGCGCCCATCTCGTGGACCACCTCGTGGCAGCGGCGAACGGCGGTCATGACATCGTTCCACTCGCCCTCGATATTCGTTCCGTAGGCGTGCAGGCGAGGGGACAGGCCCGCCTCGGTCAGGATTCGCTCGCACTCGGCCACGTACGTGGAAACTGAAACGCCAACTCCGAGAGGAACCACCGTCAGGTCTGCGATCACATACATGTTGAACTCCCAACAGATCAGGGTGAGATCTCGAAGCCGACCCGGACTCGCACCTCATACAGCTCGAGCTCGGGCCAGTACACCGGCTCGAGACCACCAATCAGGCGGACGCCTCGGTAGTTCAGGAGCTGGATCTGCGCGAGAAGGTAGGCGCTCGCCTCGATCTCGGGACGGACCAGCTCCTGATGCTGGTTGATGAGCCAGAAGTAGTCCTTTTCCCAATCCGCGACAGTGACGCCGGCCCCCATCCGCCAGGGGAGACCGAGGTACGGCCTCATCGCCCGGTCCCATTGGACGGAGATCCCTCCCACTCGAACCGTCTCGTCCATGTCGAGCTCGCGGTTGACCCGGAGACTGACCGGGGTCTCTCTTCCGGCGGTATGGATCAGGAGGCCCAACCGTCCGCGAACGAGGTCCACGTTCCGATGCACGCCGAGCTGCCAGTACGGTCCACTCCGCAGCCGAAGGTCCTCTCGGCCGAACGGTCCTGTGAGGATACTGCCGACGGCCCAGGAGAGGTCCCACTCACCGGACATTCCAGGTGCGTCCAGCGGCGCCACCAGGCTGACGATGAAGTCCTCGCTATCGGCAGCGCCGTGGGATGACCAACGGTAGCCCAGGCGGAGGCCCGCTTCAGCCGAGAGGGCGATATGCAGAGCAGGCTCGACGAACATGGCGGTGTCGCCGCCACCGGGCTCGAGCACGGCGTACCCGGCGCCAGCGCGCACCAGCGGACGCAGCAATCCCAGGTTGGCCTCGACTCCGCCGATGAGGTGGAGCTCGGCGATCCCGAGAGAACGCTGGGTCGAAAGGTACTCGGAGGCAAGCAGGTCGAGCTGAGCGCCCGTGAACCAGCGAACCGTGTCGTCCCGATTGAAAAACCACTCCAGGCCGAAGTGGCTGCCGATCCCGTCCATCAGATCGCCAGATTCCAGATCGAGCTCGTGGCATGTCTCTTCAGGGCATCCCGGGGGGATCGAGCCCCGGCTCGAGCTGTCCCACTCGATGAGGCTCGAGCCAAAGACGACTCGCCATTCACTGGCCGCGGCCGGGGTGCTCACTGCACCGAAGGCAGTCACCAATGTGATCACGCAGGCGCAGATGTGGGTACCGTGCTTGCGGTGTCGGTCCTGCGCGCGGGCTCGCATACGCTGCGGAGATTGACAGATGCTCATGGAACGCATTATGCGGCCGACCCTCCCTCGTGGCAAACTCATTGCGGGGAGGCGCTCGGGATGGTCGTAGATACGCGCAACAGCACCGCTCGGAGGATCGACGGAGTGGCAAGCGTGCAACCGATACGGTGGTCGCACCGCCTCCCGCGGCAGCTGTCGACAAACCTGTTTTCGCAGCTGCGCGCCGCCGCCGGACCCGAAGCCGACCTCTGTCAGACCAACCCGACGCTGTGCGGTTTCCACTACCCGATGGACCTGCTGCAGGTCCTCTCTGCCGCAGGCGATCACCGCTACGAACCAGACCCGCGAGGTGCAGTCGCAGCACGTGGCGCCATCGCCGACGAGCTCGCACATCACGGCGCGGCCGTCAGCCCAGATCAGATCGTCCTGACGGCTTCCACGAGCGAAGCGTACAGCATGCTCTTCAAGCTTCTGTGCGATCCCGGTGACAGCGTGCTGACGCCAACGCCCTCCTACCCACTGCTCGAGCACCTCGCGCGCCTCGACGGCGTGGACCCCATCCCGTTCCCGCTCGACCCATCTGATGGCTGGCAGCCTCGGCTTCCCGAGCAGCCGAAGGCGCACACGCGAGCCGTCATCGTGGTCCACCCGAACAACCCAACTGGCTCGTACCTCGAGCACCACGCAACCGAGCAGATCGATCGTTACTGTGCCGCCCACGGGATGGCGAGGATCGTCGACGAGGTGTTCTTCCCGTTCCCGCTGGTCCCCAGCTCTGCCCGTGCCGGCTCGTCCGCCGCTTCCGGCGAGTCGTTGACCATGACGCTGGGCGGTCTCTCCAAGGCCTGTGGTCTGCCCCAGCTCAAGCTCGCCTGGATGAGCGTGCATGGGCCCGCCGCCCAGGAGGCGCTGGAGCGACTCGCGTTCATAGCAGATCAGTACCTGTCGGTCGCGACTCCCGTACAGCGGGCACTACCGTCACTCCTCCAGATGGGAACGGAGATTCGATCCCAGATCATCGCGCGATGCAGGTCCAACCTGGCGAAGCTCCAAGGGCTCGCGCGGAGGGGTCCGCTGAGCCTGGTCCCGGTCCAAGGAGGGTGGAGCGCCGTGGTGCGGATTCCGAAGTTCGTCGACGAGGAACGGCTCGTGCTGACGTTGCTCCAACGGGACCGAGTGGCAATCTACCCCGGTTACTTCTTCGACTTCGACGACAACGGCTGGCTCGTCATCAGCCTGTTGCCCCCGCCAGAGGAGCTGGAGCTGGGCGTCTCTCGCCTCATCGATCGGCTGGAAGCGATTGTGGATGAGAAGGGTTGCCCGTAGCATGACAACGCAGGTGATCGCCAACGATCCGCTCGCATCGCCGCGGTGCACCGCGGCCGACACGACTCCGCACAGCGCGATCGCATCATCTGACGCATCTCCATCACCCGTTCTCGGTGGAGCCCTCTGGCCAAACTGGATCCGGCACGTCGTCTGGGCTCCGCGCCACTGGTGAAGTGGCGCAGATGTTCATCTCCGAGCTGTTCGTCAGCCTACAGGGCGAGGGAACGCTGGTCGGCACACCATCGTTCTTCATCCGCACATCGGGATGCAACCTCCGGTGCCGCTGGTGCGACACCCGCTACACGTCGTGGGCTCCCGAAGGCCAGCGGGCGCCCGTTCAGCAGATTCTCGATCAGGTCCGTGACAGCGGGGTACGACATGTCGTTGTCACCGGTGGCGAACCACTACTCCAACGCGAGATTGGCGAGCTGACGCGCGCACTGCGCGACCTCGGCTGTCACATCACAGTCGAGACAGCCGGTACCATAGAGAGGGCCTTCGCGTGCGATCTTCTGTCGGTGTCTCCGAAGACATCCAACTCTGACCCCGATGGTCGGTGGTACGCCCGCCATCGACGGCAGCGACTCGATCTGTCGCCACTGCGAGCGCTCCTCGCGGCGCATCCGGAGTACCAGCTGAAGTTCGTCGTGTCCGCCCGGTCTGATCTTGCGGAGGTCGACGAAGTGCTCGATCAGCTTGCTGACGTGCACCGTGAGCGCGTCCTCTTGATGCCCGAAGGACGAACACCGGCGGACGTCGCACGGTGTGCCAGAGAGGTGGCACAGTTGTGCCTGGAGCGCGGCTTTCGGTACACTCCGCGGCTACATCTTGACCTGTACGGCGGCGAGCGTGGTCGGTAGCGCTGTGCTGGGTCCGCCGATGGAAGGAGTGGGCGTGGGCCGATTCCGTATCGCCAAGCTGTTCGAGGTGGAGAGCGGACATTGTCTGAGCAAGCATCCTGAGCGTTGTCGGTTTCCGCATGGCCACTCACGAACCGTGGAGATCGTGCTCTCCTCCGAGGAGCTCGATCACCACGACATGGTCTGTGATTACAAGGCGCTCAAGCTGATCGTGGAGACGACGGTCTGTCGTCTCGATCATGCTCTCGCGGTCAACTCCGCAGATCCGAGACTGGCCGAGCTCGACGCGTTCGCCGATGGCCTGTTGCTGTTCGAAGACGCCGATCCCACAACCGAGGTCATGGTGCGCTGGCTGTTTCGCGAGATCCGTCCCGTCCTCGAAGGCGGCGGCGAGGTCACGGCGCCCTCGGGAGCGGTGTTCGCCGTGCCTGAGGGCCTTCGATTGGAGCGTGTTCGCATGTGGGAGACGTCGACGAGCTGGGCCGAGTACGAAGAGCCGTGAGCGATCGGTACGATGCTCCCGTCGTCGGTCTGAAAGAGGCTCGAGCCCTGATCGAGCCTCTGCCGAGCGGCCCGATCGCAGTCACGGGAGGTACAGGCTTCGTCGGCTCCCATCTCGTCGAGGCTCTGTGCAGCGGCGGACGGAGACCGCGCGTTCTCGTCCGCAACCCGAGCGCGCCGCGCTGGATTCGCGACGCTCCAGTTGACTGGTTCGAGGGATCCCTCGCCGACACGCAGTCTCTCGAACGGCTGGTCGATGGTGCGGATGTAGTGTTCCATCTGGCAGGAGCTGTCCGCGCCGGCAGTGCAGCGGCGTTCGATCGAGCCAACCGAGATGGTACGGCGGAGCTCGTCGGCGCCGTGAACCAGGTTGCACGATCGCATTGCCGAGTGGTGATGGTGTCGTCTCTGGCTGCACACGGACCGAGCCAGAAGATCGCAGGCGGCTCGCCGGAGGATCCACCGCGTCCAGTCTCGGCGTACGGTCGCTCGAAGCTGGGTGGCGAGCGGACCCTGCATGGCCTTCGGAACGATGTGGCGAGGGTCGTCCTCCGACCTCCTGCCATCTATGGGCCCCGCGATACCGACATCTTCGAGTTCTTTCGCATGGCCAACAGGGGTGTGGTCGCGATCCCTGCTGGCGAGCGGTGGATCACGGTTGCGTGGGTGGGCGATGTCGTGCGCTGGATCCTACGCGCCGGATCCGGCCGGGCGGACGGCGAGGTGCTCCATGTCGGCGAGCCCGCGCCGTACCGTCTCACAGCTCTGGTGCATCTGCTGGCGGCTACCGGCGAGCGGAGAGCCCGCATCATACAAGTTCCACTGACGGTGATGCGCCTGGCAGGAGCTGTCGGCGGCGTGCTGCACCGCTTCGGCGCCCACCGCCTTGCGTTGACACCGGACAAGATCCGCGAGCTGACCGCGCGCCATTGGACCGCCGATACACGGCTTTCGCTTGAGCGACTGGGCGATGCAACGACGATACCGTTCGAGGAAGGTGCAGCGCGAACCTGGAGCTGGTACCGACAGCACGGCTGGCTGGGGTACCATGAGCCGCGCGCTGGCCGCAGGTCGCGTCCAACTGGGAGGTGACGTGGACGTCTTTGAGAAGTGCTTCACCTACGATGCGCCGGCCAAGGCCCGGGCTGCGGGGATCTACCCGTACTTTCGGACGGTGACGTCGCCACAGGACCCGGTGGTGGTCATCGACGGTCGCGAGACGATCATGCTCGGATCGAACAACTATCTCGGGCTGACCAACCACCCGGAGGTCAAGGCGGCAGCGGCCGACGCGCTGGCAAAGTACGGATCGGGGACGGCCGGCTCTCGGTTCCTCAACGGAACGCTCGATATCCACGTGCGCCTCGAGGAGCGTCTCGCCGAGTTCATGAGACGCGACACGGCCTTGACGTTCTCCACCGGTTTTCAGGTGAACCTCGGGGTCATCTCGTGCCTGCTGGACCGTCGTGACACGGTGTTCCTGGATCAGCTCGATCACGCCTGCATCATCGATGGCGCCCGGCTGGGCTTCGGCAAGCAGGTCAAGTACCGGCACAACGACATGGCGGATCTCGAGGAGCGAATGGCCGCAGTCGATCCCGACCGTGGCCGGTTGGTGATCGTCGATGGCGTGTTCTCGATGGAAGGCGACGTGGTCGATCTTCCGGGCCTGGTGGCCGTTGCCGAGCGCCACGGCGCCCGAATCATGGTGGACGATGCCCACGGTATCGGCGTCTTCGGCGCCTCCGGTCGCGGGGTTGGGGAGCACTTCGGCCTCGAGGACCGCGTCGATCTCGTGATGGGAACGTTCTCCAAGTCGCTCGCGGCGGTGGGCGGGTTTGTCGCTGGTGACGCCGCCGTGATCGAGTGGATCAAGCACAACGCGCGCAGTCTGATCTTCTCTGCGTCTCCACCTCCCGCCTCGGTGGCGTCGGTCATCGCGGCGCTGGACATCATCGAACGCGAGCCGGAGCGGCGGGAGCGGCTGTGGGAGAACACGGACTTCATGAAGAAGGAGTTCAACCGCCTCGGTTTCGATACCGGCAACTCGCAGTCCCCGGTGATACCGCTGGTGGTGGGGGAGAACGAGCGCGCATTCACGATGACTGGTCGCCTGCAAGCAGAAGGCGTGTTCGTCAACCCGGTTGTGTCGCCCGCAGTGCCCCCCGGCAGGGCGATGATCCGGACATCGTTCATGGCCACTCATACCCGCGAGCAGCTCGAACAGGCACTGGAGGCGATCGCTCGAGTTGGACGTGAGGTCGGGGTCATCCCGTAGTGGCGCGATCAGTCACCGTCGAGAAGGTCTCGGGGCGGCGCGATCAGGCGGAGTTCATCGCGCTGCCCTGGAAGCTGTACCGGGATGATCCGCTCTGGGTTCCACCGCTCAGAGCCTCCGTGCGAGAGCTTCTCGATGTGCAGCGCCATCCCTTCTATGCCGGCGGCGAAGCAGGCGATCGTGAGCTGTTCGTGGCGCGTGACCCCAGCGGCGAAGTGGTCGGGCGAGTCGCCGCGATTGTCAACCGGGCCCATAACCGCTTTCATGACGACCGACTGGGCTTCGTCGGGTTCTTCGAGTGTATCGACTCGGCCCACGCCAGCCACGCTCTGCTGGACAGTGCCTGTGATTGGCTGTCGGTACACGGCTGCACGGGCGCCCGCGGACCGGTGAGCCCGTCGACGAACTACGAGTGCGGTCTCCTGGTCGACGGTTTCGACCGCCCGCCGGCGCTGATGATGCCCTACAACCGGCCGTACATGGAGCAGCTGTTCCTGGCAGCCGGATGGACTACTGTGAAGGACCTGTACGCCTACGAGTCCGAGGTGCATGACAGGAGCGTCCAGCGACTCCAGCGGTTTGCGGAGCGGGCACGGCGGCGCGAGCCCACCCTCGAGACTCGAGGCGCGAACCTCAAGCAGTTCACCGACGAGGTCCGCCTGGTGCAGGAGATCTACAACTCGGCATGGGAGCAGAACTGGGGGTTCGTTCCCATGACCGACGCCGAGATCGAGCACATGGCACGAGAGCTCCGGTCGCTCGTGGAGCCGAGCCTCCTCCGGTTCGCCTTCCTGGGCGGCGAGCCCGCGGCGTTCTTGCTTGCGGTTCCCGATTGGAACCCGGCACTCCGCAGCCTGGACGGCTCACCCTGGCGCCATCCCCTGCGCACGCTCCGGCTGCTCGCGACAGCCTCCCCACGTGCCATGACCGGTCTTCGACTGATCACTCTCGGGGTCAAGGAGCAGTACCGCAAGAGGGGAGTGGAGGGGGTCTTGTTCGCCGAGGGGCTCCAGGCAGCGCTCGAGATCGGCTATCGGCGCTGCGAGTACTCATGGATACTGGACGACAACGAGCTGACGAAGCGGACCGTCCGCTTGATGGACGCGGATCTCACCAAGACCTACCGTTTGTTCGAGCTTCACGGGCTGTAGCGACTCAAGCATCCCACAACTTCGAGAGCTCGAGGCATGTGCCTGGGACCGGATGGTCGGGATCCGGCTGTCGGGGCCGGGCTCGAGACCGGGACCGGGTTGCGGCGTTGTCGCTCCTGCGAGTGAATCTGGGTGGGCGGGGGAGCCGACCGTCAACGTCCAACGCGGCCGCCGGCTGCGGGGAAGGAGGGTCGCACTCTGACCTCTGAACTCTCACCTCTGAACTGTGCCACGCTCTTTCGAAGTTCCCTACGATCAAGACGCTGAGGCGGCAGCATCCATCGCGGCTGTGGCCCTCACGGCTCGACGATGCTGTCGACGTCCGGATCGGTCAGGCCGACCGCTCGCTCATTCTCCGAGCCGGTGGCGCGCAGGAACCTCCGTGTCAGACGATCGATGAGCTTGCGCCGTCCTTCCTCGGTCTGCTCCGCCGGTTGCAGGGGAATCTGCGCCGCCGCCAGCGCCTGGTGCCCTCCGCCGTGGCCGCGACTGCCAGCGAGCTGACGGGCAACTCGCCCCGCGCTTCCTTCTCGATCCGACGTCCGCAGGCTCAGGTGGAGCATGCCGTCGACGGTTCCCATGCACAGCGACCAGGTACATCCTTCGACGCGCAGGAAGAGATCGGCCGACTCCGCGATCATCTCCTGGGTATCCAGACCACCGAGGTGGGAGACAACACGCTTGCCGTAGACGGTGGCACTATCCAATGCCACCCTCAGCTTCGCGAAGTATGAGCGTGGCAGAGGAGCGGAAACGATCCGCGACAGCGCTCGAGGGTTCGCGGACGGGTAGAGGGCCAAGAAAGCGGTGATGTCGGCCTTCGTACTCTCACGCCCCAGGTCTTGCGTGTCCGAACGGATCCCGTACACCAGGGCCGTGGCGAGGCGAGCGTCGATCGTCAACCGAGCCGCCTGGAGGTACTCGAACATCAGCGTTGAGGTGGCCCCGTACCGCCGTCGGATATCGGTGAATCGGGCCGAGCGCGTCTCGCGGCGGATGGGATGGTGATCGATGACGATGTCGAGACGGATATCACCCGGGAAGGCCACGTTGCCAGCGCCGGGCTGGGCATCGACCATTGCAAGGCGGTCAAAACGCTCCAGGTCGATGTCGACAAGCTCGCGAGTGTTGAGGCCGAGGTACCGGAGCAGGGCGGCGTTCTCGGCACGACCGATCGCGCCGGAGTGCGCCAGGGAGCAGTTGACACCGGCGATCTCGTGGGCAAGCGCGCGCAGCGCCGCAGCCGCCGCGATCGCATCCGGATCCGGGTTATTCTGCATGATGATCAACATCGACTTCGCGCCGGCGATGATCCCGGTCAGCTTGTCGAGGCGTTCCCGCATCTTCTCGCCGTTCCTTTCGTCCGGTACCATTCCACCTCCTCCCGAGTGTGGCCCGAGTACGGTAGCCTGAACAGGGCCCGATGAACAAGCGGATCGATCCGGGAGGGAGAAAGCAGTCGGAATGGCGGACCGAGCTCAACATGATCGTACAGCACGCTCGCTTCCTGTTGCTGGCAACGAGGAGCGTTGGCGTCAGCGCCCACAGCGGCGACGCCGTTCGGGCACTCCCGGGCTCCGCTTCCTGGTGTTCACGTGCGCGGTTCTCGTGCTCGCTGTTGCAGCTCTGACCGTGCTGCGGGTTGGCACTGGAACCAGCCGGTTACCAGAGCGAGGAGTCGAACGAACGGCCGTGGCCGGTCTCGGGTCACGCGCTCTCATTCGGATCGACGTCAACGGAATCCCGCACATCAAGACGGGTTCAACGAGTGATCTCTGGTTCTCTCAGGGGTACGTTCACGCCAGAGACAGATTCTTCCAGATGGAGCTGGCGCGGCGCACAGTCCAGGGTCGACTCTCCGAGGTGTTTGGTGATCGCACTCTCGATCTCGACCGGACCTTCCGAGTGTGGCGGATCGCGACCGCTGCCAGACGTCAGCTGTCGGAGCTCGACGAGCTCGAGCGGGGGGCGCTGACTGCCTACGCAGACGGCGTGAACGCAGCGATCGAGCAGTACGGTCATTGGCTGGCGCCAGAGCTGGTGTTTCTCGATGTCGATCCGGAACCCTGGTCGATCGAGGACAGCCTCGGAATCGCACTGCTCGCCTACGTCCGTGCAGAACCCGCGATGGTTCATGAGATCTCGCGAGCGATCGAGCTGGAGCATCTCGGCCGGGAGCGCGCCCTCGATCTCTGGGGTTGGAGCTCCAGGGAGGGCAGACGATGGGTTCCCGACGGCCCTTTGACGACACAACCGATCGAGCCAGAGGAGCCGTTCTCAGTACCCTTCGGTTCTTCGATCGGGACCGTCTGGGCGTTGGCAGGCGAGCGAACAGACTCGGGATTGCCGTTGGTCGCAGTGGATCCCGTGGATGTGGTGACCGTTCCGGTGGCCTGGTACGTGATGCACCTGAGCAGCTCGGAGCTGGACGTCGCGGGACTGACAGTTCCCGGAGTACCGGCTGTGGTTTCCGGACATACACCGTTGACCGCATGGGGCATCAGCCCGACCGGCTTCGATGACCAGGATCTGTTTCACGTTGAAGCCGACGAAACGGGACGTCGTGAACGGATCGACGGAAAGTGGTGGAACTTCCGAATCGTGGTTGACGAGATCGAGGTTCGCGGGTACGTGGAACCCGTCATGCACGAGGTCAAGGTCTCTCGGATCGGACCGGTCATTCGCGAGCGGAACCGCGAGGTGCTGGCAATGGCATGGACAGCGCTGGAGGGGAGGACTCCGATCGGTGGCTTTCTGCGCACAGCGTTGGCAGAGACCGCCTCGGCTGTGACCGACGCATGGCTCGAGGTCGGCGGATCGCCACTCAACATCATCGCGGCTGATGTCAACGGGACTGTGATGCACAGGGTCGTCGGCACGGTTCCGGTTCGTGGATCTGGCGCGGGACGCCTCCCGGCGCCCGGAAACGACTCGGATTGGCACTGGATCGGACACCGGGCGCTGCAGAGCTCGCTTTCGCGTTCGCTGAGCCGCAACGGAGTCCTGGTAGCAGGCACGTACGATCCGTTCTCAGAAGGCGAGCTCGACCTCCCACGGGACTCGGTTGCGGGCGAGTTTGACGCGCCGTGGCGACGCCGAAGGATCGTCGACAGCCTCGAACGGTCCAGCCAATGGAGCGCGACCAGTGCACTCGAGCTGCAGACCGACCTGCGGGACGAGCGCGCCACGCTGCTCCTGCAGCTCCTGCGACCGGACCTGCAGGAGCATGGCGGCCCCACAGCCAGGGCCTTGCTCCGCTGGGACGGCCGTCTGATCACCGACTCCGAGGTGGCCACTCGCTACGTGTGGCTGGTGCACGAGCTGTGCGCTGCCGTGGGTGACGACGAGGCCATGCGCGATGGGTTGCCCCGGGGCCTGTTCACGCCGGATCGGTTGACGATGCTGCTTGGCGGCGCGATTCCCGAGTCGTGGTGGAACGACGTCCGCACCATTCGTATCGAGCAACGGTCCGACGTTGTCAGCGGCGTTCTCGACGAGCTGGACCGGCTTCGCAGCGTGCCCGCTTGGGGCGACATCCACCGGATCGAGGTCGAGCACGTGCTCGGCCGTGTTCCGTTGCTCCGCGACGCCTGGTCGCGCGGCCCGTTTCACGTCGGAGGATCGGACTCCACGGTCCTGGCAACTCCGTGGGCAGACGGAGAATCATGGAAGGTACAGGCATGGCAGTCGGCACGCCTGGTCATGGATTTGGGGGACTGGGACCGCTCGGTGGCGGTTCTGCCGATGGGTCAATCGGGGCGAGTGTGGTCGCAGCACTACGACGATGGACAGGGGGACTGGCTCCATGGCCGTCCGAGAACGCTCCCGTTCAGCGATCGCAGCATCGAAGCGGTCACCAAAGCGCGCATCATCCTGACGCCACGCACCGACGAGACGAACTCTGCCATCCGCGATGAGGGGATGGTTGAGCGTGAGGGGCGAGAGTCGTGTACCGTGGAGATGCGCACGCGCAGTGAACGCGGAAGGTACAGAGAATGAACGCAAAGCTGGCTTTGGTTGCGTGCGGTCCGCAGCTCGAGGTAGCGCTCATGGCGCCGTCGGTACGAGGTGCGTCGACAGTACGGCTCTGCGGATCTTCCCGCCGCTCGGCATTGATTCTGGCTGCGGCTGACCTGCTCTTGGAGGATGCTGGCCTGGATCCATCGTCGCTCGAGTGCGTCGTCGTGAGTCGGGGGCCGGGGTCGTTCACGGGGATCCGTTCCGGTCTGGCAACTGCGCACGGTTGGACGCTTGGAACCGAGATCTCGCTCCTCGCGTACGACAGCCTTCTCATGCACGCGTCACGATGTGATCCGTCGGTGGAAAGCGTCTGGGCCGCGCAACCCGGTCGCCGAGGTGAGGTGTACCTG
>CAZEJK010000091.1:0-18858 GCA_964512045.1 uncultured Thermoanaerobaculia bacterium
TGAACGGTCCTTCGGCACCGCCCTTCAGCATCAATCGCCGGTGGCGCCGCTCTCCCTGTCCGCCTCGAGCTCGAGACGGAGCAAGCCACCCGGGGGAAGAAGGCCCTCAGCGCAGCGGGCATTCGGAGAAGCGGCGCCGAAGAGGGCCGCGACGGCCTCGTCGGTGCTTGAGAACAGGCACGCCCGGTAGTGACCCGGGGCGAGCTGGGGTATCCTCGCCCGGTCGCTCGCGGGGTCCAGCCCGACGCCGACGAAGCGCGCCCAGCCGAGGAGCTCGGACGGCGGCAGCGGCAGGCCGTCGACCCACGCCAACCACCCACCGCGGGGTCGCTCCGCCGCCGGGTCCGTCACCGGCGCCGCGCGCCGCACCTCGATCTCGAGGGTTCCGCCAACCGTGACCGGGAGGATGACGTCGGCGACGGAACCCTCGCCGAGCTCCACCAGGCATACCGTGAGCGCATAGGGCGGCGGCGCCACGATGGCATGGGCGCGGGTGGCCCGGTGCGGCAGCACGAGCCGGAACCTGCCATCGGCATCGGTGACCGCGGACTCGCTGGCGGACCGCGTCAGGCTGTCCCAGTCGGTGGTCATCGTCACCCGTGCACCGACGACCGGCCGGCCGTCGCCGACCACGGTCCCGGTCACCTCACGTCGCTCGAGCAGCTGAAGCACCACGGGATCGGCCGTACCCCGTGCCGGGATCTCGACCTGGGTGTGCGCGGACTGCCGGGCTCCGTCGTCGGGGCCCTCGCGAGCGGCGAGCCACACCGGACCGGGCGTGATACCACGGAAGAGGAAGGTCCCGTCCTCCTCGGACTGCCGGGACGTGAGCGGAAGAAGGTCGACGTCGAGCATGGTGATCGTCGCACCCTCGACCGTCTGACCGCCCTCGTCGATCACGACGCCGCGAGCCCCACTGTCGGGTATGCGCAGCTCGACCTCGCTGCAGCCACCGTCTCCTTCCTCAACCTCCACGTCGCGAAGGACGGCATCGAGGCCCGTCTCCGGGTCCCGCACCTGGACGGTCCACGAACCCGATCGGGGGAGCAGGCCGGCGAACCGCCCGTCCTCGTCCGCCTGAAGGTGCGCGCCAGGGCTGGCGCCGGCTCCGCCGAAGTGGACGGAGCCTTGCACCGGCAGGTCCCCGGAGCGCACCGTGCCGCACACCTCGACCACCTGGACCTCCAGCAGCACGAACGGCGACTGTGGCCGCACCTCGATCTCCCGGGTCAGCAAAGCGCCCTGGGCGGCTCGAACGGTCACCTCCACGAGACCCGGCGCCAGACCCGGGATGATCACCGAACCGTCCAGCGGAACAGCAAGGTCAAACAGCAGTGGCCGCTCGAGGGCGCTCGTGGGGGGAAGGCCCTGGAGCCTCCAGGGCGCCCCCTCGGGTGCGGTGGGCGGCGCCACTTGCACCTCGAGGTCGACCGGTCTCTCCAGAACAACGAGCTGGGTGATCTGGGTCTCGTCGCCCTCATACACCGGCAGGGGCCCGACGCTGGTCGGCAGGAAGCCCGGCTGCTCCGCCGTCACGACGTAGCTGCCCGCACCGAGGCCATCGAGGACGAAGTACCCGCGGTCGTCGGGCCGTGTGGTCCGGCGCTGGGCGGCCCGTCGGGTCATGTCGTCCGCCGACGGCGGCGCCATTGCCAGCGACGGAGCGGGCTCGAGGGTGATCGTGCACGACGAGGGCTCCGCCGGTCCCTCCACCGTGAGGACGCGGCCGAGCACCGATCCGCCCGGCACCAGGGTCACGGTTCCCAGGTTCCGTGTCACACCCGGCGTCAGCTCCTGCCGCGGCACGAGCACGGAGGCGAAGCCCTCGGACCGTAGCCGGACATCGACAGTAGTGGCAGGAAGGCTGCAGCGAAAGGCCATCTCCACCACCGGGCACCGGGCCTCCCCACGCGGGTCAGCCTCCACCACAACCTGCTCGAAGGTGGGGCCGCTCGCCTCGCCGATCTGCTCACGCTCGACCGAGGCCGACCCGTGAAACTCCACCAGGATCTCCTGGGGAGCGGGCGCCCGCGCCGGCGTCTCGACCCGCCCGGAGATCGCCGCCCGCGGCCAGGCAACCACCTCGGCCCGACCACTCTCGTCGCTCGCCATCACCGTCGTCGGTGCGGCCCACCACGACGGGGTCGTCAACGTCGCCGTCCACAGGCTCCCAGATGGAAGCTCGACGGTGACCGAGCCGGGCACCGTCACCTCGAGCGCCAGCTCCTCGTCGACCGCGTCGCCGCGACCGCCGGCCCAGGACAGCACCAGGCCGCCAGGGGCGGGGTCGGCGTCCTCGGGCAGGCTCAGGCTCGTTGCCGTTGCTACTGTCACGACGACCTCGACGCGACCGGTGTCGGCGGCGTCAGCCGCACCCGAAATCCCCGCCATCGCGAGCATCGCAGCAGCCACGGTGCTCGGCAGCCAACTCCGCCTCGCCCTCACCTTGCTGCGTGCGGTAGCCAGGAGCCTGCCCATGTCAATCCTCCACGGTCAGTGCGGGACGTACCAGAGTCGTAGCCAGGTCGGCTCGCTGCGGTTGAGGGAAGGCAGCAGCGCAACCAGCCCTGTTGACCGATCCCTCGATGATGATTTGCTCGCAGAACGGTCCCCCCAGCGTGCAGTAGGTGCCCATCGGGAAGATCTGCTCCTGCGAGCAGTTGCAGCGGCCCGTGACTTCAGGCAGCACCGCCATACAGCGAGAACCCAACAACGGT
Organism: uncultured Thermoanaerobaculia bacterium; assembly: GCA_964512045.1. GTDB lineage: Bacteria > Acidobacteriota > Thermoanaerobaculia > Thermoanaerobaculales > Sulfomarinibacteraceae > CAZEJK01. The sequence continues at coordinate 2,718 of CAZEJK010000091.1, forward strand.
ATGTTCACGCACGAGTAACACTCGTAGGGCTGGTCGTAACAGCTGTACTCTATGGCGCCGACCTGTGATGGTCCCACACTCGCAACCCCTACGACTACAGACACGACACTCAGCACCACTGACGAACGCAGGCAGGATACTATCTTGTGCATCGTTAAAACCTCTTTTTGTACTTTTACCTTACCTTTGCAGCTTGTGATTGTCAACCATTTTTTCATGACAGGAGGCGCCAACGTCAGATGAGCGTCCCGATTGGGCACCTACGATCAAAACCAGCGGAGAAAGCGTTGCTTTGGTGACCCGCTGACCGCGGCAAGGGTGCAGCAGGCTGCGCCGAAGGAACAACCATCCCGCCGTAGCGCCGGCGGACTCGTCGCCCCGGATGTTCAAGGTGCTCCGACCAGGTGCACTCCATCCATCCCGTACCAAAGCGGCGTCCGGACGAGCGCCGTCTCAGCCGGTGCCATCTCCACCGATCTGTGATGTTATCACCAACGCGGCCGCGGACCGCAACCAGATGATGCTCCGGAGCTGCCGGTCCCACGGCCGCGTTGGGCGTTAGCGTTGAGCTCCCCCACCCACCCAATCTCACTCGCAGGAGCAACGACGCCACAGCCCGGCTCCGGTCCTGGACCCGGACCCGGTCCCGACAGCCGGATCCCGGCGATAATGCCTCGAGTTTTCGAGGATGTGGGATGTTTCAGTCCCCAAGGTGCCCTCAGCTGGCACCACGGTTCGTTGCCTCGTCCCTGGATGGCCACCTGGTAAGCTGCTAAGATACTGACGACGATGAGCCTTGAAGAGAGAAGCCAGAGGCGTCGGATGATCATGGAGACCCACCGGACGACCTCGTTTGCCGACGCCGAGGCGTGGGATCTCGAGTACTGGCAGCGACGAACGCCAGAGGAGCGTCTGTCGGCACTGGTGGCGATTCGTCGTGATGTCCAGGCAGTGGAGACCGCAAGGACAGAAGCAGCAAGCTCGGACGGCTGATCGATGGACACCGTACAGGACTTCGAAGACCTCCTTGCCCTGTTTGCTCGCTTCGACGTGCGGTATCTGATTGTCGGGGGACTGGCATTCATCTTCCACGCAAAACCCAGATACACAAAGGACATGGACCTCTGGCTCGATCCGGATCCGGACAATGTTCGCAGAGCGAATCAGGCTTTGGTGGCGTTCGGCAGCCCGGAGCTCATGGCCACCGACAGCCCGGACGAGATCCTGCAGCTTGGCGTCGCGCCCAACCGCATCGACCTCTTGCGTGAGATGGAGGCTCTCGGTTTCGCCGAGGCGTGGTCACGGAGGATCAGAACTCACTACGGGGGCGCCCCGGCCAACTGGATCGATCTGGACAGCCTGATTGCCATCAAGAGCGCCATCGATCACCCCCGACATCGGGAGGACGTCCGCGTTCTCGAGGCAGTACGCCGACGGAGGAACAGCTGAGCGGTGATCCTCCCGCTTCCAGCTCGCGAAACCCAAAGCGTTCCGTCGCTGGCCCGCTGACAGCGGAGAGGGTGCAGTAGGCTGCGCCGGAGGAGCGACGAGCCCACCGTAGCGTCGGCGGGCTCGTCGCCACGGAGCCCAGGAACACGGGCACTGATTGGATCGGTTACCCTACCGGCGGCTCGCGCCGATGCTCGAGCCCACTGTACGCTCACACCACGTTCGCAACAGGAGAAATTCAACATGCGCTCGCTCCCCCGCTCCCTCGCTCTCGCCGCCACCGTCACCCTCGTCGCAAGCAGCGTCCTCGCCCAGGGCCCACCGCCCTCCGACGAGCTGCGATGGTCCCTCGGCCTCGGCGTGATCTCTTCGCCCCGCCCGTACGTCGACGCCGACAACGAGACGCAGGTCATCCCACTCGTGGAGCTGTCCTACAAACGGTTCTACATCCGTGGCATCTCAGCGGGCTTTCATCTCGTCGACAGCGACACCTTCGAGCTCGACTTCGAGGCTCGTGCACAGTTCGGCGGCTTCGAGGAGGACGACTCGCCGTTCCTCGAGGGGATGGAGGACCGCGATGAGACCGTCGAGCTCGGGATCGTCGCCAGCCGTTCGTTCGGTCAGTGGGAGCTGCAAGGCTCTGTCCACGCCGACGCCCTCGGACGCAGCGACGGGGTCTCGGCGCGCGTCACCCTCGGCTGGAGCAAGATCTTCGGCCGTGGCAAGGCCGGGATCTTCCCCTCGCTGGGCCTCGTCTGGCAGAACGGCGATCTGATCGACTACTACGCCGGCGTCCGCCCCGAGGAAGCCCGCCCCGGACGCCCGGCGTACACCGCCGACTCCGCAATCAACGCCGAGGCCGGCGTACGCTACTTCTACCGGTTCACCCCTCGCGTCAGCGCCCTCGTGCTCATCCAAGGCGAGCACCTTTCCGGAGAGTTCGAGGACAGCCCGATCATCGAGGACAGCTGGGGCTACTTCGCCCTCGCCGGCCTGACGTACACGTTCTGACGCGCCTCCGCCGAGGCAGAGCGACATCACGGAAGGCGTCCTCGAAGCTGACTGGGGTCGTGCTGAATGGCATTCTGCGCGTTCAGCTTTGCCATGCTGAAAAGCCGCCGGTCCGGATAATGAAGTGCCGATGAGGCCCTACAGCCAGCCCGGGAGAATCCCGATGGGAACCGCTGTGGTGGTGAACTACTCTCGGCGACGGATGATCCGATCCCACGATCCGCCCCGCGACAGCTGCGAAGGAGGCCCAATGAAGATCGTCGTCACCGCATTGATCGTACTCGCCGCAGTGGTTGCCGTCGTCCTGCTGGTGGCGGCCACCGGCATGATCGAGGTGGCGGCCGACCGGCCCCACGCCGGCCTCACCGACTGGTACCTGGAGATGGCACGGGAGAGCGCCATCGAGGGCCAGCTCGCCACCATCACCGTACCCGACCTTGGGAAGGATCGGGCCGCCGCAGCCGCTGTCGCCTACCGCGACATGTGTGCCGGTTGCCACGGAGCGCCCGGCTCCGAGCCCGGAGTGGTGGGCAAAGGACTGAACCCGAAGCCGCCGGACCTCGCCGCCGAGGACTGGTCGGAGACGGGTCACCAGGCCGAGGCCTTTTGGGTTCTGAAGCACGGTATCCGGATGACCGGCATGCCCGCCTTCGGAGTAACCCACGACGACCGCGCGATGTGGGATCTGGTGGCCTTCATGGAGCGGCTGCCCGACCTCGATGGCGCGGGCTACGCCCGCATGACGGGTGGCGCCCCCAGCGAGGGCCACAGGGGTCACGAGCACGGCACACGAGCGCCCGAGGGTAGCGAGCCCAACAACGAGGGACACGAGGGTCACGAGCACGCCGCAGCACCCCGAGAACGCGGGAGTCGATCGGCCGATCCGTGTCGACACTCTCGTCCTCTACGCCATGCCCTTCTACTGTGACACGGCCTCGACGGTCACCGGGTTCGGCCATGGGGTGGTCGCGGTCACCGCGCCGGCTTCGATACGGCTGAGGTCCACAGGATCTGCGTTCCCCGGGTGCCAGGCCGCGACGCGTACCGGTCCGGCCGGGATGTTCTTCCCAACCCAGAAGCCCTGGTCCGTTCCTGTCGTGAACCCCCACGTCAGCCACGCCAGTGAAGTTCCAGAGGTCCATCGCCGGATGGAGTCAATCCAGAGATACACGTTTGCTGCGTTGGCCGTTCGGCCATCGGCGCGGACCACATTGAGCGCGAGTGGCTGCCCGGCGACCGGGGCGCTCACGGTCACGTCAGCGTCCCGCTCCCACGGGCCAGGAAGCTCGAACACCAAGAACCCGGCATCCGGGTGCCGAATGAGCAGGAACGAGGGCAGAGGTACAACCGGCAGGGTCAGCCGGCCGTCCTCGCTCGCCACCCCCTGCCACAGCCTCGGCGCGTTGCCGTGCAAGGATCGTACGACTACCGCCTCCGCGCGAGCGGCCGGCGCTCCGCCGGGAAGCTGGATCTGAATCTCCCGGTCCTCTTGCTCCCGACGAAGAGACAGCGTGATCGTTCGTCCCTCGTTCTCCTCGGTCACGCGAAGCTCGACCGGGTCGGACTTGAAGTAGCCCTCCGCGTCGGCCTCGAGCCGCAACAGACCAGGACGGATCGGTGGAAGGTCCACCAGTCCTTGTGCATCAGTTGTATAGCTGAGCGACATGTTCCTGTTCGCCCACTCGTTCTTAAAGCGCACCTCCGCCTCTTCGATGCCTTCGTTTGTCTCGGCGTCCTCGACGCGGACCACGAACTCGTTATCCGGGACGTGGAAGTCCAGAACCGTATCCGAACTGATCTGTGCAAGCTCGGTGAGCGGTTCTCCGTGATGCTCGGTCGGCGTAACGGTCACGGCGTACATGCCTTTGGCGAACAGCTCGACCTCATACGTGCCATCTTCATCAGTCGTCGCCGCAGCGAGCTCGGGCCCACGCCCTTGGCGGAAGGAGAGCTCCGACAGCACCCCGTCCTCACCCAAGAACACCTGACCCGTCACACGAAGCGGCTTGGGCGCGAAGATCACGGTATCGTCCTCACCGTCCGACAGGTCCACAGCCTCAAAGAACGGCCAACGATCCGCGATGAGCTTAACGTGCAGCGTCTCCCCGGGAAGGTCCTCGACAACTGTCTCGGCTGTCTCAGAGTCCAAGAAGGCCTCACGGATCAACGATCTCCCGGCAGCCGTGTAGACCTCGATCTGACAACGTGCATCTCGCAGACCTTCCGGCAGCACAGCTGTGACGCGCAGGTCAGGGCGCTCACGAAACCTCCCGCGATAGGTCGTCACACCGGCCTCAGCCAGGGGGATCTCTGCCGGTTCAAGATCCAGAGCATCGGAGCGTGCCTCCAAGGTCACATAGTGTCCTTGCACTCCGTACCAAACGCCGATCACGTGCTGGCTCGTCGGGATGAAGACGTCCGGCGACTGCGCACCGTCTTCTCCCTCATCCAGAAGGAACGATACCTCGTCCAGCGTCACAACGAGCCCTGGACGCTCCACGATGACCAGAAGATCGCTCCCCACCTTTGGCGGAGCGGGAGAGACGAACGACACCTGATCTTGGCTCAGCTCAACAGGTCGAGTCAGCGCAATATACTCTCCCTTTGAGTTGTCATAGGTCCCTGCAAGCACCGCACCAGTCGGAAGCCGTATGCCCGCGGAGGCGCGATCTCCAGCCGCTCTCCTGCCGAACTCGTGGAAGACGTTGCCCCACCGCAGATGCGTGGTGAGATGTACGACCCGGAGCACACAGCTCTCGCACAGCGTGCTCTCGGGGTCCAAGGCGAGCCGACCAGCCGGAACAACACCGACCCGGTGCTCCCGAGAGGGCACTGGCGAGGTCCCCCCGTTGAAGTTGAGGATATTCTGTACAGCAGAGATGTACCCGTCGCCCTCCAGCCAAAGGCGATACCTGCCCGGTTCTGGGGCGAACGGTTCACCACAAGGGAAGCTCTGCTCCCGATCCAGATCTGAGACCACGGCGAGATGAACCTGACATCCTGCGATCTCCGCAGCGGTACCAAGATGACCGCCATCATCGATCGTGTACGGCACGAAGTGCATCTGCGCCGGGAATCCGCCCTTTGCCGACTGATCGCTGGCGTCAACGGCCTCGATACCGCCAGCACGCCCGATGCTGGCAAGAACGAGGACAGTGCCAACCGCCAGGGCTGAAAAACTGCGGTGGGCTGCGAAACGAACACGATACCTCACAAGCTACCTCCGGCTCCAGCGCATCAACTGGTCGTCCTCTGCTCACAAACAAAGAACCAGCCCAGCCAGCACTGGTTGGCTGAGCACGGCCTTTCGCAGAGCTATCACGAAACGGCTCTAGAGTGAACAATCTGCCCCGCAACACTCCTCGTTTGCCATGGAACCACAGCCTCCGACGATATCGCAACAGTACTCAACCTGAGTCGCTCCCTGAGTTTGACAGTAGCTATTGTCGCATGTCTGTCCACAGACGCACTCCGGGTTGAGTGGACAGCACGGGCTCCCCGCATAGACCATTCCGACGGCTCCCACGACCAACGCGAAGATCAACACTCCGTAACAAACGCACCGCATCGTTCGCACCTCCTTTGCTTTGATAAACGCATGCTACCCCCCCCCAACTTAAAGCTGAAAGTGATATAGATCACAATAAAACTGAAAACATTGGCAGAATGGTTCACATTTCTTCGCTCAATATGTAGTTATAATGTCTTGTGACCGATCCGCACCCCCGGCCCTGGTGGCGGGCTGCGACTACCCAGACACCTACCGCGACTTCATCGAGATGTTCGCGGATGACTCGGTGACGCACGGCTACGAATGCTGACCACAACATGTGTGTGCGGGGGGGTGGGGTGGAGGCGCGAACCATCTACCCCGCTCGCGCTAATGAGGAAGGGAACTTCTTACCCTTGCAATTGGTCTTGGAGCCACCACCATCACAGGCTATTGGAAGATCTGCGAGCATCTCTGGGAGCGTCATGTCCTGTTGGCGTTCGAGGCGCGTCGGTTCTTTGGGGGATGGCTCTTCGCCCTTACGTGGACGGCCGACACGTCGCTTCGGCTTCACACAGAGCTCTCAGGCCCCTCCACACCGGCACCACCGGCGACTGGAACGCCATCGGCGATGAACGGGCGGAGGCCGACAACGACAGGCTGTCGCGGTACAAGGTGATCACACCGACCTGCTGGAATGCCTCGCCGAACCACGGCGCCGGCTTCGCGGATCCGCTCGAGCAGTCGCTGGCGGGAACGCCGCTGCTCGACCCGCACCGACCCGCCGAGGCGTTGCGGGTGGTCCACTCCTTCGACCCGTGCTTGTCGGACGCTGTTCACCTGATCCGAGGACACCACGGTTCCCGACGTGGGCAACGCGGTCCTCGACGTACCTCCAGCCATCTCCGTGGTTGGACGGTCTTCGCCTGATGCCTCATGGGCAACCACTACAACCGGCGGCATTGCTACCTCTGGAGGCCTTGGCAGAGTCGGCACCAATGGTGCAATGAGGAACGTGGCACCCCTTCTCCCCCCTCTTGTCAGGTATCTCGCCAGGGCTTGAGAGATGCTGATTGTCCGGTCATCTAAGTTGAATGATCAATCAGGCTCTGTCATCAACCCGCGAACGTTCGCTCGAGAACGCTGGGGATGTGCGAGCCAACGGAGGTGCACGCAGCCGCGGCGTGAGGGCCAGTCGAGACGAGCAGGCGTGGCAGGAACCACGACGCTACAGCCCGGACCCGGATTCGGACCCTGGCCAGGCCCCGGCCATTCGGAGCCCGGCCCGCGGCCTCCGGCGGTGCCGTTGGGCATGATGTCGAGCTCACGGAGCGATGAGCTTGCAGCCAAAGGTGAGCGGTTCGGCCGGTTGCGTACGCCCCCTGCTTCACGTGACAGGGCCGCACAGTAGGCGTACACGCCATCGGAAGCCCGGCAGATTGCGTGCGCCGAAGGCGCTACAATGCAACTTGCAACGGGCATCGCGATGCAACCCATTCTCGTCCTCGGGGGAGAGCTGATCCCAGAGGCCGCACTTCGTGCGGTGTTCGGGACGTGTCATATCCTGCGTATCGAGAGCATCGAGGAGATTCCCACGCAACGGCGGTTCGCTTGGGTACTGGCTCAGGTGGGCCACCTCGGCAGCGGCGACGAGGTCGATCGTACTGCCGCCTGGCACGAACTGCAGCAGCGGGTGGCCGGAGCGCGCGTCGTGGCGGTGGCGACTCCACCACAGATCCGCGATGCGGTGGGTCTGGTGCGAGAAGGGGCTGCCGACTACCTGACTGCTCCGGTCAGCGAAGAGGAGCTACAGCTCGTCCGGGAGGGAATCGAACGGCGAGAGCGGCTCCACGCGGAGCTCGGCTACCTCCGCAACCGCGAGCACCCGCAGGTGGCTCCCGACGACCTCGAGTCGAACAGCGCACCGATGCTCGCCGCCCTCCGCGCCATGCGCCGGGTGGCGCCGACCCGCTCGACGGTGCTCCTGACCGGCGAGACCGGCACGGGCAAGAGCTTCCTGGCGCGGTCGCTCCACCGCCTGAGCAGCCGTAGCGACCGCCAGCTCGTGACGGTGCATTGCGGCGCCGTACCCGACACGCTCCTTGAGAGCGAGCTGTTCGGTCACGAGCGCGGCGCCTTCACCGGCGCCGATCGCCGCCGGCTGGGCAAGTTCGAGATCGCCCACGGCGGAACGCTGTTTCTCGATGAGATCGCCACCATCTCGCCTGCGATGCAGGTCAAGCTCCTCAACGTGCTTCAAGAGCGCACAATCCAGCGACTCGGCAGCGAGCATGCGATCGAGGTGGATGTCCGCATCGTCGCCGCCACCAACATCGATCTCGAGCAACGCGTGGCGGACGGCTCGTTCCGCGCGGACCTTTTCTACCGCCTCAACGTCTTTCCGATCGAGCTGCCACCGCTGCGCGACCGCCGCGAGGATCTCCCCATGCTCGTTCGCTCTCTGCTCGAGCAGCTCTCCACCGTGCAGGGCCAGGATATGCGCGAGGTCCATCCCGACGTCATGCAGGCCCTCCTGGACTACGACTGGCCCGGCAACGTGCGCGAGCTCGGCAACGTCCTCGAGCGCGCCCTGATCCTCGAGGCCAGCGACGCGATCACCCCCGACAGCATCCCGGAGGCACTGTTCGTCTCTCAGCCGGTGGGCAAGATCCCGATCGACACCGCGGTCTCCCTGGCCCAAGCCCGCAACCAGGCGGTCGAGCACGCCGAGCGCGCCTACCTCCAGGCGCAGCTCACTGCCAACTCCGGCCGGATCGACGCCACGGCGGCCGCCAGCGGCATCACCCCCCGCCAGCTCCACAAGCTCATGTCCCGCCACGGCCTGAAGAAGGAGACGTTTCGCGCTCTGGGCTCCGAGACGCCGGGCACCGACAGCTGACCTGACCGGCTCACCACCGGAGCTCGAGGGCACAGACGGCCGCAGCGGACCCGGCACGGATTTCGCTCTCACCTCCGGTGGAGGTACTCCGTGACGTCGCGACACCCGAGCGTGGACGAGGTGACACTTCGTGGCCTGGTGTGTCCGAGCGCCTGGCACGAGGACCTGTCCGTCAGCCGCGTGTCGATCCTCACCTTTGACGACGACGAGTACGAGGTCGCGGACAATGAAGCCGGCACAGCGCTTCTCAACCATATCCGGCACGAGGTGCTCGTTCGGGGCCGGTTGCTGACGCAGCACACTCGTCGGAAGGTGATCTTGATCCGCGAGCTGACAGTCTTCGAGGGAGCCCGAACCCGGTCGTAGGGACGGCACCAGCGATCGGAACTCCCAGCTCCGACATCGGACCTCACGGGACCGTTTCTCCTCGCCAATGCTCCCCGAGCTCGGGACGATGCTGGCACCCCGGTTGCACCACGCTGACATCAGTGCAGCGGGCACATGCCCCTGCGCCCGACCAGAAGAAGGAGGGAAGAACAATGGTCGTTCGAGCTGCTCGTTTGGTGGGGATCGACCTCGCGGTGTGCTGTGCGCTGCTGCTGGGCCTGGGGCCGGCTCCGTCCGCCGCCCAGGACGTCGGTGAGTCGGTGACGGTGACCGGCACCATCGTCGCCAGCCAGTGGGACGATGACAACAACGTCAGCGCTGTCGACCTGGAGACCGATGAAGGCACCTACGCACTGGTGCTCAACGGCAGCTCCCTGGAGCTGCTCGGGTTGGAGGGCGCGAACGTCACCGTCAACGGCACACTCGGCGAGAACGAGTACGGCTGGGAGACGATCACGGTGGCGTCGTTCTCGCGCGTCGACGCCGAGGAACCGATCGAGTGACCTGTGCCATTGCCCCGGCAGCTCAGCCTGCCGGGGCTGGCCCCGTTCTCTGCAGACCATGTCGGACCCACTCTCACACCACGATGCAGTGCCTCAGGGCACCGATCCGGGCGGTGGCGTCCAGCCACGGCCGGCATCGCGATCGTCTACTGTGCCGGCGCGTTCGCCACCCCGAACGGCAAGACCGCCAACGGCCTGGTACGACGCTGCCACCGCTACCAGGTGGCCGCCGTGGTCGACCCTCGATGGGAAGGCCACGATGCCGGTGCCGTCCTCGATGGACGCGCCATCGGCACCCCCGTGGTCGCGACCGTCGCCCAGGCAGCCAGTCTCGCCACGGTGCGAGGGCTACCGGCAACGCATCTGGTGATGGGGCTCGCTCCGGACGGCGGCCGCCTCCCGGACACCGCCCGACAGGACGTGCTCGCGGCGATCCGGCTCGGTCTGCATGTGGACTCGGGCCTTCACGATCTGCTCGGCGACGACCCGGAGATCTCCGAGGCTGCCCGCGCTTGCGGTGTTTGGATCCGCGACCTGCGGGCGCCGATTCCTCGCTCCCAGCTCCACTTCTTCAGTGGAGCGATCCGCGAGGTCACAGCGCTCAAGGTCGCTGTGCTCGGAACCGACTCGGCGGTCGGCAAACGCACCACCGCATGGATGATCACCGACGCCATCCGCCGACTCGGCCACAGCGCGGAGATGATCGGCACCGGCCAGACAGCCTGGCTCCAGGGCGCCCGCTGGTGCATCCTGCTCGACGCCCTGATCAACGACTTCGTCGCCGGCGAGCTCGAGCACGCCGTATGCTCGGCGTTCCACGAGGCCCGGCCCGAGGCGATCATCGTCGAGGGACAGGGCAGCCTCCTCCACCCCGCGTACCCAAGGGGCTTCGAGATCCTCGCCGCGGCCCGGCCTGACGTGATCGTTCTCCAACACGCACCGGCACGGATCGACTACGACGGCTTCCCCGGCTTCCCGGTGCATCCCCTTCACAAGCAGATCGCGGCGCTCGAGATGGTCTCCGATCGCCCGGTCGTGGCGTTGACGATCAACCACGAGGGGATCCCTGCTGAGGCAATCGACGCCACCTGCGCTCGACTCGCGGACGAAACCGGTCTCCCGACGGCCGACGTCCTCGTCCACGGTGCCGACAACCTCGCCCGGCTGCTCACAGATCGGTTGAACGGCGCACGACCGCTCCACGCTGCGTGCTGACGATGGCCAGTCTGGACGACCTCCGTGTGCTCGATCGGCTCGAGGTCGGGCCGGTCCGGGTCGAGCGACGCCGGCTGATCGCACCGTATCGTGTCGTCAGCGCTGCCACGGCAACCGACGCCACGATCGATCTCATCTACCGCTACGAGGATCCCGTGCTCGATCCGGACGATCCGGCCTCGGTGAACCTAGCGTCGGTCATCGCGGCGCAGGTGGCGATCAACTACGGGCTGTTCTTCTCCTCGATCGTGCTCCACGGCCCGTACGATCGTCACGACCGTTCTCTGATCCGCGAGGCGACCGCCAACACGGCCCGAGAGATCTACGTCAAGAAGCTGCTCGCGCCGAATCCGTTCGTCGTCTCCGGGGCCCTCGAGCTCGAGCCAGAGCGGCGCGACAGCTACCTGCTGGCGAACCTGGAGTTTCCCGACGAGGTGTCGGCGCCGACACCGCAGATGGCGTGGCCGACTGACCCGCATCGCTACCTGATTCTCTCCTCTGGCGGCAAGGAGAGCCTGCTGTCGCACGCAGTGCTCGGTGAGCTCGAGTGCGAGACCCACCCTGTGTTCGTCAACGAGTCCGGCCGGCACTGGTACACCGCGCTGAACGCATACCGGCACTTTGCGGCCAACGTCCCAAATACCGGACGGGTCTGGACGAACGCCGATCGGCTGTTCAACTGGATGCTGCAGTACCTACCGTTCATCCGGCGCGATATCGCCTCGGTGCGCGCTGACGACTACCCGATCCGACTGTGGACCGTGGCCGTGTTCCTGTTCGGCACGCTTCCGCTGATGCGCTCTCGGGGCCTGGGTCGACTGGTGATCGGCAACGAGTTCGACACCACCCGTCGCGCCAACCACAAAGGGATCCCGCATTACGACGGCCTGTTCGATCAGAGCCGCTGGTTCGACGCCCGGATGAGCCGCTACTTCCGTCAGAAGCGGTGGAACGTGTCCGCGTTCTCCGTCGTCCGACCTCTCTCCGAGCTGCTCGTCGAGAAGATCCTGGTCGATCGGTACCCGGAGATCCAACGCCTGCAGACGTCCTGTCACGCCACACACATCGAGGGCGACCGCGTCCTACCGTGTGGCCGGTGCGAGAAGTGCCGTCGAGTGGTGGCAATGCTGGTCGCCCTCGGCGCCAATCCCAGGCGCTGTGGCTACACCGATGAGCAGATCGCCCACTGCCTCGAGGAGCTGGCCACTCGCGGCATCCACCAGGAGAGCGCCGGCGAGCAGCACCTGCGCCACCTGCTCCACCGCATTGGCGCTCTGCCCATCCCGTCCCGAGCGCGGCCGGAGGTTGCCAAGGTTCGGATCGACGACGACCGGTCTCCGCTCGAGGCGGTCCCCACCGAGCTGCGACGCGGCCTACTGATGATCTTCCTCGAGCATGCGGCGCCCCGAGGAGCTCGTACAGGTCACCCGGGCCGTGTCGATGCCGGTGATGGCGGACGAGAGCCTGATGGGGCTGCGCGACGCGTTTCGCCTCGCCCGCGACGAGCTGGTGGACATGGTCAACATCAAGCTGATGAAGGTCGGCGGGCTCGCCGAGGCCCTCCACGTCAACTCCGTCGCCCGCTCCGCTCGGCTCGAGGCAATGGTCGGCTGCATGGACGAGTGTGCCCTCGCGATCGCCGCCGGTCTCCACTTCGCCCTCGCCCGGCCCAACGTCATCGCCGCCGACCTCGACGGCCACCTCGGCCTCATTGGCGACCCGACCCGCGGCGCCGTCCTCTGCCACAACGGCGAGCTCTCTCCCACCGGCCGTCCCGGCCTCGGCTGGGACGACGACGCCAGCCTGCCGTTCGCGTAGCCTCGTACCGCTCCGCTCCCGGACCGATGTTCAGGCCGGAAGAACCGGAATGCCGTAGTCGGCGAGCCGTTCGTCGTGGGTGCACAGCGTGTATCCACCCAGGGCCTGGGCGACCAACAAACGGTCGAAGGGATCTCGGTGGTGCCACGCGAGGGCCCTCACGCGAACGGCTTCCTCGAAGGTCACGGGAATCAGGTCCAGACCAGCCGCCTGCACCGCCGCCGCCAACCAGGTTTCGGCAGGGCCTGGAAGATCGATCTTGCCGAGCGACTGCTTGATCGCAATCTCGAGGGCACTCACCGCGCTGACGACAACCTGGTTGGCCGGGTTCTCGATCGCGCGCGCCACCTCTGGTCGGAGCCGAGCCGGGTCGCCGAGGGCCCAGACCACAACGTGGGTGTCCAGCAAGAGGTTCACGCGCCCTCACCTTCGAACGCGCGCTGGAGATCGTCGGGCAGCTGATCGAAGTCATCCGCAACATGAATCTGACCCCGAAACAGACCCAGACGACGTTCCGTCATCGGCTCGGCCAGGCGGACCAGACGCGCGACCGGCTGGCCGGCACGCGCGATCACGATGTCTTCCCCCGCCGCAGCCCGGTCGAGCAATCTCGAAAGATGCGTCTTGGCTTCGTGGATGTTCACCTGGGCCATGATCCCTCCTGGACTTAGTCTAGCTGAGTCCGGTTCACGACGGCAACCAACGCGGCCGCGGGCCGGGATCCGGATGGCCAGAGCCTGGGCCGAGGCCAGGGCCGGCTCCTGGCTGAGCGCCACCGCCACGAACCTGGATGGCGCCACCTGCGAGCTCTCCAACAGCGTGATGCTCGCGACGAGTCGTCGTGGCGATGCCGACGGTGACTGTGATCTCGACGCGGCTGACGTCGCAGAGATCATCCACGTTTGCGACGACCCCGGCTACGACCCCGGCGGGACACCCGACGCCGACGGCAACGGCACCACCGACGCCACCGACCTGCCGATTCTGATCGTCAAGGTGTTCGCCTGAGCATCGCCGCCGTGCCCAGTTGGCACTGGGTCCATCCGATTGCCGAGGTATCTAATGGCGCGCGCAGAAATAACTCCAACGTCTCGCATCTCACCTGCAGCACATCTTCGGCCCCGGCCCGCCCTCACTCACGAAATCCTCAACGTAGGCAAGGCTACGCCTGCGGTTTCGTTCGATCGGGCGAACCAAATCTGTGGCACAGTTGAGCGCGAATACGCCGAAGTTACTTCTGCGCGAGCCCTAAGCTTCGAGGCTGGCTCGCACTCACCGGAGGCCCCGCCGTGACCAACCCACCCGGCCCGCGGGACGCGGGCCGCCACAACCGGATCCCAGCGCTCTTCGAAACCACCGGCTATTGACACCAGGCGCTTGAGCGCTCAAGCTACTAGGAGACTGATGCCGTCACGAGGAGAGCGCCATGGAGACCGCAACCGTTCGGATTCCTGCCGACAAGCGCGACACCCTGAAGATCATCGCCAACATTGAAAAGAAGGAGATGAAGGAGATCTTGTCGGAGCTCATCGACGAGTACATCGAGCGGCACACGGAGACGCTCGAGCTGCTCTCCAGGCCGGAGTGGGTCGAGCTTATCTCTGCCGGCAAGGCAGAGGTCCATTCGAGTGTTCCAGGAAAGTCGCTCGATGAGCTGGCGGATTGAGGTCAAGCCCGCCGCCGAGAAGCAGTACCTGAAGCTCGACGCCACCACTCGGCGGCGGATCAAGCACGCTCTGCACGAGATCGAGGACGAAGAACGACCGCTCATGCACCCCCGGCTTCGTCCGCTCACCGGGAAGCTCGAGGGCGATGTTCGGATCCGAGTCGGCAACTGGCGCATCCTCGCCACCCCAGACCGTGAAGCAGAGGTCCTCTATGTGTACGCCATCCTGCCCCGCGGCGACGCGTACTGAGAGAGAAGCATCCGGCCAGCTCGAGTGAACGTGCGCCCGCACCTGTCTTGATGGCACCAATCCACCAATCCACGCGGTGGCTGGATCTCGAGGTGTCAGTCGTCCAGGGCAACGTCCTGGAATACAGTAGGCGCCACCCACGGCAAGCATCTCCCCTCCCCTTCCACTCCTTCCTTCAGGTACCATTTCGTCAGGAGTCTCTGCGGACATGAAACCGCCACTGAGGAGTCTTTGCTGCAGTCTTGTGCTGGCTGCCTCCTGGCCACTGGGGGCCCAGGAGGTGCTGCACGTCGGCGACCACCCGACCGGCATCCCCATGCGGATGCGTGACTTCACCTTCCCCAGCTTCCTCGTGCTGACCTTCGCGCCGAGCCCTGCGATGTCGTTGGGCCAGGGCCGCTGGGGAGTCGAGCTGCACCTGTCCAAGGTCAACAACTTCCAGGTCAGCGACGCGGTGGAGGACTACCTGGCGACAACCCGGCCCGACGATGTCCGCCGGCGGCTGGATCAGGCCGACGCCGAGGCCATCGTCGCCATGCCGGCGGGACACGGCTTCTTCATCGACATTGAGACCGACATCCTGGAGCTCAAGGCACACTACGGCTTGACCGACCGCATCGACGTCGGCGCGACGTTGCATTACCTGCGCTACTCTGGCGGCATCCTGGACGGGATCATCGAGGGGTTCCACGACCTCACCGACTTCAGTCAGCAGGGGCGCAACTTCGTCGAGCGCGACCAGACCCAGGTGGTCATCGGCCGCGAGGGTCAGGTCTTCGCCCAGGCGATCGACGGTGTCTCCGACGGCGGCTTCGGCGACCCATTTCTGTTTGGCCGGTATACCTTCCCCTCGACCGGCCGCTGGCGCTTCGAGGCCGAGCTGGCCGTCAAGCCACCCCTGGCGAGCAGCGAGGACGCCCTGTCCTCGGGCTCCTGGGATGTCGGCCTGCAGCTCACGGCGGATCGTCGCTGGAGTCGGGACGCGCTGATCGTGAACGCCGCCGTGGTGCACGCCGGCGACTTCGAGGCCACGAGCTTTCGCAAAGGGACCGACGTTCCGTTGCTCCCGGCCGTCCACGTGACGTGGATTCACTCCTGGGGCGGGCCGAAGAACAGCCGCTTCTTCCTCCAAGGACTGTCGGCAGAGCATCCACTGCGCGACCTGATCGACTCGGAGCTGACGCAGCTCGAGGTCCAGCTGACGGCAGGCGTCAAATGGGATACGGCCCTCGGGACCTGGGGCGTTGGCCTGACCAAGAACCTCTTCAATTTCGACAACACGCCCGACATCGGCCTGCACTTCAGCTGGGGGAGGGTCATAGACTGAGGGCTGGGACAACCATTTGTTGCAACTGATCGCAGAGCGCTGCCGACGCGGCTGCGGGCCGCAACCAAAGTGATGCTCCGATGGCGCCGGTCCCGCGCCCGCGTAGGTGTAAGGTATTAGTCGGTA
>CAZEJK010000092.1:0-3206 GCA_964512045.1 uncultured Thermoanaerobaculia bacterium
GCCCGGCTCCGGTCCTGGCCCCGGTCCCGGCCCCGACAGCCGGATCCCGGGTATCCGGCCCCCGGCGATCATCCTCCGTCTGTTCGAAGATGTGCCGGTCCTCCGTCGCGGCGGGCCCGCCCCTGTCAAGCACGCTTGACACCCCCGGGCGCCCGCTGTACCCTCCGTGAGACAAAGACGGTCCAGGCGAGGAGGACGATGGCCGAGCAGATCCGCAACTCCGTCCGCGAGCGCCGCACGGCCCGGGGGTGGACCCAGGACGAGCTCGGTCGCTTGGCTGGCGTGTCCCGACAGAGCATCATCTCGATCGAGCGCGGCAGGTACATCCCGAGCCTACCGCTGGCCCTGCGGCTGGCCAGCGTGTTTGGCTGTGCGACGGACGAGCTGTTCTGGCAGGAGGAGGAAGCCCGACGTGGATGAACGGTTTCTGGACCATCGGTTGCGGTCGACGAGCCTTGCCGGGATCGTCGGCGGTATCATCCTCGGCGCGATGATCCTCTGGGATCTCCACCGGACCGGCGAGGTACGCTATGACCTGTTCGCGGTCCTCGGTGTGATGGCGGTGGTCAAGCTCGGCGCCATGCTCTACTTCCGGCTGACGCGATGACTCCAGCGAACTCGAAGCCCCGCAGCTCCGTTAGCTGCATCGAAGCCGCCGTCATTCGGTAGCAGGTTGAACCCCGACGCCTCAGGAGGCTCTGTTGAACTGGCGACACGTCCGCGTCCTGTACGTCCGCGAGCTCCGCGCCGCCCTGCGCGAGCGCACGATCGTTTTCAACTCGATCCTCATCCCCGTGTTTCTCTACCCGGTGCTGATGTGGGTGATGTTCACCGGCATCAGCTTCGTGACCGGCACGACCGAAGGGATGATCTCCAGAGTGCAGCTCGCGACGGTGCCACCGGCGCACGCCGAGCTCAAGGCGACCCTGGCCGGCCACGACGGCGTCGATCTCCTTTCTGCCGACTCCGACCCGGCCACCAGCGCCCCGGCGGCGGTCGATCGGCTCCGCAACGGCACACTCGATGCGGTCCTCGAGATCTCGATGGTTCCACACGGCACGACCGGCGTCGCAAACTACACCGCAGAGATCGCTTACGATGGCTCCAAGGACCGCAGCATCGCCGCTCGGGACCGCCTCGAGCGGATCCTCCGCGAGTACCGTTCCGACTGGCTCGGTCAGGTGGCCAGCAACGCGGGCATCAGCGATGCCCGGTGGGAGATGTTCGCGATCGAGCGTGACAACCGCGCCTCCGAGCGGGAGATGGGGGCGTTCATGATGAGCCTCATCCTGCCGTTGTTTCTGATCATCATGGTGGCACTGGGCTCGTTCTACCCTGCGGTGGACGCCACCGCCGGCGAGCGGGAACGCTCCACCTGGGAAACACTGATGACGACCGCCGCATCCAGGACCAGCGTCGTCACCGCCAAGTACCTGTACGTGGCCACCTTCGGCGCAGTGGCGGCGCTCTTGAACCTGACCGCCATGGTGGTGTCCATGAGCGCGATCTTCGCCCCCCTGATGAGCGACGGAGACGCCGTGGAGTTCACGATTCCGCTCGCCTCGCTGCCACTCGTGGCCGTGGGGTGCATCCTCCTGGCGCTGTTCGCCGCGGCAGGAATGATGCTCCTGGCCTCGTTCGCCCGAACGTTCAAGGAGGGGCAGTCGCTGGTCACTCCGTTCTACCTGATCCTGTTCGTACCGATGCTGCTGCTGCAATCGCCCGATGCCGAGCTCACGCCAACCCTGGCGTGGATCCCGGTCGCAAACCTGATGCTGCTGTTCAAGGGCGCGCTGGTGGGCACCTTCCAACCGCTGCTGACTGTGATCACGTTCGCCGTCTCCGCGGTCCTCGTCGTCGCTATCCTGTGGCTCGCCACCCGCGTGCTCCAGTTCGAAGACGTGATGATCGGCTCCTATGAAGGGAACCTACTCCAGCTGATCCGCAACAGATTGCTCGGCTCGAAGCGCGATGCCACCACGGGAGGAAGCTGATGTCTGAGGTCCGCGTTGCAGTCCACAACCTGACGAAGACGTTCGCCGACGAGGGACGCGGGCAGATCCGCGCTGTCGATCAGATCTCGTTCGAGGCGCATGCCGGTGAGGTCTTCGGGCTCCTCGGCGCCAACGGCGCCGGCAAGACCACCACGCTCAGGATGCTGTCCACCGTCCTCCGCCCGACCGAAGGCAGCGCCCAGGTCATGGGGCACGAGGTCAGCTCCGACCCAGAAGCGGTGCGACGCAACCTCGGCTTCTACTCCGCTTCCACGGCACTCTACCCGCGCCTCACCGCACGCGAGACGCTCCGTTTCTTCGCCGAGATCAACGGCTACCCGCCGGATCAGCTCGACAGCCGTATCGACAGGCTCGTCGAGCGGTTCGGCATCGCCGAGTACGTTGACGCGCGCGTCGACAAGCTCTCCAGCGGCATGAAGCAGAAGATCTCGATCGCGCGCACCATCGCGCACGATCCGCCGGTGCTGATCTTCGACGAACCGACGGTCGGCCTGGATGTCCTGGTGGCCCTCGAGATGCAGGATGTGATCCGTGAGCTCCGCGATGACGGCCGCACCGTGCTGTTCTCGACGCACATCATGAGCGAGGCGGAGAAGCTGTGCGACCGGATCGCGATCATCCACCGCGGCCAGATCCTCGCGTGCGACACGCTCGACGGCCTGCGCGAGCACACCGGCCACCGGTACCTCGAGGACATCTTCGTCCACTTCGTTCGCGACGAGGGGGCGGCATGACCTCGCTGCGCTGGCCGCTGGTGTGGACGCTGCTCCGCCACGAGCTCCGGCTGCTGATCCGTGATCGGCGCACGATCGTGTTCTCGGTGCTCCTGCCGCTTGCGGTGATGCCGTTCATCCTGTTCATCAACGTCTACATGGAGGAGCGTCGCGAAGAGAAGCTCGAGGCCACCACCTACTCCTACGCCGTGACCGGCTCTGCTGCGGACATGGCACGCTCGCTGATCAGCGAGGCGCAGGCGGCCCAGAACAGCGCACCGGAGGCTCCGGTTGCTGACGAACCCAGGCACCTCAAGCTCCAGGAGGTGGTCGTGGACGACCCGGTCGTCGCGCTCGCGGCGGGCGACCTGCACTTCGTCGTGCACGCGCTGACCGCCGAGGAGGCCGCAGCCCGTCCGGTGGACGACGAGACCGACGCGTCACAGGCAGTAGACGAGGCAGAGATCGACGAACGTGA
>CAZEJK010000092.1:3216-18711 GCA_964512045.1 uncultured Thermoanaerobaculia bacterium
CGCGTACCGCGGCGACCGCGACCCATCCAGCAGCGGGGCCAGAAAGCTCGCGGACCTGCTCGCCGACGAGCGTCAGCACCGGCGCCAGCTCCTCCTCGCCGAGCACGAGCTGGCCGACGCCGATACCCCGCTCGGCGCCGTCTCGACCGCTGACGTCGCCTCACAAGCGGAGGTGACCGGCGCCGGTCTCGGCAAGTTCGTCACCGCCCTTGCCATCCTGTTCATCCTGACCGGTGGCTCGATCATCGCCACCGACTCGATCGCTGGTGAGAAGGAGCGCGGCACCCTGGAGACACTGCTCACCACCGCAGTCGGGCGCACCGAGATCGTCACCGGCAAGCTCCTGTCGATCCTCGCTGTGGCGATCATCATCACCGTCATCCAGGTAGCGAACCTCCTCGTGTACGTGGGGTTCGGAGTCATCCCGACACCCGAGAGCTTCGCTCTCGAGGTCTCGTGGCTGAGCGCGGGGCTGATGCTCATCACCCTCCTGCCGGCGGCGGCGCTGGTCGCAGCCGTCCTGCTGCTCACCTCCGGCATCGCTCGCACGTACAAGGAGGCTCAGCTCTACTTCTTCCCGGTGTTCATGATCGGCCTCGTGCTGTCGATGGCTGCGGTGCTCCCCGGGATCGATCTCCGCTCGGCGATCGTGGTGGTCCCGCTGGCCAACACCAGCGTGGCGATCCGCGAGCTGCTCATCGGCACCTTCGACTGGCCGTTCCTGATCGTCAGCTGGATCATCACCGGCGCAGCTGCGGTGGCAGTGGTGCGTCGTGTGCTGGTGTCACTGTCCACGGAGCGGCTCATCAGCCCGAGTGAGAGCGACTCCGGCCTCGGCACCCCGTTCGAGCGGTTCGCTCAGGCCGTGCCGCTGTTCTTCGCCCTGATCTGGGTGATCATCTTCGTCGCCGCCACCAACATCGAGGCCGTGCAGTCGCTCGAGCGGCAGGTGCTGCTCAACGTCGTGCTCCTGATGGGTGCGGGCTCCATCCTCCTGATCCGGCGGTTCGGCCTCGACCTGCGCACCGTCCTCGCGCTGCGCGCACCACGCCCCTCGGCGTGGGTCGCGACCGTGCTCGGCGCGCCGGCCGGTCTCGTCACCGGGATCGGCCTCTTCCAGCTCGCCAACCTCGTGATCCCGATGCCCGAGCAGATGCTCCGGTCGATGTCGGAAGGGATCGCTCCAACCGACAAGCCGCTATGGCTCCTCCTCATCTTCGTCGCACTGCTCCCCGGCATCTTCGAGGAGATCGCGTTCCGCGGCGCACTGCTGCACGGCCTCCACCGCCGGCTGCGACCGGTGAGCCTCTGTCTGGTCGTCGCAGCGGTGTTCGCCCTGTTCCACATGTCGCTGTACCGGATCGTGCCGACGCTGTTTCTCGGCATCCTGCTGGCGGCCGCCACCCTGCTCACCGGCTCGATCTTCCCGGCGATGGTCTGGCACGGCCTGAACAACGCGGTGGCGATCAGCGCAGGTCGACTCGACGTCCCGATCGCCGAGCTACCGCCGTACGCGTACGCCGTTTCAGCCGTGATCCTCGCACTCTGCTTCTGGATACTCTACCGCGACCGGACGCCATATCCCGGGCTGCGCCCGATGGGCAGTGGAAGCACCGGCGACTCCCCTGCGACGACGCAGGCCGAGACGCCAGCGCGGGGGGGATGAACCCCTTCGCTACGAGAAGAATGGCGAACCAGAGCTTCACACTCCGTGGGACTCAGACGCGAAAGGGCGGGCCGAGGTGCTCGGCCCGCCCGTAAAAGCTCACCGAATAGACGGCGAGATCAGCCGTTGGTCTTGGCGAAGTCCTCCATGAAGGTCGCGAGCGCCTCGACGCCTTCTGGCGGCATGGCGTTGTAGATGGACGCACGGCAGCCGCCCACCGAGCGGTGGCCCTTGAGGCCGAGCATGCCGGCGGCCTTCGCCTCGGCCACGAACTTCTTCTCCAGCTCCTCCGACGGCAGCCGGAAGACCACGTTCATCATCGAGCGGCTGGCCGGCTCGACCGGGCAGCGGTAGAAGTCGCCATGTCCCGAGATCACACCGTACAGGCGATCAGCCTTCGCGCGGTTGCGCTGCTCCATCCCAGGAAGACCTCCCTGGGCTTTCACCCACTCGAGAACGTTGCGGACCATGTAGATCGAGAAGCACGGCGGCGTGTTGTACAGGGAGTCCTTGTCCGAGTGGGTCGTGTACGCGAGCATCGTCGGCAGCCCGGTGTTGGTCTTCTCCAGCCAGGACTTGCGCATCAGCACCACAGTGACACCGGAGGGACCGAGGTTCTTCTGTGCCCCGGCGTAGATCAGGTGGAACGCGTTGGCGTCGAATGGCTTCCACAGCAGATCCGATGACATGTCCGCCACCATCGGGACCCCGCGAGTGTCCGGAAACTCCTGGAACTGCGTCCCCGCGATGGTGTTGTTTGAGGTCAGGTGAACGTAGGCCGCGTTCGGGTCGAGATCGAGCTCGTCCTGCCTGGGCAGCCGCATGAAGCTCTCGTCCTCGGTGGTGGCGGCAACTCGCCCCGAGGCTACGATGTTCGCCTCCTTGATCGCCTTCTTCGACCACGATCCGGTAATGATGTAGTCCGCCGAGCCACCGGCAGGAATGAAGTTCATCGGCAGCATCGCGAACTGGGTCGAAGCGCCGCCGCCGAGAAACAGAACGGTGAAGTCATCGTCGAGCCCGAGGAGCTCCTTGAAGAGATCCATCGCCTGGTGGTGGACCTCATCGTACTCGGGCGACCGGTGCGACGTCTCCATCACCGAGATCCCCGTGAACGCCCAGTTCGGGATCTCTTCCTTGGCCCGCAGCAGCACCTCTTCCGGCAACGTCGCCGGACCAGCGTAGAAGTTCCAAACCTTGCTCACAGCTTCCTCCTTCGAGCTCAGACCTGACGAGCCGCAAAGTCGTCGAGGATACGGACGATGACATCGCCGATCCGCAGCATGTTCTCCCTGGTCGATGCCCCGATGTGCGGCGCCATGATGACGTTCGGAGCCCCGAACAGAGGGCTCGACTCGAAGTCCGGTGGATCCGAGTACCAGACGTCGGTTGCGTAGGCGCGCATCTTGCCGCTCGCCAGCGCCGCCGCCACGGCCTCCTCGACGACGCACTTGCCGCGAGCAGTGTTCACCAGGACCACACCGTCCTTCATCTTGGTGATCGACTCCGCGTTGATCATGCCGGCGGTGGCGTCGGTCAGAGGCACGTGCAACGAGAGGTAATCGGACTGCGCGTAGAAGCTGTCCATGTCGCCGATCAGCTCCACCTGATCATGTCGCCGCAGCAGGGGGTCGTAGGCGATCACCCGCATCCCAAACGCGGCCGCCCGCTGCGCCACCTGCGAGCCGATCATCCCGGCGCCGATCAGACCGAGCGTCTTGCCGTTCAGCTCCGTGCGCTTCAGCTCCTTCTTCGCCCAGCGCTTCTCGTGCATCGAGGTATGCGCCTCGACGATCCGAGTCGGCACCGCAATCATCAACGCCATCGCCATCTCGGCGACCGCGATCGACGAGGCTTCCGCCGTGTTGAACACCTGGATCCCTTTCGAGCGGGCGTACTCGACATCGATGTTGTCGAGACCCACCCCACCGCGAATGATGAGCTTCAGGTTACGGGCGGAGTCGATGTACTCACGCGTACACTTGGTCTTCGATCGCACGAGCACAACGTCCATCTCGGCGAGACGGCTGGTGTCGTCCGTCACCTCGCCGAAGCGAGCCAGGGTGGTGGGGAGGTTGGGATCGAACGCATCTGAGATCAGTATCTTCATGGCAGGTCTCCGTTTCGTCCTCGAGCCCGCCACATGGCGGGTCGGATGCTCAGTCCTCGAGCGGGCGGATGATCAGTCCCGACCGCAGCTTCGGCTCGAACCACGTGGACTTCGGCGGCATGACCTCGCCCGCATCGGCCACCGCGAACAGCTGGCTGATGGAGGTGGGGTACACCGTGAAGGCAACCGCCCAGTCTCCCGAGTCCACCAGACGCACCAGCTCCTCCGGACCACGGATTCCGCCGACGAAGTCGATCCGTTCGTCTGCGCGTGGATCTCCGATCCCGAGGATCGGAGACAGCAGCTGGTCCTGGAGGATCGCCACGTCCAGCGAGCGCACCGGATCACCCTCCGGAACGATGTCGGCGTGGGCTGTGAGCCGGTACCAGGTTCCACCGAGGTACATCCCGAAGCTCTTCCGCTCGCCAGGTCGAGGCTCCTCGGCCGGGGCCACGTCAAAGCGTTCTCGAACCGCTTCGAGAAACGCCTCCGGCGTCAGCTCGTTGAGATCCCGCACGACGCGGTTGTAGTCCATGATCATCATCTGGTTGTCAGGGAAGATCACGGAAAGGAAGAAGTTGTAGGGCTCCTCGCCGGTATGGTCCGGGTTGGCGGCACGACGTGCCTCACGCACGCGCACCGCGGCAGCCGAACGGTGGTGACCATCCGCGACGTACAGCACCGGGATGTTGGCAAACGCCTCCTGCAACGCCGCCACCTCGACCCGGTTGGAGACCACCCACAACGTATGGTGCACGCCGTCCGGGGCCGTGAAGTCGTACTCCGGCTCGCCCCGGATCATCTCTCCGACAAGGGTGTCGATCGTGCTGTCTGCCTTGTAGGTGAGAAACACCGGACCGGTGTTGGCGTTCAGCGCATCCACGTGCCGGGTCCGGTCGTCCTCCTTCTTGCGACGGGTGTGCTCGTGCTTCTTGATGATGTCGGCCTCGTACTCGTCGACCGACGCCCCGGCGACGACACCGATCTGCACGTGGTCACCCATCTGCTGCTGGTAGAGGTAGTAGCACTCGCGTGGATCGCGAGACAGCACGCCGTCATCGATCAGCTTGCGCAGGTTGGCGCCGCCCGTCTCATACACCGCGTCATCGTACGGATCGGTGCCCTCCGGCAGATCGATCTCCGGCTTGTTCACGTGCAGAAACGACAACGGGTTGCCCGCGGCCATCTCGCGCGCTTCCTCCGAGTTGAGCACATCGTACGGCGGACTGGCCACTTTCTCTGCAAGCTCGGGCTTCGGGCGCCATGCCCGGAACGGTTCGACACGTGCCATATCCCCACCACCTCACAGAAGAGTTTGGTGGCCCCGGCCACCGTGTGAACCTTATCACATGCTCCTGGCCGCCTCCACTCCGGGCCAACCGTCCGGTGCCTCGAGCGTTCCGCTGAGCCTGTCAGAAAGCGATGGCCGGACCGGCAAGGACCGACAGCACCTCCGTCGGGTCGCCTACGGTTCCGCCAAGGAAACCATGGTGGCTCTGGCAATGCTCGCCGAAATCGACGCGATCGATCGGCGCAAGGCCAACGAGGCCGTTGCGCTGATGGATCGCGTCTGTGCGATGACCTACAAGCTCATCGGAGGCTGAACGAAGCTCGATCCCAAAGCTGCCTCGCCGGGGGCCGCGGGCCGGGCTCCGGATGGCCGGAGCCTGGTCCGGCGCCGGGACCAGATCCGGGTCCGGCCTGTTGCGTCGTCGATCCTGCCATACAGAGTCGTGCCGATTGCCCCTCACGCCGCGAGCACGTGCCCCGGCGTAGCCGCGGTGGGCGGTTCATGAGCGAAGGTCCAGAGCCCCCCGCATACCGGCTCACCACGTCATCTCGACCGAGCTTTCGTGGGGCATCTCCGTGCCGGCATCACACGACTTTGTTGCAGCCGCCGAGCACCTGGCGAGCGGAGAGATCCCGCCGGAGAACGATGGCCTCCCGGACCCGGTATACGGCCCCGGTCATCGGTCCCGGACCCGGGGCCGTTGACCGGGTCCGGGGCCGCAAGATGTTGCGTGGCAAAGGATTCTGCCACGAGATCTCTCCGCTCGCCAGGTTCTCCGCTGACGTCAGTGACGCAGTGTGCTCCAACACCATCTGCAATGCCACGACAGCTCGGTCGAGATGACGGGGCTGTTGATGGGCGGTATGCTCCCAGTCGCGTCTGAAGGGCCATGCAACGAAGCCACCCGGTCCCGGCCCTGGCCCCGGACGCCGGAAGCCGGCCCCGGAATCCCGAAGCCCCGACCGCCGCTCTGACCCGCAACGCCACTGCTTGCTCACCCCCGCGGTATTCCCAATGAACCCCAATCCACCCCAGCACGAAGCCCCGACCCGTCGGGTCGACCCGCACGCTCCGTGGTCACCTCATGCCCGTCATCCGGGACCACCGTCCGGTACCGTTCATCGGGTGCGGATGCCGCTGCGCGCCATCACCCACGTCGCCGTTGCACACCGCAAAACCTGTGCTAATGTTGAGAGTGGTGAAGGAACGAACGTTTTCTGACAATCCTGACATTTTCTTGGGAAGTCGAGGGTGCCCAGAGGCAACCAGCTGATCCGACAGTGGCGCATTCTCCGCGCGCTCGAGTCCAGCCGCTACGGCCGGACCGCGGCCGAGCTCCACGAGGAGGTGGCCGAGCTCGGTAGTGTGCGCACCATCTACCGCGACCTGCAGGCGCTGGAGTCCGCTGGCTTTCCGCTGTATCAGGACGATGACGGGCGTTGGCGGCTGCTGTCGCCATCAGAAGGCGGACCGGCGGTGCCGATCCAGCCCACCGAGATCATCGCGCTGCTGCTCTCCGAGCAGGCGATGGCCCCGCTCAGGGGCTCGGAGCTCGCCGAGCCCCTCGTGCGCCTGCGCTCGAAGCTGGAAGCGATGCTCGGCCCAGGAGCTCGCGCCTACGTCGACCAGCTCCGCGGCGGTCTGCTCGCCACCGTCTCGGCAGCGGGCGACTACGCCGGCCAGCGCTCCGAGCTGGAGCACCTGGAGCAGGCGATCCGCGACCATCGGAAGGTCCAGCTGCTGCACTACGCCGCGCACCGTCAGGAGACCCTCCAACGGACCGTCGATCCCTACGGCCTCTGGTATGTCGATGGTTCGCTCTATCTGATCGCGTTTGATGAGCTCAGAACCGACTATCGGAAGTTCCTCGTCGACCGTATCCGCACGGTCACCCTGCTCGACGACACGTTCGAGCCCGAGCCCGACTTCGACCTCCAGAGCTACGTTGGCCGCGGCTTCCGCGTCTGGCACGGCGCCATCCACCGCGTTGTCGTCAGCTTCAGGCCGCCAGTGGCGCACCTGCCCACCGAGCGGCGCTACCACCGCACCCAGAAGCTCCACCAGCAAGGTGACGGCAGCTGCCGCGTCACCTTCGACGCAGCCGGCCTCCCCGAGCTCGCCGCCTGGGTCGCCTCCTTCGGCGGCAACGTCCGTGCCCTCGAGCCCCCCGAGCTCGTCGCCATGGTCCGCGACCTCCACCACCACGGCCTCGCCGCGCACGCAGAAGAGGAGAAAAACCCAGAGTGACAGATGAGGTCGTGTCCTTGGATGACAAACTGAGATGAAACGATCGAGTCGACTGACGTCCACGCCGAAGCCCGGCTTCGTGACCTAGCAGGCACAGGAGAGTCTATGGAGTTCTACGCACACACCTTGCCCGATCAACCCCCAGAAGCCTGGCAAAGCCTGACGGACCACCTGAATGGCGTAGCGCAGCGCGCCGAGGAGTTCGCGTCCGCATTTGGCGCCGGCGAGTGGGGGCGTGCCGCAGGTCTCCTGCATGATCTGGGCAAGTACTCCGAGGAGTTTCAGCGATACATCGCTGGATCGTATCTGGGAGACTCGCATTCCCTCGAGCAACGGGGACGCATCGATCACACGACGGCTGGCGCTCGGCATGCTGTGGCGGTTCTGGGCGGGCATGGGCACCTTCTGGCCTACGTCGTTTCGGGCCACCACTCAGGCCTGTTGGATGGACGCAGTGAGGGTCCATGTCTCGAGGCGCGACTTCAAAAGCGGGAACTGCCTCGGTGGCGACACGAGCAGACAGTACTCCCGAGTCTCCCGCGGCTGGAGCCGCCGATGCAGCTCAAGAGCCGCCCAAACATAGATTGCTTCACAATCGCGTTCTTCGTACGCATGCTCTTCTCGTGCCTGACGGATGCCGACTTCCTCGACACGGAGGAGTTCATGGCTCCGGAGCGAGCGAAGGAGCGGCCCTTCTACCCGGATAACGTCATTCAGGAGATGGAGCGCCGCTTGCAGGAGCACATGACGCAGCTCTCGTCGTCGAACTCTCAGATCAACAGGCAGCGGCAGGACGTCCTTCGTGAGTGTGTCGAGGCCGCCGACAATCCCCCGGGGCTGTTTTCCTTAACCGTGCCGACTGGAGGGGGCAAGACGTTATCCTCTCTTGCTTTCGCTCTTCGCCATGCGTCGATTCACGGCCTTCGGCGAGTCGTGTACGTCATACCGTTCACCAGCATCATCGAGCAAAACGCCGCGGTGTTTCGGGAGGTGTTCCAGCCGCTAGTTGATCGAGGGGTGGCCGAGGTTGTTCTCGAGCATCACAGTAACCTCGATATGGGCATCGAGTCCACTGGAAGCCGGCTGGCAACTGAGAACTGGGATGCACCGTTAGTGGTGACGACGTCGGTTCAGTTCTACGAGTCGCTGTATGCCAACCGAACCTCTAGGTGCAGGAAGCTGCACAACCTGTCGAACGCAGTTGTGATCCTTGACGAGGTTCAGACACTGCCCGTGGAGCTGCTCCATCCATGTCTCCGAGCCCTCGATGAGCTGGCGCATGGGTACGGCAGCTCCATCGTCCTCTGCACGGCCACCCAACCCGCCGTGCATCGGCGCGACGACTTTCCGATCGGGCTGCAGAGCGTCCGAGAGATCATCACGGATCCGGCGGCGCTCTATCTGCAGCTGCAGCGTACGCAGGTGATCGATGCCGGGGAGCTGACGCAGAGCGAGCTCGCCGAAAGCCTTCTCGATGAGGAGCAAGCGCTTTGCATCGTCAACACCCGGCGCGAGGCTCGTGACCTCTTCGAGACGCTGGGCGGTTCAGATTCGGATCACTTTCACCTGAGCGCTTTAATGTGTCCGGAGCACCGAAGCCAGGTGCTTCGTGAGATTTGCCGCCGGCTCGATGCCGGGGAGCCGTGTCGCGTGATCTCGACCCAGCTGATCGAGGCTGGCGTTGATATCGACTTTCCAGTGGTGTACAGGGCGCTTGCGGGCCTTGACTCGATCGCTCAAGCGGCAGGACGATGCAATCGGAACGCCTCGCTGGGCCCTGGGAAGCTCGGTCACGTCTATGTATACCGTCCTGAGGGTGAAGGCTCCCGCGGCTACTTCGCGGAAACAGCGGGGTGCGGAGCGCAGATCCTCGAGCTGTACCGAGACGATCCTCTCGGGCTCGATGCGGTGGAGCATTACTTTCGTCTCTACTACTGGCAGCGAGAGGACAGCTGGGACAAGAAGCAAATCCTGGGAGCGTTCCAGATCTTAAGAGATCGCAGTTTGCCTTTTTCGTTTTCATTCGCGGCCGCAGCCGCTGCGTTTCGTCTAATCGAGTCTCCTACGAAGCCAGTCATTGTGCCATGGGATGGCAGTGCAAGTAGGCTGTGCGATCGTCTTCGGGAGAGGTTCGATACGCCGGGTCGCGATCTGCTGCGGCAGCTACAGAAGTACACGGTGAGCGTCCACGAGCGGCAGTGGTCGCAGCACGTGGCGCGTGGTG
This sequence comes from uncultured Thermoanaerobaculia bacterium, assembly GCA_964512045.1. Taxonomy (GTDB): domain Bacteria; phylum Acidobacteriota; class Thermoanaerobaculia; order Thermoanaerobaculales; family Sulfomarinibacteraceae; genus CAZEJK01. The sequence goes on from CAZEJK010000092.1 coordinate 12,755, forward strand.
ATATCGAGCTCGTGAGCGATCGGTATCCGATTCTGGTGTCGCCGGAGCTTCTGTACTCGGCTGAGACAGGCCTGTGCCTCGAGGGCGAGCAGCACTCGTTCCTCAATGTGTGAAAGGGAGGAGGTATGGCGTACGGTATCAAGCTCATAGTCTGGGGCGATTTTGCCTCGTTCAACCGTCCAGAGATGAAGGTGGAGCGGGTCTCCTACGACGTCATGACCCCGTCTGCGGCGCGGGGAATTCTGGAGGCAATCTACTGGAAGCCGCAGATGCGTTGGGTCGTTGACAGGCTTCATGTTCTGAGGCCGATCCGGTTCTCCAACATCCGACGCAACGAGATCTCCTGCAAGATCCCGGTAAAAGGGTCCTCTGGCGCCAACGCAGCCATGAAGAACGGCAGCGGTGCACTGGGGGTCGCGGTATCGGAGGTGCGGCAGCAACGGGCAGCGATGGTTTTGCGGGATGTCTGTTACGGGATTGAGGCTCACGTCGAGGTGCTCGATCCCGACGGAGGCAACGGAGAGGTGCTGAGGGCCCCGGAGGCCAAGCACCTCGAGATGTTCAAACGTCGTGCCGCTCGCGGCCAGTACTTTCACCATCCGTACCTGGGCTGTCGGGAGTTTCCTGCGGACTTCGAGCTTGTCGATGGGTTTCCGGCGCCCCCCGACGAGCTTCAGGGGCCGAAAGAGCTCGGGTACATGCTGCACGACATCGCGTTTGTGCCGGCAAAGAAGGGTCCGATTGTCGACTCGAACACCGGCCGTCGCGTCGAGGCGCAGCCACGCTTCTTCCGTGCGACGTTGCAGGATGGCGTCCTTGAGGTACCGTTGTTCGAGCAGGCGCTGGCGTGAGGTGAGCGATGATTCTACAAGCACTTCACGACCTTTACGCCCGTCTCGAAGGAGAGCCGAAGTACGGCATAGCACCGTTCGGGTACAGCGTCCAGCGCGTATCGTTCGTCGTCGTACTCCACCCTGACGGGCGGTTGTTTGAGATTCAAGATGCTCGGCAGACGGTCGATGGGAAGCTGAGATCGCGAAGAGTCCGTGTGCCGGGCAGTACCAAACCGTCGGGCTCCGGCCTGAACCCAGGCTTTCTCTGGGATAACGCTGCGTACATGTTGGGATTCAAGGTTGATGATCCAAAACCTGAACGCACGCGGGACTCATTTGAGGCCTTTCGCGAACGACATCTCTCTGTTCGACGGGAGATTGACACTCCCGCTTTTGATGCGGTGTGCGGCTTCCTGGGGACCTGGGAGCCCGAGAAGGCATCAGAGCACGATGCTCTCTCAGAGTTGAGCACAGGATTCGGGGTGTTCCAGATCCTCGGAGACACGGGGTATGTCCACCAGGACCCAAGAGTTGCCCGGTGGTGGGACGGACAGGTCGGACGCTCGACGGCTGGCCCCACAGGTCAGTGCCTCATCAGCGGAGAGACTGACACGATCGCGGTGACGCATCCGAAGATCAAAGGCGTTCGCGGCGGCCAGACCACGGGCGGTGTGATCGTAGGGTTCAATGAACGAGCGTACGAGTCGTACGGCAAGGAACAGAGCGAGAATGCTCCGGTCTCGGTGCAGTCCGCTTACCGGTATACGAGCGCGATCAACGCCCTTCTCGACGGGCCAATGAGCACACGCCACCGGCTGTCTCTGGCCGACGCTACGGTGGTGTTCTGGACAGAGCATCCCACTCTCACGGAAGAGGCTTTTCCGCTGTTGGCTGGCTGGGGCTCGTTGGCGGTCGACGACGAGGCTCAGGATGAGGGGCTGCGACAGAAGTTGGAGGCGTTTCTGAAGGCGCTTCGCGCCGGAAGCGAACGCTACGGCAGTCTTGCGTCCGAAGAGAACACACGGTTCTGTCTCCTCGGCCTTGCACCAAATGCGGCTCGTTTGTCGGTGCGGTTTTTCCACCAAAACACGATCGAGTCTCTCCTCAACAACTTGTGGCGTCACTTCGAGGACATTCGGGTGCTCCGGCGCCCATCAGGTATTGGGCGTCGAGGCGACCCGGAGTTCCCATCACTTTGGCTACTACTCCAGCAGACCGCACGAGAAACGAAGGAGATTCCGCCGGTGCTCGCCGGTCCTTTGCTTCGATCTGTCATAACGGGGATCGACTACCCGAGTGGGCTGTATAACGCTGTTCTCCGCAGGATCCGTCTCGATGCGACGGTGAACTACGCACGTGCGTGCGTGATCAAAGGGTACTTGAATCGAAACCGAGGGTTGGAGGTCAATATGGGATTGGACCGAGATAGAACAGACCCAGCCTACCGCCTGGGGCGGCTGTTCGCAGCGTTGGAGAAGACACAGGGAGATGCGCTCGGCAGTAGCCTGAACGCGACGATCCGCGATCGCTTCTACGGTTCGGCGTCCGCAAACCCCCGAGGCGCGTTCCCGCGCTTGCTGCGCACCTATCAACACCATATCGCCAAGCTTGATCGAGGCAGGAAGGTGAGGCGAGAGCAGTTGGTCCAAGAGATCTTGGAGCCGATCTCCGACTTTCCCGCCCGGCTCGATCTCGCTGAGCAGGGCTTGTTTGCCATCGGGTACTACCACCAGATGCAAGATTTCTACACGAAGAAGAACGGCAACCACGACGCTGACGTGGAAACGCCAGAGGAGGGAGAGGATCGATGAATCGCTACGACTTTGTTTTCATCTTTGATGTCAAAGACGCCAACCCAAACGGTGATCCAGACGCCGGCAATCTGCCCCGTGTCGACCCTGAGTCCGGCCAAGGCCTGGTGACGGACGTGTGCTTGAAGCGGAAGGTCCGCAACTACGTGGCGATGACGAGAAACAACACTCCACCCCACGAGATCTACTTTTCCGACCACGCTGTCCTCAACAGGACACATCTGCGCGCGTACGAGGAAGTTGGCGAAAAACCGGTGAACAAGAAGCTTCCGAAGGACCTGGAGAAGGCGAGAGCTGTCACCCAGTTCATGTGCGACAACTTCTACGATATCCGCACGTTCGGCGCAGTCATGAGCACCGAGGTGAACTGCGGTCAGGTCCGTGGGCCGGTTCAGCTGTCGTTCGCGCGTTCCATCGACCCAATCGTGGCGAGTGAGCACTCGATCACGCGCAGCTCTGTGACCAACGAGCGTGATCTCGAGAAAGAACGAACAATGGGTCGGAAGTTCACCGTGCCGTATGCGGTCTACCGAGCCCATGGGTTCGTGAACCCTTTCCTCGCGGACGGTGAGAAGGGCACCGGGTTCTCGACGGAGGATCTCGAGCTGCTGTGGGAGTCGTTGGAGAATGCGTTTCAGTTTGATCAGTCCGCGGCACGACCGGCTGGGTCAATGGCGACGCGCAAGCTGATCGTGTTCGAGCACGATAGCCAGCTTGGCTCGATGCCATCACATAAGCTCCTCGATGAAGTCAAGATAGACCGAGTTTCAGACGAAGCACCACGGACTTTCAGTGACTATCGCGTGTCGGTGCCGTCCACAGGTGGTATTCCCGGTGTCAAGGTCATCGAACGCGTCTAGTCTGAGAAGGTCACAGCCTGATGGATAGCGATGACGAGCTGTTGCCGCTCTCTGGGCTCCAGCATCTCGCGTTCTGTGAACGCCAAGCCGCTCTGATTCACGTCGAGCAGATCTGGCGTGACAACTCGTTGACCCTTGAAGGAACGTGGCTTCACGATCGGGTTGATGAGACTGCTCCGCGCCGCGAGTGCCGCGGCGATCTGGTGATCGTTCGCGGTCTCGCGCTGCGGTCGGCCCGTCTTGGTGTCTCCGGGCGTGCGGACGTCGTTGAGTTCCACAAGGCAGGGCCGTCGGAGGACACGGGAGTCCGGCTGGAGAACCTGGATGGGCTTTGGCGGCCCTTTCCTGTCGAGTACAAGCGAGGGAAGCCGAAGCCTGGAAACGCTGATCAGGTGCAGCTATGCGCCCAAGCCATGTGTCTCGAGGAGATGTTGGATCTCTCGCTCCACGAAGGCGCTTTGTTCTACGGGCGTACGCAGCGGAGAACCCCAGTCACGTTCGATGCAGAGCTGCGCGCAGCGACTGAGAAGGTGGCCGAGCGACTACATGAGCTGTTCCGTTCGGGCACGACCCCTCGCGCCGAACGAGAGCCGAAGTGTACGAGCTGCTCGTTGGAGCCACTCTGCATGCCGCGGGCGATGACCCGGAGATCCAGTAAGCGATATCTGCAACGGGCTGTCGATGAAGCTCTTGAAGACAACGAGGACCTCGAGTGAAACGCCATCACAATACATTGTACGTGACGACTCAGGGCGCCTACGTGGCTACCGAAGGACAGACGGCGATTGTCAAAGTCGAGCGCGAGACTCGCTTGCGCGTGCCGCTCCATCGGTTGGAAGGGATCGTGTGCTTCGGTACGGTCTCCTGTAGTCCGGCGTTGATGGCCCGGTGCGCAGAGGCTGGCGTTGGGATCTCCTTTCTCACCGAGCGGGGTCGTTTTCTGGCGAGAGTTGAAGGACCTGTTTCTGGAAATGTGCTTCTCCGTCGTGAGCAGTTCCGTCGTGCGGACGACCCCGACGGTTCCCGCGAGGTGGCGCGGGCTATCGTGGCGGCAAAGATCGTGAACTCGAGAACGGTGGTTCAGCGCGCCCTGCGAGATCATCACAGGGAGGAGGAGAGCCCGCTTCGCGGGGCAGCCAACAGCCTGGCGCATTGTGTCAGGAGAGTGGAGACTGCGGAGAGCTTGGATCAGGTGCGAGGGATCGAAGGTGACGCGGCACGCATCTACTTTGACGTCTTCGGGCACTTGATCGTTCGCGCCAAGGAGGAGTTTCCGTTCAACGGGCGGAACCGAAGACCACCCACAGACCGAGTCAACGCTCTGCTTTCGTTTGTGTACACGATCCTCATGCACGATGTCGCGTCGGCGCTCGAGACCGTGGGTCTGGACCCTCAGGTGGGCTTCTTGCACCGGGATCGGCCCGGGAGGTCCGGGCTTGCTCTCGATCTGATGGAGGAGCTGCGGGCGCCGATAGCCGACCGGTTGGGGCTTTCGTTGATCAATCGAGGTCAGGTGCGTCCAAAGGGATTTGACATATCCGAGACCGGGGCGGTGTGGATGGATGACGAGACCCGGAAGACAGTTCTGGTGGCATATCAGGAGAGGAAGCAGACGGAGATTGTTCACCCCTTTCTCCGCGAAAAGACCACCATGGGGATGGTTCCTCACCTTCAGGCGATGCTGCTCGCTCGCTTTCTGAGAGGTGATCTCGATGCGTACGCTCCGTTCATCTCGAAGTAGGTCTCGATTCTCAGGGGGACAGCGATGATGGTTGTTGTGAGCTACGACGTTTCGACGAAAGAGGCGAGGGGGCGGAGACGGCTGCGCCGGGTATCGAAGGCGTGCCTCGACTACGGTCAGCGTGTCCAGAACTCGGTATTCGAGTGCGTCGTCGATCCCGACCAGTGGACTCGGCTCAAGCTACGGTTGCTCGACGAGTTCGAACCAGAGGAGGACAGTCTTCGCTTCTACCTTCTTGGAGCGTCGTACAAGACCCGAGTCGAGCATCATGGAACCAAGCCGACACGGGACCTTGACGACCCCCTTGTCGTCTAGCCCGCGAACCCCAAGCAACCACGTTTTCCCTGGGATGCTCGCGGTCACCGCAACACGTTCATTGATAACATGTTTCGAAGAGTGAGAGCTATGGAACGGACATCCGAACAAAGGGGAAGATGCACGTCCGCGCTCCGGCGCTCAGAAGCTCTGCAGGAGAAAGACATAGAATAGATAGAGTCGCCCCCCGCGCGGGGGCGCGGATTGAAACACGATCGCCTCTGGCGTGAGATTGTCGGCGTTGTAGTCGCCCCCCGCGCGGGGGCGCGGATTGAAACTGGAACAGTGATCCGAAGCTGCGCTGGTACTACACGTCGCCCCCCGCGCGGGGGCGCGGATTGAAACTGGCCGCATCCGGCTTGACGGTGCGGTGGGTGCTGTCGCCCCCCGCGCGGGG
>CAZEJK010000093.1:0-18633 GCA_964512045.1 uncultured Thermoanaerobaculia bacterium
GTGCTCGCTGCTGACCATCAAGCCCGACGGCTTCGTCACACCGCTTCGTTGACCCATGAGCTGGTCCGGTGTCGGGTCCACACTTCCACAGTTGCGCGAAACGTCACTATTACCTATACTAAATGTGTATGAGTAATTGGAGTATGTCATGTCGACTCGAGTGCAGATCGTTATGGACGAGCTCGAGCGCGAGGTCTTTCGGCAGGCCGCCGCGCGCGAAGGTCTATCGTTGAGCGCCTGGCTGCGGCGCGCGGCACGTGCCCGGCTCGAGGAAGCAGAGCATCCAAGGCTCTCTTCGATCGACGATCTCCGCGCCTTCTTCGCGGAGTGCGACCAGCGGGAGCTGGGGTCGGAGCCCGATTGGGAGGAGCACACGGCAGTCATCGAGGAGTCCAGGGCTCGGGGACGGAGCGCGACATGATCTTCGTCGACACCAACGTCATCATGTATGCGGTCGGTCGCCCCCACCCTCTGCGGGACGAGGCGCGGTCGTTCTTCGAGGCCGCCATGGCGAAGGACCGCAGCGACCTGTGCACGTCGGCCGAGGTGCTTCAGGAGCTCCTCCACGCGTATATCCCCGTCGCCCGCTGGGAGACCCTCGACGCAGCATTGACCTTGGCCGAGTCGTGCATCCCGCGCATTCACCCGATCGACGGGGCCGACGTGAAGACCGCACGCGTGCTGGCAGAAGCGAACCCTCAGCTCGGCGCCCGCGACCTCATCCACCTGGCGATCTGTCGCCGCTACTCGGTCACCGAGATCAAGACCTTCGACCGCGCACTGGCCGCCGCGCTGGATGGGTAGCTTACCGAGACCGACCGGTTCTCGGCACGATGACCTGTGACGACCGCCTCGTCGGCCAATGATGACTCGTGCCGCTGCTCTCCTCAGCACTCGCGCCGATAGCTGCGCCAGCTGCGGACGGCGAGGTCGCTGACATCGAGCCGGTGGAGGGCCTCGGCAAGGCGCTCGACGAGCTGCCGGTTGGTGAGCAGGGGTACGCCGTAGTCCACCGCTGCGCGGCGGATGATGTAGTCGTTGGTCAGCTCCTGGCGCTCGAAGTCCTTCGGGATGTTGACCACCAGGTCGAGCTCGCCGGAGCGGATCAGATCGACGGCGGTCGGGCTGCCGCCGTCCAGCGGCCAGCGGACGGTCTCGGCTACGATTCCGTGCTCGGCCAGGAAGCGGGCGGTGCCGCCGGTGGCGGCGAGCTGGACGCCGGTGGCCGCGAGGCGGTGCACCGACTCGAGCATGGCGGCCTTGCTCTCCACCGGACCGGTGGACAGCAACACCTTGCCGAGCGGGAAGCGGAAACCGACGGCGATCAACGCCTTCAGGAACGCCTCGTCGAAGTCCCAGCCGAGGCACGCCACCTCACCGGTGGAGGCCATCTCCACGCCGAGGGTCGGGTCGGCGCCCTCCAAGCGGGTGAACGAGAACTGCGGCGCCTTCACCCCGACGTAGTCGAGCTCGAGGAACGATCCCGGTTGCACCGGCGCCGGCCGGCCCACGGCCACCCGCACCGCGGTGTCGATGAAGTCGTGGCGGAGCACCTTGGAGACGAACGGAAAGCTCCGCGAGGCGCGGAGGTTGCACTCGATCACCATCACCCGGTTGTCCTTGGCCAGGAACTGGATGTTGAACGGGCCATGGATCGTCAGGCTGCGCGCCACCTCAGTGGTAATCCGCCGGATCCGGCGCATCGTCTCCAGGTAGGTGCGCTGCGGCGGCAGCACCAGCGTGGCGTCCCCGGAGTGGACGCCGGCGTTCTCGACGTGCTCGGACACCGCCCAGCAGACCAGCTCACCATCGCGTGCGACGGCGTCGATATCGATCTCCTTGGCGTTCTCGATGAACCGGCTCACCACCACCGGGTGGTCCGGCGACACGTCGGCCGCCTTCCCCAGATAGGTCCGGAGCTCCTCGTCGGTGCCCGCCACCGCCATCGCCGCCCCGGAGAGCACGTACGACGGCCGCACGATCACCGGGTAGCCGTGCTCGCGGGCGAACTCCAGCGTTCCCTCGACCGAGGTCACCTCTTGCCACGGTGGCTGCGGCACACCGAGCGACTCCAGAAGCGACGAGAACAGATGCCGGTTCTCCGCACGGTCGATGTCCTCGGGCCGGGTGCCGAGGACACGCATCCCTGCCGACGCGCAGCGGACTGCGAGCGTGTTCGGGATCTGCCCGCCTACCGAAAGCAGCAGGCCGAGCGGTCGCTCCCGCTCATAGATCTCCGTCACCGTCTCGAACGACAGCTCATCGAAGTACAGCCGGTCGCACTCGTCGAAGTCGGTGGAGACGGTCTCCGGGTTGTGGTTGAGCATCAGCGTGCGGTAGCCGAGCTCGCGCAGAGTCCGCGCGGCGGTGACACAGCACCAGTCGAACTCAACAGACGAGCCGATCCGGTACGCGCCGGGACCGAGGATCAGGACGCTCCCCTCCGCGCCGTACTCCACGTCGTCGCTGCTGCCGTTGTATGTCAGGTAGAGGTAGTTCGTGGCCGCCGGGTACTCCGCCGCCAGGGTGTCGATCTGCTTGACGCATGGCCGGACATCGAGCTGGCGTCGCCAGCCGGCGACGGTGTCCTCCTCCGTGTCCATCGCCGCTGCGATCTGCCGGTCCGAAAAGCCGTGCTGCTTGGCCTCGAGCAGGAGCGCACGGCTCGGCCCCGGAGCGTCGACCGCCCGCAGCCGCTCCACCAGCTCCACCAGGTTGGCGATCTTCGCCAGGAACCACCGGTCAATGTGGGTGATGCCATGGATCTCATCGATGGTCATCCCCACAGCGAGCGCCTCACCGACGGCCAGGATCCGGCGCTCGGTGGGCTCGGCCAGCAACGTCCGCAGATCCTCGGATGCCACCTGCGGGTTGAGCACCGCACCCTCGGCGCCAGTGTCCGTCATCCGCAGCGCCTTCTGCAGGGCCTCCTCGAACCGGCGGCCGATTGCCATCACCTCGCCCACCGACTTCATCGCGGAGCCGAGCCGCGAGGAGACCCCACGGAACTTGGCGAAGTCCCAGCGCGGCGCCTTGACGACGACATAGTCGAGCGCGGGCTCGAAGCTCGCGCGCGTCGTGCGGGTCACGGCGTTTTCGATCTCCGACAGTCGCCTGCCGAGGGCCAGCTTCGCGGCCACCGCGGCCAACGGGTAGCCGGTGGCCTTGGAGGCCAAAGCGGAGGAGCGCGACAGGCGTGCGTTGACCTCGATCACCCGGAAGCCATCGCCCGACGGCGACAGGGCGTACTGGATGTTGCACTCTCCGACCACACCGAGATGCCGGATGACACGAATGGCAATCGAACGCAGCAGGTGGTACTCGTGGTTGTCCAGCGTCTGGCTCGGGGCCACCACGACGCTCTCACCGGTATGGATCCCCATCGGGTCGAGGTTCTCCATGTTGCACACGGTCAGACAGGTGTCGGCGGCGTCGCGCACCACCTCGTACTCGATCTCCTTCCACCCCTCCAGGTACTCCTCCACCAGCAACTGGCCGGTGTGCGCAAATGCGCGCTGAGCTGCGTCGCGTAGCTCTTCGGGGGTCGTACAGATGCCAGAACCGAGCCCACCGAGGGCGAACGCCACCCGCACCATGCACGGGAAGCCGATCTCCTCGCCAGCCGCCAGCGCCTCCTCCACCGAGCCGGTCGACCGGCTGCGCGGCGTGGGTACACTGATCTCGTCCAGGCGGGCCACAAAACGGCTCCGGTCCTCGGTGTCGAGGACCGTCTCGACCTGGGTTCCGAGCACCTGCACGCCGTAGCGTTCGAGCACGCCCCGTTCGTAGAGCTTCACCCCGCAGTTGAGCGCGGTCTGCCCGCCGAAACCGAGGAGGATGCCGTCAGGCCGTTCGATCGCGATCACCTGCTCGACGAACTCCGGCGTGACCGGCACGAAGTAGACCTCGTCAGCCAGCTGCTCGGAGGTCTGGACCGTCGCGACGTTCGGGTTGATCAGGACGGTACGGAGGCCCTCCTCGCGCAGCGCCTTGATCGCCTGCGAGCCGGAGTAGTCGAACTCCCCGGCCTCGCCGATCTTGAGCGCCGCGCTACCGAGCACCAGCACCGAGCTCACGGCGGGCCGGCTCATCGTCCACCCCCCTGCACGGTTGCCAGCAGCTCGTCGAACACCCACGCGGCATCCACCGGACCGGGGTTTGCCTCCGGGTGGAACTGCACGCCGTAAAACGGTCGTGAGGTGTGCCGGATCCCCTCCACCGTGCCATCATTGGCGTTCGTAAACCACACTTTCCAACCGCCGGGCAGGCTTTCGCGGCGAATCGCGAAGCCGTGGTTCTGGGAGGTGATCACACAGCGGGCACCGTCGGTCTCGAGGCACGGCTGGTTCTGGCTGCGATGCCCGAACGGTAGCTTGAACGTGTCCGCTCCCGCCGCCAGTGCCAGCAGCTGATGGCCCAGGCAGATGCCGAGGATCGGCCTGCCGAGCGCCAATGCCCGCTCGATATTGCGGATCACCGCACCGCACCGCTGCGGGTCGCCGGGGCCGTTGGAGACCACCAGCGCATCGTACGGCTCGTCGAGAAAGTAGTGGTCGTATGGCACTCGTACCACCTCGAACCCTCGCTCGAGCAGGCAGCGCGCAATGCTGGCCTTGGCGCCACAGTCCACCAGCACCGCCACCGGTGGTCTGCCACCGTTGGCAGTCGCAGACGGTGTCATCCGCACGACCTCTGGACAGGTCACCTGCGCCACGACGTCGCTCGCGTTCGGGTCGTACCACTCCGCCGTTTCACCGTCGGGCTCGAGGGTGCCGAGCATGGCGCCGTGGGCCCTGAGGTGCGCTGTCAGCGCACGCGTATCGATCCCGGCGATCCCAGGTACGCCGTAGCGTCGGAGCCACGCATCAAACGTCTCGGTCGCCGCATGGTGGCTCGGGACGGTCGCATGCTCCCATACCACCACACCAGCAGCCTGGATCCGCTCGGACTCGAACCCCACCGGGAGTCCATGGACATCCGTTCGCATCGTCGGGACGCCATAGTTGCCCACGAGAGGGTACGTCAGCACCACGATCTGACCGTGGTACGACGGGTCGGTGAGCGTCTCCGGATAGCCCACCATACCGGTGGTGAACACCACCTCGCCGCCAACCGGCGTCCGCCCACCGAACAGATCGCCGGTCAGGCGGGTACCATCCGCCAGAGTGAGCGTACCGACGGTCACCTCCACCTCCGGCACCGTGGTTGGATGCAGCTCCAGTTGCCGTTGGGCAGCCGCGCCTCGCCAGTCATCGCGCCTCCTTTGATCGGTCGCCGTAGTGTACCTGAGCAGGAGGCGTGAGTTGGCGGCTCAAAACTCCGTATCTTCGAAAACTCGAAGCATCCGCCGGGGACCGGACGACCGGGATCCGGCTGTCAGGGCCGGGACCGGGGCCAGGACCGGAGCCGGGCTGCGGCGTCGTCGGTTCTGCGAGTGAGACTGGGTGGGTGGGGGAGCTAACGGCCAACACCTAACCGCTGACAGCTACGCGGGCGCGGGACCGGCACCGTCGGAGGAGCCCTTTGGTCGCGGCCCGCGGCCGCGTTGGAACCTGATCGAGCCTACGAGCACATCTCGATGGAGGCGACGTCTTCGGGAGGCGGGAAGATCAGCGTGAACACGGTTCCGAAGCCGTCGTCGGAGAGCACAGAGATCTCCCCGCGATGGGCTGTGGCAACCCGGTAAACTACCAGCAGACCGAGGCCGGTCCCGCGCGCTCCCTTGGTGCTGAACATCTCCGAGAACACCTCGCTGTGGAGATCCGAAGGGATTCCGGTACCGTTGTCCGCGACCTCCAAGGTGAGCTGACCGCCCGGCTCGCGAAGCGTCGACACACTGATCCAGTGGTCGGTCTTCATGGTGTCGAAACGGCAGGCGTCGAAGGCGTTGACGATCAGGTTCGAGACCAGGTTGTGAAACCCCTCCGGATCGAGGAGGTAGTCCTCGACCTCGTCGTCCAGCTGGACGTACAGGGACACCTCGTCCTGGGTCATCCGCTCTCGGTACAGCCGCGCCACCTCGCACACGATCTGGTTGGGGTTGAGGAGCTTGCGTTCGGGAACGCGCTGCTTCGAGCAGTACAGCTGGTCGCGGGAGAGACGGGTGACGCGCTCGATGTTGCGCCGCACCATGGCCCACCCTTCCTGCATCAGCTCCTCGTCGCTGGAGCTCATCCCTTCTTCGACGACGAACACGCCGCCCTCCAGGCCCATGAGCACGTTCTTCATGTAATGGGCCATGCCGGCCATCGCCTGCCCGAGGAGCACCAGCTCCTGCTGCATCGACACCGTGTGCGAGATGTCCGTGAGCACCTCCATGCCCCCGACGATCACACCGTGCGCGTCGTGGATCGGCGAGGTCTGCACCTCCACCTGGATGTGGCGCCCGTCGACGGTGCGCACCACCTCCTCGCTGTGGTGGATCTCGCCGTCAGAGAACGTTCGCGCGAGCGGGCAGGCCAGGCACACCTCGCGCCGGCCCTTGCAAACCCGGAAGCACTCGTGGCCAACCTTGTCGCCCATCAGCTGACGGTACGCGGTGTTGACGCGGAGGATCCGGAACTCACGGTCCTGGATCGAGATCGGGCTCGGCACGAGGTCGAACAGCTGCTCGGTGGAGATCGGCAGGCCGTTGTTCGCCTCTGCGCGACGGGAGCCGCCGACCACAGGAGACATCAGCCCTGTCCGTCCAGCAGCTCGCGAACCACCCGCACCAGCTCATCCCGCTCTGTTTGCTTCTCGACGAACGCCTCCGGCTCCGGCAGTCCGTCAAGATCCTGGCCGAAGTAGGAGCTGTACTGCGCCAGCCCGGTCAGGATCACCACCGGCGTATCGACCAGCTCCGGGTCCTTCTTCAGACGGCGGTACGTCATGATCCCCGACCGCTTGGGCATCAGCAGATCGAGGAAGATCAGGTCCGGTCGGACCTCTTTCGCCTTCTCGAACCCCGTCTCTCCGTTGTCGGCGGTCTCCACGTTCCAACCATGCTTACCAAACAGTACGCGCAGGTAGGTGCGGACATCCGCCTCGTCATCCACCACCAAGATCGTCGCCATCGGCTCCCCCTTCAGTACCGCGGGTGGCCTTGTTTACAAGTGTTCCGAGCTCATCACGGACCATCGGGTCCGGATCGTTGGTGGCAAGGTTCTCCAGCTCAGGGAGAATCTCCGGGACATGGGGCAGAAGCTGCTCGGCTGCCTCGAGACGCATCTCAGGTCGAGCGTGGCGCAAGATGCGGCGGAGAATCTCCTCCGCCCGGTCCGCCGGGTCGCCTCCCCGGGCAAGGATGATCCCCAGACCCCGCACCGCCGACGGCGAGTCGCGGAACGCTCCGAGGAACTCCGCGACGATCTCCGGGTCGTAGATGGCCAGGATCCGGTCCATCCGCTCCTCTGCATCGGGACCTTCGTCCTTCTCGGCTGCCAGCAGTGAGGCACGCAGCTCCTCGTCACGGATCTGATCGATCGCGGTCTTGCGCAGCAGTGGCGCTCTCAGGCTGCGCAGCAGCTCCAGAAGCAGCTCCTGATCCGCAAACATGTTGATGGCGATACGACGGGCGGTGACGTTGTAGGCAGGGTCCTTCGCGATCTCGGTGAGGAGACCCTGGTCGTCGATCCGCTCGAAGCACGCCATCATGACCTCGGGGTTCTTGCGCTCCTTGAGCACGTCAGCTACCACCCGCTGGTCCTCGAGGGATGCGATGGCCTTGAGCCGCGCATCCAGATGCTGACCGTGGAGCGCGACCTCCTTGAGACGGCCCTGGTCACGGCCCTCGGCCAGACGACGCACCGCCTTCAGCCGTACCTCGAGGTCCTCATCGCCGCGCGCCAGCTCGACGAGGATATCGTTCGTCTGGACATCATCGATGGCCTGTCTGCGCACCGCCGCCTTGCTATGCCGGTGACGCGGCCGGAACAGGTCCTGGAGTGGCATCGTCGCCTCCCTCCTGATCGGGCTCTAGTGGAAGTCCCACTCCAGGAAGCCCTCCTTGACATCGACCATGGCGTTGACGATCAGCTCCACCAGACCACCGTACATGATCCCGCACCGCTCCCACGCATCGTAGTAGCCGAGAATGTCGCGCATCTGACCCTTGCAGTTGGAGCAGGGGGCACACACGTACTTCTTCGTCTCGGGCTCGATCGAGTCGGAGAACGCTTCGAGAATCTGGCGGAACTTCAGCCGACCCGAGACTCGCGTCCGCCACTCCTGGAAGTTCATCGAGTTGCCCACTGCGAAACCGGAGCCACCGCCACAGCAGTAGTTGTTGACGCCGCTCGGGGTCATCTCGCGGAACTGCGGACAGATCTTCTTGAGGATGTTGCGTTGCGGCAGGTTGATCCCCATGGAGCGCGTGATGTTGCACGGATCGTGCACCGTCACCGGGAAGTCGTTGCGAGACGGGTCGATCATGATCTTCTCGTTGCACACCAGATCCTCGAGCGCCACCAGGCAGCTCTCCGCCGGCACCTTCAGCTCCGACGGCACCACCCGATCGGCGATCGGCATCAGCGCCTTGTGCGCATGCCCACACTCCCCCACGAGGATCTTCTTGACGCCGAGCTTCTTGGCGATCTCGTAGTGCTTGACGGCAATCCGCGAGTACTGCATATCGTCGTAGAACAGCCCGTAGTTGACCGAGTCATAGCCGACCATCTCCGACGACAGGGTCCACTTGATCCCCGCAAGCTCGAGGATGATGGCGAACGCTTGCAGGTTCTCCGGCCACGACAGGAACTCGCCGGCGTTGTGCATCACCAGGTACTCGGCGCCCTCCACGTCGATCGGCATCTTCAGGTTCAGGCCGACCTTCTCCTCGATGTCCTCCTCGGCGAACTCGAGCACGTCCATCAGTCCCGCCGGGTTCAGACCCGTCGAGGAGCCCGTCGACAGCTGCTTGACCGTGCCGACGTCATGCAGCTCGGCCATCGAGATTCCGAGCTCCTGGGAGAACAGCTTGCGAATCTCCCGAGTCAGCATGCCGTTGTCGACTCCAACCGGGCAGTGCTGCGCACACCGCCGACAGAGCGTGCACCGGTAGCTCAGCTCCGCCAACCGCACCAGGGTGTCCCAGTTCAGCTCGATATCGTTGCCTCGCAGCTTCAAAAACAGCTGGCCACCCGGCTTGACGTAGCGGTCGACGATCTTGCGCAGGACCTCGGCCCGGAATGTGGGCCGATACATCTCGAGCTCACCAGCCGCGGTGTAGATCGGGCACGCGCTTGCACACGTCTGGCACTTGACGCAGTTCTCCATCGACAGCAGGAGCGGCTGGAGGAACGTCCAGTTGTCCTCACGGCTGAGAAGCTTGCGCAGACCAACGAGAAACTGGGCGACCTTCTCGTCCTTCTCCTCCTCGCTGGCCGGCCTGGCGATCTTCAAGGCACTCACGCCGTCCGGTCCCGCCTGGATCCGCTCTCTCTGCGCATCCGTCAGACTCGGGATCGGCGTGTCCTCCCAGTCGTGGTACGGGTACGGCAGCGGCACCAGCTCGTTGACATCGAGCCCTTCGTTGTCGGCAAGAAACCTGCCGATGTCTTGCGGCATCTGGAAGTCGGGGGTCGGCATCTTACGCTCCCTCGTCGTTTGTGTGTGTCGGGCTGGTGGCGACATCCATCCATGTCGGGCCCCCGACGTGCTCGGCAGACCAGCTCACGCCGAAGGCAAGCGCCTCTTTCAGGCGCCGATCCGCAGGAGAACCTGCGGTCAACGGGGCGTCGTCCCAACGCACCTTGTGGTAGCTGAAGTACTTCGAAACGAAGTGGATCATCCGAGTGTACGGCATATAGAGCAGAAACAGGGCCGCGACGAACATCTGTGCGGCCAGCAGCGCTGGCGCCTCGACCGGCTGCAAGCGGAGCCAGCTGGAGACGGCCCCAACGACCGTCTCGCCGCCCAGGACCACGACGGAGGCCACGCTGAGGATACCGAGCGCCAGCAGCAGTAGAAGGTTCAACCGGTCGACCGGAGACGTGTACGGCCGCAGCCGGCGATCGCTCGAACGCAGGACGAGGAGGTACGCAGCGCCGATAGCCAGGAGCGCACCGCCCACCGCGCCAACCGCAGCAACGGCCGGCCAGAGTGGCGCCGCCAACAAACCGAGCGCCGCAGCCGCGAAGCCTACGGTCGCCACGATCATCAGGTACAGTCCCCAATGGAACGGCATGGAGCCCCACCACACGGGCCTGTTGAACTCCCACACGCCCTTGAGGAAGAGGATCTCTGCTCCCATCGCTGAGACCTCGCCCACGAGACTCGTCTTGCGGGGCTTGGTCCACCAGTCCTTCTCCTCGAGGTACGAGCCTCCGTGCGCCCGGCGCGGCTCGTGTGCGACCGGATACAGCTCCCACCGGACGTGCTGCGGCGCACGTGCGTACTTGATCAGACGCATCGCGGTTCCGATCACGAACAGGGCCACTCCGATCCAGATCCACCACGGTAAGAAGCTTGCGATCACGGGACCTCCCACCCTCGATCGTACTCGATCGAATGATTTCGCAACTACTCAATTGAGCAATATCGATGCCAAGTTGTACACCGAAACCAGCAGACCGTCTCAGGTCAGACCGTGACCGTTCATGCAGGGAGAACTCGCTCGCATGCAGCACTTCTGGCAGATGAGCGCCGTGCTCACGGTCGCGTCGTGTCGCGACAGCGTCACGTTCTTGGAACGCAACTCCGTTACAGGGGTGTAACTTCGCTCCCGTCAGACCCGCGGCTCGAGGGCCGCTAACAGATCCGCGGCAGGTCGAGACCTGACAGCAGGTCGAGCGGCCGCGTGCTGCCGGTCGCGGTCTCCAGGACGACCGGTGCACCGCCTGGCGGCTTCGGCTCCACCGTACCCACGACTACCGCCTCTTCACCCTGCGCGTGCTTCCGCAGCGTGCCGACAACGGCCTCGGCTCGTCCCGGCTCGACGAGCAGAACCGCTCGTCCCTCGCACGCCATCGCCAGGGGATCCAGCCCGAGGAGGTCGCACACCGCGCGCACTGCGCCGCGCACCGGAACAGCCGTCTCGCGGAGGATGATGCGAACGTCGGCTCGCTCCGCCACCTCGTGACAGGTGGCCAGGAGACCGCCACGAGTCGGATCGTGCACCGCATGCACGCCCTGTTCGTCGCCGAGCGACTCGAGGAGCCCTCCGAGAGGGGCACAGTCGGAGACCAGTCTATCGCTTGTCAGCCGGTGGCGACACGCCATGATCGTCGCGCCGTGATCCCCCAGGGGCCCGCTGACGATCACCACATCACCAGCGGCGACCCGGCCATCGTTCCACTCCCGCCCGGGGGGAACGGTGCCGAGGCCCGCCGTCACCGCGTACAACCGATCCCCCTTGCCGTGCGGCACCACCTTCGTATCGCCCGCCACGATCTGTACGCCGGCCTCCGCCGCCGCCCGCGCGGCGCCCGCGGCACACTGCCGCACCAGCTCCAGCTCGACGCCCTCCTCGAGCACCACCGCCCAGGTGAGCCAGCGCGGCTCGGCGCCGGCCACGGCGAGATCGTTGACCGTGCCGCATACGGAGAGGTAGCCGACGTCCCCTCCCGGAAACACTGGAGGGTCCACGACGAACGCATCCGTCGTCAGTGCCGGCGAGCCCGCACCCATGGGCGGAAGCACTGCGGCGTCACCCATCGCGTCCAGGAACGCGTTGCCGAGGCGCGCAACAAACTCGTCGCGAACCAGCTGCCGCATCAGCCGTCCACCGCCCCCGTGGGCCAGCAGGATCCGAGGCTCGCGGCCACCGCTCGTCATCACACCACCGCCCGCTCGTGCCGGTACCACGCCGCACAGGCGCCCTCGCTCGACACCATGCACGCACCTACTGGACAGTCCGGTGTGCAACCAGCACCGAACAGCGGGCATGCGTCCGGAGTGATCCGGCCCGCCAGCACGTCGCCGCAGCGACAGCCCGCAGGCTCCCGCGGCTCCGGCAGATCGACGGGGATCCCGTACGCATCGAAGCTCGCCCACGTCTTCGCCAGCTGCAAGGCCGAGCCCGGAATCTCGCCGAGGCCACGCCAGCGAGCGTCTCCGGGCACGAACACCCGCTCCAGGATCTTCTGGGCCTGCAGGTTCCCCTCCGGCCGTACCACCCGGCCGTACAGGTTCTCCACCGCCGGACGGCCCACCAGCTGCTGGTCGAGCAGAGCGAGGATCCCCCGGAGCACGTCAGTCGGCGTGAAGCCCACCACCGCGCCACCCACTCCGTGCTCGGTCGCCAAGAAGGAGAACGCATCGGAGCCCGTGACCACCGACACGTGACCGGGCAGCAGAAACCCGTCGAGGGCCACCTCGCCGCCGAGCAGCGCGCGCAACGCCGGCGGCATCACCTTGTTGCCCGCGAGCACGAGGAAGTTGTCGAGACCATCGTGCTCCGCCTCGACAGCAGCCGCCGCCACGGTCGGCGCGGTGGTCTCGAAGCCGATGCCCAGCAAGACGACGCGTACGGCGGGGTTCGAGCGGGCGAGCTCGACGGCGTCCCGCGGTGAGTACACCAGCTCGATGGCGCCTCCTTCCGCCCGCGCGTGCTCCAGCGATCCGGAGCTGGATGGAACCCGCAGGAGGTCACCGAACGTACAGACGGTGGTCCCATCCAGGTGTGACAGGGCCTCGGCCCGGTCCAGGTAGTCGACAGCGGTCACGCACACCGGGCATCCCGGGCCAGACAACAGGCGGACGCTGTCCGGCAGCATCTGCCGCAAGCCCGCCGCCGCCACGGCATGCGTATGCGTACCGCAGACCTCCATCAACGTGACAGGCCGCACCAGCCGAGCTGCCCGCTCCCGTACTGCCTCGACCATCGCACGGACGGCACGCGGGTCGCCATAGCCATCCCCTGGCCCACTCATGCAGTCTCCTCTGCATCCGCAAGCTGCCGCAGCAGCTCGAGGGTCTGCTCGGCCTCCTCCTCGTCGATTGTGGCGATCGCGTACCCCGCGTGGACGAGCACGTACTCACCCGTCTGGGCCTCAGGCAACAGCATCAACGAGATGGTCCGCTGGACACCGTCAAGCTCCACCACACCGGACAGCTCGTCACGCTCTCGAAGTCGCATCGGGATGGCCAGACACATCAACGCCTCCTCAACGTATGTCCGATCGTGGCTGCAATCATGGCACCTCGATCCCAAGGTTGCGGATCTTCTCCCACAACGTCTTCCGAGCGATCCCGAGCATCTTCGCCGCATCGCTCCGGTGGCCGCCGGAGGCCTCCAGCGCTCTCTGGATCGCTGCAATCTCTGCATCTCGCACTGCCTCGTCGAGTGGAACGACCTTCGGTGCAGCGGCGCGCCGGACCCCCTTGCGGCCAGCCACCTGGCGAAGCTGCGGCGGCAGCTCCTCGAGGGTCAGGCGTCCGTTCTTGCAAAACAGGACCGCCCTCTCCAAGACGTTGCGAAGCTCCCGGACGTTGCCCGGCCACTGGTGGGCCTCCAACACCTCCCACACGTCGTCGGCGACCTCCTCAACCGGGTTCCCGGTCGTGCTCGAAAACTCTTTGATGAACGCTCGTGCGATCAGTGGGATGTCCTCGGTACGCTCACGCAACGGGGGAAGATGGATGGTGACGGTATTGATCCGGAAGAACAGGTCCTCGCGAAACTGGCCTTCGGCCACGTCCTCCTCCAGCGAGCGCAGGCTCGCCGAGATGATCCGCACGTCGACGTCTCGCGGGCGGCTCGAACCGAGACGTTCGATTCTCCGCTCCTGGAGAACCCGGAGCAGCTTGACCTGCACGCTCAGAGGGATCTCGCCGACCTCGTCCAGCAGCAAGGTCCCCCCATCCGCAGCTTCGAAACGGCCGATCTGTCGCTGATTGGCGCCAGTGAAGGCGCCACGCTCGTATCCGAACAGCTCCGACTCGATCAACGTCTCCGGCAACGAGGCGCAGCTGACCTTGATATACGGCTTCGAGCGCCGCTGGGAGTTATAGTGGACCGCGTTGGCCACCAGCTCCTTGCCGGTACCGGACTCGCCCTCGATGAGAACCGTGACGTCCGCCTTGGACACCGTCTTGATGAGCTCGTAGACCTCTTGCATCTTGGGGCTCTTGCCGATGATATTGGCAAACGAGTACCGCTCCTCGAGCTGCTCCTGGAGCCTGAGGTTCTGCTGGCGCAGGACCCGGTTGGAGCACACGTTACCGAGGCGGACCTTCAGCTGCTCCATGGAGAACGGCTTGGTGATGAAGTCCGCGGCGCCCGCGCGCATCGCCTCCACCGCTCGATCCACGGTAGCGTGGGCCGTGAGAATGACCACCGTGGTGTCCGGGCTCGTCTCCTTGATGCGCCGGAGCACCTCGAGGCCACCCAGCTTCGGCATCATGAGGTCTGCGAGAACCAGATCGTGCTCCATCCTCTCGTACAGCACCAACCCCTCGGCGCCGTCCTCGGCCACCGACACCTCCCAGCCTTCCTTGCGCATCGCATCCGCGATGGTGACCCGCAGGATGGGCTCATCCTCGACGATCAGCATCCGGTAGCCGCACGCGCTCATGTCACGCCTCCTCCCGGTCCACGCCGACTCTGGACCTCAAGGGGAAATGCCAGGCGGAACACGGTACCCTCGCCCGGGCGGCTGTGCACGTCGATCGAGCCACCATGCCCCTGGACAATGGTGTAGGAGACCGCCAGACCCAGGCCGGTCCCTTCACCCACCTCGCGGGTGGTGAAGAACGGCTCGAAGATCCGGTCCTTGAGCTCCTCGGGCACCCCGGTGCCGGTATCCTCCACCTCCACCTCGGCCTTCCCCCCGCGCACGCGGGTCCTCAGTGTCAGGGTACCGCCACTCGGCATCGCCTGCACGGAGTTCAAGATCAGATTGAGAAACAGCTGCTCCATCTGAAAGTGGTCTGCGCGGATCACGGGATCGTGCTCCGACAGCTCCCACTCGACCTCGACCCCTGCCTTGCGCACCTGATAACCCGCGAGCTCCATGACATGGCGCAGGCTGTGGTTCAGCGATGTGGGCTCCGGCCGCAGCGGCCGCTGACGGGAGAAATCGAGGAGATTATGGATGATACGCCCGATCCGCTTCAGACCGTCGCGGATCATCGGCAGGTACCGTGCCTGCAGGTCGAGGTCCTGCGGGCTGCTCTCCAGCGCCTCCACGCACGTGAGGATCCCACCCAGGGGGTTGTTGACCTCGTGCGCGACACCCGCCGCCAGGGTGCCCATCGCCGCCATCTTCTCCGTGTGCGCCAGCTGCGCACGTCTGAGATCCTCCAGCTCACGTGCTCGCTCGAGCTCCGACACCATGGTGTTGAACGCCACCGCGAGGTCACCAACCTCGTCCCGACTCGACGGCTGCACCCGTACATCCAGGTCACCGCGGCCGGCGCGCACCATCAGCCGGTGCAGGTCGAGAATCGGACGGATCAGCGACTCCACGTAGAAGGCGGTCATCACCGAGTTGCCGAGAGACAGCAACAGGAACAGCACAAACGCCTGGACCACCATGCTCCCCATCTGCTCGCGCAGGGTCGGGAGATCGAACGCCATGATCAACGTCCCCCACACCCGCGTGGAGATGTTCAGCGGCGACTGCACCTCGATGTACCGGCCGAGCTCGGCGCTCCACCGCTCGCTCCATTGCACTCCCGACTGTGGGTCCTCGACGTCCAGGGGACGGTCGAACGGATCGCCCAGCTCTTGCCAACGGTTCGTGTACAGGATCTTGCCCTCGGGATCCACCACCCACACAGCAATCACACCGGGCTCGTCCCAGGCGAGAAGCTCGGCGATGTAGTTGTCAATGATCCCGGACTCTGTAATCAGCCCGATCTCCTCGTACATGAAGGCGTTGGTGATCGGCACGGCGAGTGCCTCGGCCACGGCCGCTCCGCGGCTCACGGTCTGGCGGTACAGCTGGTTCCGCTCGTATAGCATCAGCAGGACAGTCACCAGGCACATGGTGACCGCGACAACGGTGTTCGAGTACAGGAAGAACTTCGTTCGCAGCCCGAGGCGCATCAGCTCGAGCCCTCACACTCGACCCGGAGATCCTCTGCAGGCAGCTCGAGCGCCTGCGGCCCGAACACCTGGGCCGCCCACTCCCGGACGCACTCGTAGGCCGCATCGTCCACCTCTGCAAAGCCGGCCGCCAGCTCCGGGTCCCAGCCCGACATTCGCTCGCGCACCTTCGCCTCGTTGCGCGGAAGCTCGATCAGAAGGTGGCGAAGCATCGGCCCGAGGGTCGGCATCCGCTCCGGGTGGACCACCAGCGGGAAGTTCGGAATCGGAGGCGACTGGGCCAGGATGCGGAGACCCCGTTCGGTGAACCGCTCGCCCACCAGGTCACGGACCGCAGCTCCATCCACCTCCCCCATGAGAACGGCGCGCGCTGCCTTGTCGTGGTGAGGAAACGACGGGCAGGCCTGCAGGCGACTCTCCTCCACCCCAGCGGCGATCAGCATCAGCCGGGGTACCAGGTTCGACGAGGTGGAGAGCAACGGTCCGAACGCTATCCGTCCACCCTCGAGGTCGGCGAGCGAGCGGATCGGGCTGTCGTCCTCGACGACAATGGTGCTCCGGTACCACGCCCGATGAAAGGTGTTCAACCGTACCACCGGCAGCGCGCCGAACTCATGATGAGCCCGCACGTAGGTCAACGGTCCGAGGTACGCGACATCGACGGTCCCCTCGCGCAGCTCACGGACGGTCTCCGAGTACGACTTGCCGATCACCAGCTGCCACGGTGCTCCCCCGCGCTCGCTCATGTAGTCGATCAACGGCTGGTATCTGAGGTACATCAGACGGGGGTTGTAGAAACCGATCACTCCCAACCGCATCGGCTCGACGGAGGTCTCCGCAGTCTCGGCCGCCGAACGATCCGCGCCGCTGGCCACCATCAGAGCCACCGCAGCGAGCACGAGTGACACCGTCCACCACGCCACGCCGCGTCGTACTGAAAGCCGACGGTCACCCATCGCGGCTCTCCTGCGACGCCATCAGCTCTCGCAATCGAGCCACCACATCGGCCGCGCCGCACGCCGCGCCACCGCAGCGCAGCCGCCACCCTCGGCGCGCCGCCTCACGCTCGGACTCGGGTCCGACACAGACGGCAACCGCACCCTGCTTGGTGGGCTCGGGAGCTGGCATCGCCGCGTCCCAGGCACGCACCGTGGCCGGCGAGGTGAACACCACCGCGTGCACTCTTCCACGCTCGCACGAGGTGACCACATGGGGTGGGGGCTCCACGGGCCGCTCGCGGTACAGCACCGCCGGGACGACCTCGGCGCCACGCTCTGCGAGCGCCAGCTCCAATCGACCCGTCGGACGCTCGCTGCGCGGCCGGATCACTCGTACGCCGCCGAGCCCATCCAGTGCGCGCTCCAGGGCCCAGGCAGCATCGGCGGCATCGAGCGGCTCGAGACAGTGATCCGGCGTCCAGCCGACCGTCTCGGCCTGCTCTCGAGCCGCCTCGCCAACGGTCACCAACACACATCCGGCCAGAAGACGAAGGTCCCGGCCCGCCCTCGGCAAGGCGGCAGCCAGCTGCTCCACCGAGGCGCCGCTGGTCAGCACGAGCACATCCCCCACATCTGCGGTCAGTACCGCAGACAGCCCATCGTCCACGGGCTCCCTGAGGAGCATCGGGGCGTGCACCACCTCGGCGCCCGCGTCCGCGAGCTGTCCCTGCAGCCTTCGCGAGGCCGGTCCCGTGCCTGTGAGCAGAACCCTCCACCCGAACAGGGACTGGCGCTCGTACCAGGCGAACTCGTCGCGGTGGGCCACGGTGGGACCAATGACGAACACGGCCGGCGGCTGGATGCCGACGGCAGCAACGCGCTCAGGCAGGTCGGCGAGCGGCGCCGTCACCGCGCGCTGGGCCGGAGTGGTCCCACGTTCAATGACCGCGGCCGGCGTGTCTCCATCCATACCGCCGGCGAGAAGCCGCTCGACCACCCTGGGCAGAGCGGTAACACCCATGTACCCCACGGTGGTCATATGCCGATCCCGCGCCACGGCCTCCCAGTCCACCTGAGGGTCCTCGCTCTTGCTGGACTCGTGGGCCGTGACCAGCTGCACACGAACCGCCTCCCGTCGATGCGTTACCGGAATCCCCGCGTACGCTGGACCGGCGATCCCGGCGGTCACACCCGGAACAACCTCGAACGGCACCCCCGCCGCAACCAGCTCCTGAATCTCCTCGCCTCCGCGTCCGAAGACCAGTGGGTCGCCACCCTTGAACCGGACAACCCGCTTCCCTTCCCGTGCCTTCTGTACCAGCAAGGCGTTGATCTGCGCCTGCGGGAAGGGGTGGTTCCCTGCGGTCTTGCCGACGTTGATCAGCTCCACCTCCGGTGCGAAGTCACCGGGGAGAGCAGGCTCGGCAAGCCGGTCGTACACCACCACGTCGGCCCGTCGCAGACGATCGAGCGCTTTGGTGGTCACCAGCCCCGGGTCTCCCGGGCCGGCGCCCGCCAGCGTCACGAGCCCGACCTGCTCCGCGTCGGCAGCAGCTTCGGGAGCCGTTGCCTGGCGCACATGGTGCTGACCGGCACGGCGCAACAGCTCCCGTTCCGGCGTGCTCCCATCCACCAGGGCCTGCAGGTGCTCCGGCGCCACCACCAGAGGTTGCCACGAGCCCTCCGCCAACGTCAGACGAAAGAAAGCGGACCACAGCTGCCGCC
>CAZEJK010000094.1:0-18547 GCA_964512045.1 uncultured Thermoanaerobaculia bacterium
GAGCTCCCCCAACGCCGCGCTCAGCTCGGTGACGAGACGGTCCATGGTGGTGATAAGAGCTGTCATCGGCTCCGGTGTGGTCAGGTCCACTCCGGCCTTTTGGAGCTGGCGAACTGGCTGGTCGTTACCCCCCGATCGCAGCAGATCGAGGTAGACCTCCACGGCCGCAGCCCGCTGGCCGGGCTCCGGCGCCAGGAGTCGCTGATGGATCAGCTCGGCGGCGGCCTCGGCAGTGGCGTACTGGTAGACGTAGAACGGCGAAGCGTAGAAGTGTGGGATCCGGGCCCACGTGTTGCGGTTTCCCTCGACGTCATCGATCGTATCGCCGAGCTGCTGGCCGAGGAGGTCTATGTAGAGCGTCTGCAGCCGTTCGGACGTGATCGGTTGGCCTGCCTCCACCAGCCGATGTGCCTCGAGCTCGAAGCTGGCGAACAGCGTCTGCCGGTAGAACGAGCCGGCGATGTGGTCGATCTGACGCTGCAGGAGCACGGCGCGACGAGCCGGATCGTCTGTGTGGGTCAGCAGTGTGTCAGCGAACAGCTTCTCGGCCGTCATGCTCGCTACCTCGGCCACGAAGATCGTGTACGACGCGGTCGCGAAGGGTTGGGTTTCGTGGGAGAGCACCGTGTGCATTGTGTGGCCCATCTCGTGGGCGATGGTGAACGCGTCCGACAAGGTGTCAGCGTGGTTGAGGAGCATGTACGGATGGACGCCGTACACGCCGGCCGAGAAGGCTCCCGAACGCTTGCCCTCGGTCTCGTAGACGTCGATCCATCGTTCGGCGAATGCGCGCTCGACGGTTCCACGATACTCGGGTCCAAACAGCTCGACCGACTCGAGCAGGAGCGGTTGCACGCTGTCGTAGGGGAACGGCCACTGGACGTCCACCAGTGGGAGGTAGGCGTCGTACGTGCAGTACCGCTCGAGCCCGAGCGCACGCCGGCGCAAGCGATGGTACCGACGCAGGGGCTCGACATGCTCTGCGACGGTGGTGATCAGGGTGTCCATGACCGATTCCGGGATCGCGTCGCCATCCAGGGCCGCAGCTCGGCACGATTCGTACCGTCGCGCCTGCGCCGAGAACCAATCACGCTGCAGCACGCCGTTATACAGGCCTGCATAGGTGTTGATCGAGCGGTCGTACACCGAGTGGTGTGCACGAAACATCGCTTCGCGGTCGCTCTGCTCGCGCCACGAGTGCAGTGCCGACATCATCCCCGCGTGGCTCGCCACGGCTTCCTCGCCGTCGCTGCGGGTGATGGTCGGGAACTCGACGTCGGCCGTCGACAGCATCGAGTACGTCTGCGACGGGGTGCGTTGGAACGGGCCCGAGAACGCAAGCAGACGCTCGCCATCCTCGTCGAGGACGTGCTCGGCTTGCCGGAACGCCTCGGAGATCGGGAAGCGGTACGGCTCCAGCTCGGGCGTGCTGTCCAACCACTGCTGCATGGTGTCCCAGCCGATGCCGACAAGCTCGGGCGTGAACCACGCCGTGGCCTGACGGAAGCGAGAGAAGGCGATCTGCACCTCCTGGAGCCGGGCCTGGACGTCGTTGTCGCGGGTGTCCTCGGCACTCGTGAGCGATGGGAGCTGGTAGACGCGGTAGGCGAGCTGGCCGAGCTCGTCAGACAGCCGGAAGACCTCCGCGAGGTGGCGTGACCCACGGTCCAGGGTGCCCCTGTACTCTGCGTATCTGTCCATGAGCTCGCGGAGTCTGTCGAGGTCGCGACGCCAGTCGTCCCAGCTTGCGGCGATGTGACTGAGGTCCCACAGGTAGTGCTCGGGGATCTCGATTCGGTCCCTCGTCTGCGGGCGCTCGGATGGTGCGGCTTCGTGTTGGTGTGCGGCCGTGTGCGTCATGCACCCTCCTTCTCTTCTCTGAGTTCAGAACACCTGGTAGCGCGCGAGGATTGCAGGTGCGTTCGGGCCGGTCTGCGCTACTCTGGGATCGTTGCACGACGGGCTGTCGGAGGAGAGACCGTCGGGGAGCAGAGTACAGGAGGAGGCGACGATGACGATGGACGATGTGGTGATTGTTGGAGCGGTACGGACCCCGATCGGCGCGATCGGTGGAGGGCTGGCGGGCCTCCAGGCGCGGCCGTTGGCCACGCAGGCGATCGCAGCGGTGCTCGAGCAGGCAGGGGTCCAGCCAGAGCTGGTCGAGTACACCTGCTTCGGGTGGGTGATGCAGGACCCCCGGGCGCCGAACCTGGCAAAGTCTGCGGCGGAGTTTGCGGGAGTGCCGCAGACCTCGCCGGGAACGACGTTTCATGAGAACTGCGCGTCCGGCGGCGCTGCGATCCACTCGCTGACTCGGCGGATCCGGCTCGGCGAGGTGTCGCTCGGAGTGGCGGGTGGTGTGGAGTCGATGTCGAACGTTGCCCGCTATCTCTACACCGGCCGGCTCAAAGGGCAGCTGTATGGCGACATGAAGCTGGTGGACGGCGTCATGGGTGCGCTGACCGACGTCAACGTCGGCTCCGGTGAGCTGATGGGACTGATGACGGAGCGCATCGTCGAGCGGTACGGGCTGACCCGTGAGGCGCAGGACGAGGTGGCGTACCGGAGCCATCACAACGCCGTAGAGAGCTGGGAGAAGGGGCTCTTCGCGGACTATGTGGTTCCCGTGGAGGCGCCGGGGCGGCGCGGTGCTCTGACCGTCGTCGAGCGCGATGAGGGGCCACGGCCGGTGACGATGGACGAGCTGACGGCTGCGAAACCGTACTTCAAGCGCGACGGCGGCACGATCACCTCGGTCAACTCATCGAGCATCAATGATGCCGCCGCGGCTGTGGTGGTCACCAGCGCGACCCGCGCGGCCGAGCTCGGCCTGAAGCCGCTGGCGGTGCTGCGGGCCTATCACAACATCGGTGTCGAGCGCGAGTACATGGGCGAAGGGGCGTTCAAGGTGGTTCCGCCTCTGCTCGAGCGGGCTGGACTGGACCTTGGTGCGATCGATTACGTGGAGATCAACGAGGCGTTCGCTGCGGTGTTGGCGGCTGCGTACGTGTTCTTGCCGGATCTGCAGGTGGAGCGCACGAATCAGTGGGGGAGCGGCATCTCCCTCGGTCACCCCGTGGGCTGCACCGGCGCCAGGCAGGTCGTGGACATGATCTGGCAGCTCAAACGGCGCGGCGGCAGGCTCGGCGTGACCAGCCGATGCGTTGGCGGTGGCATCGGGTCAGGCGAGGTGCTGGAGGTCGTGGAGTAGCTGCGGCGGTGCCCGGCAGGAGCAGAACGCAGAGACGCAACGACGCGAAGGCGCAGAGGTGCTCATGAGAGGGGATCAGAGGAAGTCTGTCCGTTGCGTGCTCCGCTGTGCGGTTTCGAACGCAGTGCGGTGAGCGGCTTGGAGGGAGTATGACGCGAAGCGTGGGGCTGGTAGTCGGCGTGATGGTCTGTGGTGTGCTGGCGCAGGCGGCGGAGATTCCGGTGGTGAACGCCGGTTTCGAGACTGCATCTGGCTGGCTGCCGGACGGCTGGACCGTGCAGAAGGAGGCGGGAGAGGAAGCCATTTGGGAGGTGGCGCGAGATACGGAGGTGGTCCACTCGGGATCGGCGAGCTTCAGGGTCACCTTGCCGTCATCGGGTTCGGTGACCGTGCAGTCCGAACCGCTCGAGCTCGAGGTCGGGCATCTGTACCGACTTCGAGGCTGGATCCGAACGGACGCTGCAGTGTCGGATCCGACCAGTCGGTTCCCGACGGCCGTTCCAGCATGTCTGACCATGGACTCGATGCCGTTCACCAACCACTCACCTGCGGTGGGAGCGACCTCAGACTGGACCGAGGTGGCTGCGTGGTTCGTGGCAACGCAGCGGTTGGATCGCGTGCGTCTGCATCTCGGGCGGAACGGGACAGCCACGGGGACTGCGTGGTTCGATGACGTGGTGGTGGAGAAGGCTGAGACTCTCGACGAGTGGGTTCCGCCGGAGACCGTGCAGTGGTTCGGCTCCGCCTACCGGTTTGACGACCGCGGGTGGATCGTCGTGCACGTCGAAGGTGCCCCATACGAGCGCGGTTACCAGCACGGCGTGCTGCTTGCCGAGGAGATCGCGGAGTACGCGCGCAAGCTCGGAACCCAGGAGAACCCTGGAGATCCTGCCGCCGGATGGCGGACGTTGACCTTCATGACCGACGCGATGCTGTTGCGCACGTTCGACGAGGAGTACCTCACCGAGATGCGCGGGATCGCCGACGGCGTACGCCACGCCGGCGTCGAGATCCACGGTCGCCCAGCAGAGCTTCTGGACACAGTGACCTTGAACTCGGTGGTCGATCTGGGCCAGATGCGCCGGGCGATGCGGGTGACGCCCCACGCCCTGACGGGCCAGGGCTTCCTTGCGACCGAGGAGGAGCTCCTGATCGATGCCGAGGCGCACAAGTGCTCCGCGTTCGTGGCCACCGGGCCCGCGACGACCGATGGCAGGGTCGTGTTCGGACAGATCTTCATGTGGGGCGGCTACACCGGTGTGCATTGGAACGTGCTGATGGACCTTGTACCGAGCGAGGGCCACCGCATCGCCTACCATACGTTTCCGGGCGGCATCCACTCCGGAGCGGACTTCTACATCAGCTCGGCGGGCCTGGTGGTTGGCGAGACCACGGTCTCGCAGACCCCGTACGACGCCTCCGGAACCGCGCAGAGCAACCGGATCCGCAAGGCGCTGCAGTACTCGGACTCGATCGACGATCTCGTCGAGATCCTCACCGATCGCAACAACGGTATGTACACCAACGACTGGCCGGTCGCCGATGTGACGACGGACGAAGGAGCGATCTTCCTGCTGGGTACGAAGAAGTGGAAGCTGTGGCGCACCTCGGAGGATATGGCGCCGTTCGGGCTGCCGGGGTTTCTGTGGGCGAACAACAACAACCGTGATCCGGAGGTGCGCACCGAGTACGTCGCGCAACGCGACGATGCGCCGTACGACCTGATGTTCTCGCCGTGGAACCGTGATCTGGCGTTCAATGAGTTCTATCGCGAGCACGCGGGTCAGATCGACCAGCAGGCTGCGGTTGAGCTGTGGGCATCGTCGCCCGTGAACCGGGCTCACGCCTGCGACGGCAAGATCACAACCTCGGAGATGGCCGAGGAGATGGTCTACCTCGCCCACTTCGGGAAGGTGACCCTGCGTGGCAAGTACCCGGCGCCAGGCGATCGGCGGATGCCCGATCTCTCGGGGGCCGAGCCCCATCTGAGCCTGGGCTACACGACTGCCAGCCCGAAGTTCGTGACTGCCAATCTGCAGAAGCGGACAACCCCTGAAGCCGACCCAGAGCCGCACCTCGACGTGTCGGCAGTGTCCGATCGGTTGAAGATCGACGAACGCCTGCTCTGGCGTGGCACGGTCCATCCTGCGAGCGCCGCGGATGCCTGGTTCGTCTCCGGCACGGCGGCGTACTGGGATCTTTTGCACGAGCTTCCCGAAGGAGACGCTGCCGCCTACGACCAGCTGCGTGACCAGCTGACCACGATGACGAACCAGCTCCTGTACACGGTGCACCGGGAGGATGACCTCCGGGCCGTGGACGCGCATCGTGCCTACGACCGGTACGGACCGTACCGGGTTCCTCGCATCAAGGGGACGTTTGCGCTCCATCAGCTCCGGCTGTTGCTGGGTCATGAGCGGTTCCTGGAGACCATGCGCACAGTACATCAGCAGTTTGCGGGTGCAGCGGCCTCGACCGAGGAGATCATCGCGGCGCTCGAGACGGCCAGCGGTGAGGAGCTGGGGGCGTTCGTACGGCAGTGGCTGGAGCGTACCGGGCTGCCGAAGCTGGTCACGTCTGCGAAGGCAGAGGCGGTCGATGGCGGCTGGCAGGTTCAGCTGACTGTGGATCAGCCGGAAGAACCCTACCGGCTGTTCACAACCGTGGTGGTAGAGACCGCAACGACTCGCAGCGTGCACCCCGTCGAGCTGAGGGGTGCACAGACAACCGTGACCATCGAGGTCTCTGAAATGCCGCGCCTGGTTCGGCTGAACGCGGGATGGGACGTCCCTGTGGAGCACGATCGCTACTTCGTGTGGCGTCACCTGCTCGACGACTTTCACGATCTGTGGATCGTGTACGGAACATCGCGGCAGGTGGATGCCAACCACACCATGGCACTCGACTTTCAGCGCGTGCTCGCGGACACCTACACGGAGATCCTGCCGCCGGTGGTGAAGGACTGCGAGCTCGGCAGCGAGCTCGCCTCGTCGAACGACCTCGTGCTCCTCGGGCACGCCACTGACAACGCACTGGTCGAGCGGTGGGCCGATGAGCTCGGCGTGGAGATGGAGCGCAATCTGTTCCGTTGGCAGGGCCGGACGTACGCAAGGCCAGACGATGGGCTGATCGTCGTCGTCCCGAACCCCGCGAACCCGGAGCGCACGGTCTATCTGGTGGTGGCGAACAGCGCGCTCCAGCTCTATCGGATGACGCGGCAGTACCACCGTGACATCGGCTCCTGGGCGCGGTTCTCGGGCGACGAGATCGCCGATGGAGGGTTCCACCATCCAGAGGATCTGGTGGTGACGGTGGAGTAGAACCGGGCTCGCAGCCGGTTGCCGGTCCCGGATGATGGGCGTGCAGTGGTGGTGGAGCACACGCGTCGACTGGGTGCGTCGTGCTGCGGCGCCTGGAGTCCGGCGGCGAGTACTGGCCCGTCAACAACCAGTGGCCTTTCGGGTCAACCCAGTGGTCGGGGCTTCAGAGGTCCGGGTCCGGCTACCGGCATCCGGAGCGGGGACCCGTACCGCTGCCGGGGCTGGCTTGCCCTGGCGTAGCCGCGGGGTTGGCTGGGCGGCGATGCCGACGAGCGCCGTCGGTGCGGTAGAGACGAAGCTACCCGCTGCGGGCGAGCCTCTGGGCCTCGCGGGCAATGCCGCGAAGCAGGCCACGGAAGACGATCTGGTGGGCGGGGTAGAGGGCATACCAGTAGCCGAGGCCGAGGAGCCCGACCGGGTCGAACATTGCCGTCTGGACGATCCGGCTCGAGCCGTCCTCCTCCGGTTCGACCTCGAGCTGCAGCCAGGCGCGACCGGGGACCTTCATCTCGGCGGACAGCCGCAGGAGCCGGTTCTCCTCGAACGCTTCGACCCGCCAGAAGTCGAGGGTGTCGCCCACCCGGGGGACCTCGGGGTCCGGGCGGCCACGGCGCATGCCCACGCCCCCGACCAGGAGATCGAGAAAGCCGCGCACATGCCACAGCCAGGTGGCGAAGTACCAGCCCTGACGGCCCCCGATCCGGCGGATCGGGGCGAACGCCGTCTCCGGCGGCAGGTTGACCCGGATCGAGTGGGTGTCCACCAGACGCGAGCCGAACCGGACCCCGCCCCACGATCGCTCTGGACCAACCGACGACAGCGCGTCAGACCACCGCGTGGCGTTGAGCTCCTCGTCCTCGCGGCGTAGCGCCAGCTGCATCGCGTTGCGGAGGCCTATCGGCTTGATGTCGAATACGTGCAGTGCGCTGCTGTCGGTGACGACTGTCGGGTGTCGGAGGCTCTCGACGAGCTTGCGCCCGATCCGTGCGAAGATCGGGGTAACCAACCCCAGCCACAGGCTCGAGAGGTACGGAGTCAGCACCGGTACCGGGATGAGCCAGCGGCGCAGGCCGCGGAGCTCGGCGTACAGGCGCATGAGGTCTCCGTAGGAGGCGCGGTCAGGTCCTCCGATCTCGAAGGTTCGCGAACCTTCGTTGGGAAGCTCGAGGGCTGCGATGAGGTAGGCCAGGACGTCCGCAATGGCGATCGGCTGGGCCTGGACCCGAACCCAGCGGGGGCAGATCAGTACGGGGAGTCGCTCGACGAGAGCCCGGAGCAGATCGAAGGACAGGCTGCCCGGGCCGAGCACGATGGAGGCGCGAAGCTCGATGACCTCGGCCGCAGAGGATCTGAGATGCGTGCCCGTCGCGATCCGGCTGCGAAGGTGCGGTGAGAGCTGGGCGTCCTCCTCGCCGAGACCACCAAGGTAGACAATCCGGCGGACACCGGCGTTGGTGGCGGCAGCAGCGAAGTTGCGGGCGCATTGAGCCTCCTCCTCCTCGAAGGTGCTGCCGGAGCCGAGGGCGTGGATGAGATAGAACGCCGCATCCATCCCAGCCATCGCGGGCGTGAGGCTCTCCGCGTCGAGACAGTCGCCGGCAACGACCTCCACCGCCGCGGGAACCCGCGACCGCAACCGGGCGGGATCGCGAGCGAGGCAGCGCACTTCACGTCCGGAGTTGAGAAGCGGCGCCAGCAGGCGTCCGCCGACGTAGCCAGTGGCGCCTGTGAGGAGTACGCGTTGAGCCTTCATGATCGGGTACCCGCGAGCCAACTGCGGGACCCAGTCCGTTCAGAATCATGCATCTGATGACATCTCCTTGTCGTCGGACGACAGGGTCTCTTCGGGCTGTGAGGTGCTCGTGAAGTCGATCAGCGCGATAGGCTCTGAGGGGGGCTCGGGAGCAGGTCGTGATGAGCGCTCTCGGTCAGCTCTGCTCGTTCCCGTCTGCCTGGATAGAGCCCAGAGCAGGCCGATCCAGCAAGCCAGCAGCAGTCTGTTGAGGGGCGTGTGCAGCGCTGACCCTAGCTGCTCGTGTGCCGCCACCGCGAGTAACGCCCAGGCGGCGGCCGCCTTTGGATACCGATGCTCGAACCGGAGTGGGCGCACCCGGCTCGGGCGCAGCGTGGCGACGCACCAGCCGACTGCGAC
The DNA here is from genome assembly GCA_964512045.1 of uncultured Thermoanaerobaculia bacterium. Lineage (GTDB taxonomy): Bacteria > Acidobacteriota > Thermoanaerobaculia > Thermoanaerobaculales > Sulfomarinibacteraceae > CAZEJK01. The sequence continues at coordinate 8,684 of CAZEJK010000094.1, forward strand.
GAGCAGGAAGAGCGAGCCAATGGCGCCGCCGGTGGCAAGCCACTCGAGCCAGTCGCTATGGGCGTGTTCGAGCAGAGAGGCCCCTGTCGGTGGCTTGGTGATTCCGGTCGCATGCTTGTAGCTGCCGAATCCGACACCGAGGACCGGCGCTCTGGCTGCCAGCTCGACGGTACCCTCCCACAGGTCCCACCGTCCCTGTCCCTCCACTCCTTCGATCACCAGCAGCTGCGCGAGCTCGTCGCGAAGCTCGGGGAGCCGGTTGGATGCCAGCACGCCGGCTCCAACGGCGATCAGCACGAGGATCAGAGCCCACCACCAGCGCGAGCCGCGGTCGGGTCGCCGCCAGAGTATGAAGGTGAGGATCAGAGCGACACAGGGGATCAGAACGCCGCCACGGGAGCCGGACCGAATCAGAGCGGCCAGTCCGATGGTCAAGGCGATCGCTGCAGACAGCGCAAGCACGGCAGAGCGGCGGCGCGCCACCCCGGGCAGAACCAGATGCCGGACCGAGACCGCCAGAAGGGCCAGCGCTGCGGGAAGAGTCAGCTCCATGCCCACGGCGAAGTGATTGGAGTTGACGTACGGGCCGTACGGACCGCCGCCGCGAGTGGCTTCGCGGAAGACCAGTACCTGACCCGAAGTTCCCGTCTCGCCAATGAGGCCGAGGATGCCCAGGAGCCCTCCACACGCGGTGAGGAAGATGAGCAGGGTCGGCAGACCACTGCGCGTCCCAGCCATGCGAGCTGCGGTCAGCGCGATCGCCACGGCAACGAACAGTGACGCCACTGTCGAGAGGGTGCACCAGGGACAGGCGGACAGCGGCGCCCACCCCTCCGCGATGAGCTCGGACAGACCTGGTTGGAGAGCTCCACGAAGAGTGTGCGGGAGTGGAACGAGCTGTACGAGCGCAACCGCTGTCGTACCGATGATTGCGATCGCGTGGGCCTTCGGTACGTCAGGTACGGTGCGCAGCTCGAGCACGAGAAGCAGGGCAGCGACGGCGGTGATGGCGCGAGTGACCGGGTCGACCCCCGCGAATGCGATCGCGTTGAACGCCAGGAGGAGCCCGAGAATCCACCGGTGACGGTTCGCGGACAGGCCGAGACGGATGACAGCCACCTACGCCCCCTCGGGCTCGGATGGCGTGAACCGGTAGCCGACTCCGCGTACCGACTGAATCAGCTGCGGGTCCTTTGGGTTTCTCTCGAAGTACTTGCGCAGTCGGACGATGAAGTTATCGATGGTGCGCGACGACGTGGAGAAGTGATAGCCCCACACCCGCTCGAGGATCTCCTCACGGCTGACGACCTGGTTCTGCCGCTCCACGAACAGCTTCATCAGCATGCACTCCTTCTCGGTCATACGGATCGTCTCGCCCTGGGCCGTGGCCTCGAACGTCAAGAAGTTGATGGTATTGCCCGCGAACGTGTAGGTGTCCTGCTCCTCCGGCGGCGTCTGGAACCACTCCTGACGGCGGAAGATGCCCTGGATCCGGAGGATGAGCTCCTCCAGCAAGAACGGCTTGGCGATGTAGTCGTCGGCACCGATCTTCAGACCGAGGATCCTGTCTGCATCCGCACTTCGCGCCGTGAGAAAGAGAATCGGAACGCGCGATCCGGCAGCTCGGATCCGTTGGCATACCTCCAGACCGTCCATCTTCGGCATCATGATGTCGAGAATGATCAGGTCGAACTTGACGCTCTGAGCGGCGCGCAGCCCCTCCTCTCCGTCGTAGGCGACGGTCGTGGCGTAGCCCTCGAACTGGAGGTTGTGGGCGAGTGCCTCGGCCAGATGGCCCTCATCCTCCACGATCAGGATGTGGCGCTTCATACCTGTTGAACCTCCATCTTCGGCAACGTGACCCGCACCACGGTTCCATCCGGACCGGTGCTGGCGATCTGTGCATTGCCGCCGTGGCCGCGGACGATCTGGTCCACCAGAAACAGCCCGAGCCCCGTGCCTTCCGTGGTCCGAGTCATCTCGTCGCCGGCACGGTAGAACCGGTTGAACACGAGGTCGATGTCGTCCTCGGGGATCCCACCGCCGTTATCCGCGACCTCGAGGATCGCCACCGTCCCATTGATCGTCAGCGAGATCGAGACCTTCGGCGGCGTTCCTCCGTACTTCACGGCGTTCTCGAGCAGGTTGGATACGACGATCGGAAACGCCTCCTCATCCACCGGACCCCATATATCAGGGGTGATTGCGGGCGCAAGCTGGATACCGGAGGCCATCGTGCGTCGGGCAAACGACCGGGTGGAGTACTCCACCACGTCGCTCAGGCACGCATGTTGAGGATGGATTGCACCCTGTCCACGAGCGTAGCGAGTCACCTCGAGCACCTTCTCCAAGAGACCCTGGAGGCGCTCCGCGTCCAGCAGCGCGTTGCCGAGAAAGCGCATCGACGAGGTGGCATCGGCTCGGCCGCGAAGGATCGTCTCGAGCGCGAGACGGATGGACGCGAGAGGCGACTTCAGCTCGTGGGTGACGGCGGACAGGAAGTTCTCGTGCTGATGCTTGAGACTCGCCTCGTGGCGGTACGTCCGCCACTGGAGGGCCAGGATGACGACGAGGAGGACGCCGAAGAACCCGCCCTCGGTGATCGCACACCGTTTGCGCCGGAGATAGCCGTTGCGAATCGGCTCCCAGACCTCCTCCTGCGGGCTCAAGAACCAGCCACTCCACGGTCGTGGCAGCGGAAACTCAACGGCGATGCCAGCAGCACTCTGACGCAGCTCCAGTCCAGCGGGCGGGTTGAGAAGATCGTCCACCCAGGTAGGGGACGCCACAGCCTCCAGGCAGCCGGCGCCCGTACGCCGGTGAAGGCTCAGGCGATCTGGCGCCCATTGCCAGCGAGTGAGACACGGGGCCGTGGTGTCCGCGAGGGCGAACGACTCGAAAGGGAACGCGGCGGGCGGAGCGTTGCCGACCATGGTGGCCTGCCAGGCGGCAGTGTCGACGATCCCTTGCGCCCAGACAAGCTCTCGGCGGATCCGCTCCACGGCAGTGGCGCCAGACGTGTTGAGCCTCGCCAGCTCCTGCTCGTAGCGGATGCGGTTCTCGCGCAGGATGTAGTACACCCACCAGCCGAGCTGCGTTGCGATGAGCGTCAGCATCACGAGGGTGACGACGAGGTGGCGGCGAGGCGGGGGCCGCAAGCGGCGCAGTGGCGAGGAGCTATCCACCTTCAGATCCGCTGTGCTGCTGGCTTGAGATCAGAGCTTCGAGGCGGGCGACGCGCTCTTCCAAGGCCGTCACCCGTTCGGTCAGGCTTTCGGGCGCCGTGCCCCTCGAGGCTTCCGAGTCCGTTGGTGAGCTCGTGCCGTGTGTGGCGGCTGTCATCTCCACCGGCTCACCGCTGAGCAGGTGCGACCAGCGCACCTCGCGCTGACCCGGCTGACGGGGTAGCTGAACGGTCATCGGCTCGGAGCTCGTCGCAAGCCGCTCCAGGACGTCCTCGACCTCGGTAGTATCGCGGAACGGCCGCAGACGTTCACTGCGGGATCGGAGCTCTCCGGGGGTCTGCGGGCCGCGCAGCATGAGCAGCGTCATGACGGCCTTCTCGTCACCTTCGAGCTGCCAGCGGCGATCGAGATTATGCTTCCAGCGGTCCACCCGGCTCCCTTCGACTCGCCACACCAGAACGTCTTCGGACAAACGCTCGAGCGCCGATCGCACCTCGGCCAGGGTGAGCTGCATGACCGGCTCACGGTTCGATCTCTGTTTGCACGCTGCTACGAGAGCGTTGAGCGTCAGCGGGTAGTACTCCGGCGTTGTCTGCTCCTTCTCGAGAAGTGCGCCGAGCACCCGCACCTCGATCGGATCAAACGGCCTCGGGATGCGCACTGTCGCCTCACATCCTGGTGACGAGCAGCCGTTCTTCGGTCATCTCACGGTAAGCGTACAGCGGGCCTTCGCGGCCGATGCCAGAGTCCTTCGCACCTCCGTACGGCATGGGATCAGTTCGCCACGATGGAACCCCGTGGCTGACGATGCCGCCGACCTCGAGCCGCTCCCAGGCACGCTGGATCTTGGCTGCGTCGTTGGTGAACAAGCCAGCCTGCAAGCCGTAGCGTGAGTCGTTGACCATCGCCAACGCTTCGTCGAAGTCAGCGTACGTTGACAGCACCGCAACCGGACCGAACACCTCATCGGCCACCACCGGCTGGTCGTCGGGGACGTCGGCGAGCAGGGTGGGTTCGATCACGTTGCCGTTGCGCGTGCCGCCTGTCAGGCACGCTCCGCCAGCTGCCTGAGCCTGGGCGATCCACTGCTCGACCCGATCTGCGTTGGCGGCGTCGATCAGCGGTCCGCATACCGTCGAACGATCCGCAGGATCGCCGGCGACAACAGCCCTCGTCGCTGCGATGAGCTCGGTTGTGAACGCCTCGGCGATGTCGGCATGAACCAGCACGCGCTGCACCGAGATGCACGACTGGCCCGCGTAGCCGTACGCGGCGGCAGCCACGGCGCGGGCGATGGCCTCGATGTCGCCAGCGTCGGGCTCGATGACCACTGCGGCGTTTCCGCCCATCTCCAGGGTGACCCGGCGGGCGTGCCACGCCAGCTGCTTGAGGCGCCAGCCGACATCCATGGAGCCGGTAAACGTGACCGCATGGAACCGGCGGTCCTCGGCGAGGACCTGGGCTTCGGACGCCTTGGACGGCACGACAGAGAGGCCGCCCGGAGGGAGCCCCGCGTTGGCCAGCAGCTCGGCGAGGAGCAGTGCGGGCGAGGGTGTCTGGCTGGCGGGTTTGAGGACCACCGGGCAGCCGGCGGCCACCGCGGGGGCGAGCTTGTGGGCGACCAGGTTGAGTGGGAAGTTGAACGGCGTGATCGCGAGCACGGGACCGATCGGTATGCGCCGGACGAGGGCAAGCCGGTCGAGCGCCGAGGCGTACCCCCTGAGATCGTGCGCCTCGACCTCAGGATGCCTGGCAACGTGGGCCGACTCGGTGATGGTGTCGAGACAGCGGTTGACCTCCACCTCTGCGATCGTGACAGGCTTCCCGGCCTCTGAGGAAACTGCAGCAACGAGCTCATCGAACCGGTTGCTCATCTCGGCGACGACGCCTTCGAGGATGTCGGCGCGCTGTGCTGGTGAGAGGGCTGCCATGGCGGCGGCGCCGTGCGCAGCGGCATCCGCAGCTCGTGCAAGCTCCGCAGGGCCGCCGCGCGCCACTCTGGCCACGGTCGCACCGTCGAACGGCGAGGGGACCTCGATCACATCGGCGCCGTCGACCCACTCGCCGGCGAGAAACAGCTTGAGAGTTCGCATGAGTGACCTCCTGATCTGGGCGTGACGTGTCCCGGACAGTGTAGCGTCTCTTGCGTTGTCTGTGCGCGGTGCGGGCGCGACGCGATCAACGCGGCTGCGGGCTGGTACCAAAGCGATGCTCCGACGGCGACGGTCCCACAGTCGCGTCTGGGATGGTATGCTGTGCGCGCTTTTGAGTTGAGGAGGCGCCCATGCGTTGGACTCCCCGCCATCTTTGGACACTCACGGTTGCTCTGCTCGTGCTGGTGGCCACAGTCGTGGTGGCCCAAGAGACCGGGAATGCTCAGGTCCCGCAGGGTAGCGAGCAGCAGGCGGTTCAGGACGAGCCGGCTCACGACAGCACTGCCGACCAGCTCCACGCCTCCGACACAGGAGTCGAGGCGCACGGTGCTCCAGCAGAGGAGCACGCAGCGGACGCTGCAGGGCACGGTGGGGGGCACGGACCGTCCCTCGGTGAGGAGCTGCCGCTGTGGTCGACGATCCCGTTCGTGGGGATTCTGCTGTCGATCGCACTGTTTCCTCTTCTGGCGCCGAAGTTCTGGCACCACCATTTCCCCAAGGTGTCGGCTTTCTGGGCGCTGCTGTTCGCGGTCCCGTTCCTGTTCGCCCACGGCCAGCACGCTTTCCATGAGATTCTTCATATCTACATCGTCGACTACATTCCGTTCATCATCTTGCTGTGGGCTCTGTTCACGGTGTCCGGCGGCATCCTGGTGCGCGGGACGTTCAACGGGACCCCGTGGCTGAACACGCTGTTTCTCCTGATCGGCACCGTCATCGCGTCGTGGGTTGGAACCACCGGCGCCGCGATGCTCATGATCCGACCGGTGATCCGTGCCAACGCGCTGCGCCGTTACAAGGTCCACACGATCGTGTTCTTCATCTTCCTGGTGGCCAATGTGGGCGGGTCGTTGACTCCGCTCGGCGACCCGCCGCTCTTCCTCGGCTTCTTGCACGGTGTGCCGTTCTTCTGGACGTTCCAGATCCTGCCGGAGACCCTGGTGATCGCTGGTCTCCTCCTGGTCGGGTACCTCGTGTTCGATCTGTTTCTGTGGCGCAAGGAGACCGAGGCGGTGCGCACGCCGCTCGACGGGTCCCAGGAAAAGCTGAAGATCGAAGGTCTTCATAACCTGGTATTCCTCGGAGGAGTTCTCGGCGGTGTCTTGCTCTCCGGCTACTGGCACGCGGGCGAGGTCAACATCCTCGGTGTCCACCAGTACATCCAAAGCCTGGCGCGCGATCTGATACTGATCGTCATGGGGCTGCTGTCGCTGGTGACGACCTCGAAGAAGATCCGTGAAGACAACGGCTTTTCGTGGTTCCCGATCCAGGAGGTGGCGTACCTGTTCGCTGGGATCTTCATGACCATTGTTCCCGCCCTGGCGATCCTCAAGGCCGGCGAGAATGGTGCGTTGGCAGGTTTGATCCGGGCGGTGCAGGAGCCGGCCCACTACTTCTGGGCCACCGGTATGCTCTCCGCGTTCCTTGATAACGCGCCGACGTATCTCACCTTCCTCAACACGGCGCTGGGACGGTTCTTCGCGGGAGTCCCGGAGCGCGAGGCGATCGCCATGCTGATTGCGCATCAGGAGCTGTTCTTAAAGGCGATTTCGACCGGTGCGGTGTACATGGGAGCCCTGACGTATATCGGCAACGCACCCAACTTCATGGTCAAGTCCATCGCCGAGGAGAACGGGATCGAGATGCCGAGCTTCTTCGGGTACTTCTTCAAGTACTCCATTCCGATCCTGGGTCCGATCCTGGTCCTGCTGACGGTTCTCTTCTTCATCTAGGGCGGCGGCGAGCACGATGGCGGTCCGGAACGGATAGAGGAGGTGGAGATGGATCGGTACACAGACACGTACGTCGATCTGGAGCTGCACGGCTCGGGAGATCAGGTTGTGGGTTTCGTGGAGGGCTTTCGGCAGGGAGCGGAGTACGCGGGCCCGCTTTGGTTTGTTGGTCGGGAGCAGGTCGATGCCCAGGGGTTTCTCGAGAGGTTGCGTGACACGCTGCACCGCGACACGCATGTGATCGTTCCGCAGGGCTTCGCGGAGGCGATCCAGGCAGCCCTGGAGAAGGTGGATGCCATCGACCTTGAGGTGGTCTCGATGCGGGTCGTGGAGGAGGCCGAGCTCAAGTTCGACTATGTCTGCTACGCATCGGACCTGGCGCCCGGCGTACGCCGGCTCATCGAGCAGGACCTGCCGGAAGGTGTGAGCCTGAGAGACTACTCGACTGACGAGAGCCAGCAGGAGGACGCGAAGGGCATCGAGCTGTACGGCCCAGTCCACGATTACGAGCTCACTGGGCGAGGGTACTATGTCGGAGCGGTGGACGGGATTATCGAAATGGCGAGGCGGCTGAAGGATCAGGACTTCATCCATCCGGGTCGGATCGAGCTCCATCACGCCTCGTGAAGCCAGTCGTTCTTCTCACCGACTTCGGCCACGACGATCATTACGTCGGAGTGCTCCACTCGATCCTGCTCCGCGACGCTCCCGGAGTGCAGCGGATCGATCTCGTGCACACCGTGCCGCCGGGGGATGTGCGGACGGGGACCTTCTTCCTCCGATCGGCGGAGGAGTACCTGCCGGCGGAGGCGGTCATCCTGGCCGTGGTGGACCCTGGCGTCGGTACCGAGCGCAGGGCTGTCGCCGTCCTGGCCCGGGGACGGTGGCTGGTCGGACCGGACAACGGTTTGGTGGCGGCGTTCGGTCAACCGGAGCGTGCAGTGGAGCTGGACTGCGAGACGATGCAGCTCGACACGCCCTCGGCGACGTTCCACGGACGCGATCTGTTCGCTCCCGCAGCGGCGCGCCTCGCTCGCGGCGACGCCCCGGAGAGCCTGGGCCCAGAGGTGGATCCGGAAGAGCTCGAGCCCATGCTGATCCCACATCCTGAGGTCGAGGACCGTAGGATCGCCGGTGTCGTCCAGCACATCGACAGGTTCGGAAACGCTGTGACGAACATCCGTGCGGACCAGGTGCCGGGGGATGCCGAGGTTCGGACAGGCTGGAACCGTGTGCGGCAGAAGGTGGCCACCTACGGCGAAGCTCCTGCAGATACCGCGGTGTTCCTCGCCGGTTCGAGCGGCTTCCTCGAGGTGGCGATGCGCGGCCAGTCTGTGGCGTCCGTGCTGAACATTCGTCTCGGTGATGTCATCGAGGTCACGCGACCACGGCAGAACGGCGGCGGCATGAGCGACCAGAGCCCATCCGGAGAGGCGTCCTCAGCCGACTCCGAGTAGCCGCGCCGAGCTGAAGCTGCCACGTTCCCCCGTGCTCTTTCATGTACAATCGAAGGAGGCCGAGGGAGACGTCCATGGCAAGCTACTCGCATACGTGTACCGAATGTGGAGCATCGGTTCGTGTCCCGGATCGGTATGTCGGGCGAACCTTGTGGTGTACCAGCTGTGGACGACGGTTCGTGGCCGGTGCGAGCGCGAGCAGGGAGCGAGTCCGGCTCCACGCGTGCGACAGCTGCAACGCACAGATGCGGGTGCCGGCGCGGCTGGCGGGCAAGACCCTGTCGTGCCCGCAGTGTGGCGCGAAGTTCATCGCGAAGGCGCCGCCGAAACAGTCGGGATCGGGCTCTGTCCTGGACCGGAGCGTGCAAGATCCGGCACGGATCGGCCTGTACCTGACGTTGCCGTGGCTCCTCGGGGCGGTGGCAGTGTTCGTCCTGGTCTGGGCGGCGGTCCCGCTGCTCGTCGGACCCAGGATCGTGGTGATCTCGTTGGCGACATTGGTGGTGGCTGCGGTGGTGACCATGCGCGATGCCGAGCATATTGCGCACGTGACCGGCGAGGAGGTCGCTGGGCTGAGCGGCGTGATCTGGGCGGCGGGAGTGATGCTGTTGGCGCCACTCGCAGCGCCGCTGTACGCGTTCAAGCGCGGTGAGATCCAAGGGTTCTCGGCACACGGGATCGGAGTGGTCCTGTCAGTGGCGGCGTTCGCGTTCATGCTGTTGATGACATGGGCCGGGGTTGCCGGCGGCTGAGCTCGTCGCGCCGCACATCGATCAGCGTGAGAACCGAGCCAGCTCTTAGCGGCTCAAGACTCCGTATCTTCGAAAATTCGAAGCATCCGCCGGGGACCGGATGGCCGGGATCCGGCTGTCGGGGCCGGCACCGTCGGAGCAGTGCTTTGGTTGCGGCCCGCGGCCGCGTTGGCTGGCAATAGAGACCCACAGCAGGCTCAATGTGCGTGGGCTCGGGCTTCCTCCAGTGCCTCGGCCAGCCTCAGGAAGTGGTGGTGCTCGGCGGTGGACAGACGATGGAAGAGGGAACGGGCGGGAGCGCTGGCGGTGCGTGCCAGGCCGGCGTAGCGATCGAAGGCGATGGCCTCGATGGCAGTCGCGAGCTCGAGGACCTGGAGGAGCTCCGCGTGGTTGGCCCACTGCAGTGCCGTCTCGAGACGAATGCCGCCCTCGATCGTGGCCTCCGGTCCGCCTTCCGCCAGACCGAGTGAGCCGCGGAGGTCGGAGAGCTCGGTGCTGCTGAGGCCGCTGTTTGCGGCGGTGGTTGCCAGCGTGACCTGGTGCCGCTCTTCCTCCTGAGCGAGCTGCTGGAAGAGGTCGCCTGC
>CAZEJK010000095.1:0-18470 GCA_964512045.1 uncultured Thermoanaerobaculia bacterium
GCTCCAACGCAGCGCGAAGGCCTTCTTCCACCAGCTCGGTGACCTTTCGACCCTCGAGCGCCGCCCTGGCCTTCACCCTACGGTACAGCTCATCGTCAATGACCAGTGTCGTCTTCATTTATCGAGTATCGCAGATTTCTGTTTTTCTGGCAAAACGAATGGGTTTGTCCGTTTCATTGTGACGACAACGGACCTGTCGACGGCGGAGCCGGGGACGCCGGCCTCGGCGAACACGTCGTCGACCTGCAGCCAGCCGAGCGGGGCCACGGTGCGCTCCAGGGTGCCGAGCTCGACGCCGATCGAGCCGTCGAACAGGCGGGCGACCACCGAAACCGGCGCCTCCCCGGGGTTGAGGAAACCGACGTTGGACCGGAACCCACCGTCTCCCAGTCGAGATCGACCAGTATTCGCAGCTCGGGTGACCGAGGTGTCGACGAGGACCCTCACGAACGCTTCCTCAGGGTGTCGACATCACCGTGCCAGGTGACCCTGCCGCGCAGCTCGAGCAGCTGCAAGCGGCGATTGGCGCGTGCGTAGGCCCGCAGTGCTTGGTTGACCACCTCAGTCTTGGTGCGACCCTCCGAGAGCTGCATGGCGGCGGCGAGCGCCTCGTCGTCGATGTTGAGGGTTGTCCGCATCGATGCCTCCGACTGCATACTGCAGTAGGCTCTCTTCTGCTACGCGACGCATACTTCCGTCTCCAACGGATGCTCACGGCCGCAGGCAGGCCTGGCCGGCGCGCTTTCGGAGCTTCGTGGTGATCTTGTTGATGATGATCTGGGTGGAGTGATCACGGTTCTCGGCGAAGACGTTGTTCGCATCCTCGGACCACTGGAGGTTACCGGACGGGTCGTAGCACTCCACCGTTATCCGATCCTTGGCGAAGCCGAGGTTCGCCCACTTGAGCTTGAGCCGCAGGTACACGAGCCAGCCGCTGCCGCCGAGCTGGCGGGACACCACCTGCGGCACGGGCGCCTTGCCCGGAACGAACGAGACGCTGCGCGGGAGCTCGAGCACTCTGGCACCGGAGCTCATCACCACCTGACGGATCGCCGGGTCCACTCGGTAGAGGACGAACCGGTTGCCGCTTTCGGTGCCGACGATGTATACACCGCGTGGCGCTGACGGCGCCGCAGACGACCAGCTCTGCTGGGGTGCGGGGCGGGCTGGCTGTGCGGGCCGCGAACCGCGTAGCGTGGCAAGAAGCTCGGCGGCCTCGGTCCTGCCCGCAGCCGCAGCCCGGCCAAGCCACAGCTCCGCGTTCGCACGGTCGGCAGACACGCCGTCGCCGTTCAGGTACGCACGCCCGATCGCCAGCTGGACCGAGGGATCCTGCAGTGATGGCGCCTGCAGGATGGCGCTGAGCTCGAGCCGTTGTCCAGCCCTGAGCACCGTCAGCGTCACGAGCTGATTGGGTCGTCGGCGACGGATCTCGGACAGCAGCACCGCCCCGCTGCTGGTCGGCCGCTGGTCGAAGGCGATGATCGCGTCGCCCACCCGCAGCCCCGCCTGGTCGGCGGCGCCGCCCGGCACCACGGAGACGACGCGAAGCCCACCCGCACCGGGGGCGCTCTCCTCGTACGCCACGCCGAGACGAGGATAGGAGGCCACCGGCGGCAGCTGGCCGGGATCGTCCTGCAACGAGCCGGCGGGACCGTGCACGCCGGTACCGCCCGTTGGCGGCTTGTACGGCTCTGACGGTCTGGCGCTCGCCCTCGGAAGCGGTGTCGGCGCGGTCATGGTGGGCGCCGAGCTCTCCACGATCGCCAGGTGGCCCACCTGCGGCTCGCCGTGCGTGGCCGAGACCGCTACCGCTTGCACCTCACCGCCGGGTCCCACCAGGCTGACCTCCCACGAGCCCTCGACGCCCACAAAGCCCACCCCTGGCGCCTCGAACCCGAGGGTCACCGGATCACCGGAGCGCGGCGCCCCGTCACCTTCGCAGACGAGCGTAACGGTCCCACCGCGCACGCTCCGCACCGAGCAGCGGAGCTCGACCGCCGACGCGTCCAACGCGCAGGCAGCTGTCAGGGCCACACTCACCATCAGCCAGAGCCTGGAACGATATCGGGCCATGGACATCTCCTAACGCTGCGAGCTCATCCGGTGGGCCTCGTCCACACAGGTGTCCCACGAGCGGGTGCTGCGGATCAACCGCCAGTTGCCCTGCATGACTGTGCTGGGGTCGATGCAGCTGTAGTGCACACAGTACCGGTTGCCGTTCGCGTCCGGGTTCGACAGCACGCACACGATCCGATAGGTGGTGGTGGTTCCCACGGCCGGGCCCGCCGAGCGGCCTTCCTGACACGCGACGATGTTCGCGTGGTTGACCGATCGGCACTCGTTGCACTGTGGGTCTCGACTGACGCCGAGCAAGTCGACGTCGTTGAAGCACATCGGACAGTACTGGCGGAGGCAGTCCTCCGCGCTGGCGCCACCACCGCTCGTACCGCCACCACCGCCACTGGTCCCGCCCGGGCCGCCACCAGAGGTCCCTGGCGGCGGCTGGTAGTCGGTCGGCGACTGGTAGCCACCGCTGTTCAGCGGATCCCCGGTGGGCACCTGTGGGTTGGTGCCGAAGATGTTGCCGAGCTGGTTCTGGCTAAGGGCGTCTGCAGTGTCATCGTGTCGCTGCTGGTTCATCTGCTGCTGCATCTGCACCAGGTTGTTCATCGTGTTGAACAGCTGGTTCCACGCCTGGGCGTTCTGCTGCTGTTGCTGGATCTGCTGACTCCGCTGGATGTCGTTGACGCAGCTCACCGCCTGCGAGCTCAGCGGGCAGCGCTGGGCGTACGCCTGCTGCATCAGCGCTTGCGCTCGCGCCACGTTGCGCTGCAAGCACGCCGCCAGGATCTGATTGTTGAGCTCCTGGCAGTGGAGGTTGCGCTCCCCCTGGAGCGCCGCCATACCGCGCTGATAGAAGTCGCAGTTGACAGCCTGCGGGAGGAGCTGCTCCGCCTCCGCGAAGCGATCGGCAAGCATCAGGCCCCAGAACGCCTCGCTCAGCTGGGCGCAACGGTCCGTCATCGCGGCCTGCTGGCTGCCACCCGCTATCGGTACGCACCGTTGGTCGGTGCTGCTCCACTGCGTACCACCAGGACAGACACACTGCGCGGCTCCGGCCGCTGCGTCCCACACCGGCTCGGTTCCAGGCCACGCCGAGCAGTCCACGTTGCGCACCGCCGCGTTCGGGTCGAACTGCCCGAGGACGCGCACCGTCACCGTGGCGCCGCGATCCACCGCCGAGCCGGCGGCGGGCGACTGGTGCTGCACCTGGAACTCCTCATGGGGCGTTGTGGCCGCCGCACCAGCGACAAGGCTGGCGTGCAGCCCGAGCGACTCCAGCGCCGCCTTGGCCTGGGCAGCGCCGAGCCCGATGACGGACGGCACGGTCACCGAGGAGGCCTCGCCGTAGAGCCGCACCGTGACCACCCCTCCGTCCGGTGCGGGCTCACCGCCGCCCGGAGCCTGCGCCGCCACAGTGTACGCCTCGCGGGGGTCGGGCGCCGGTCCGGCGCCGACGAACGACGCACTCAACCCGGCCTGCTCGATCCGCGCCCGAGCCTCGGCGCCCGCGAGCCCGACGACGTCCGGAACCGCAGGCTGGTCTCTCTCCTGCGCCAGATCGCTCGCCAGATCGCGGCACAGATCGGCACCGTCCAGTGCCGTTTGGATGCGCTCCAGGTAACCGTCGGCCATCGAAGCGAGCAGATCGACAGCATCGACCTTTCCCTCGGCCGTGGTCAGGTCGGGCCGCAGCGTCTCCACGCGCCGTGTCAGATCCTCCAGCCGCGACCGTGCCGTGTCCAGCTCGCTGCGGGCGGCATCGAGGACCTTCGCAGCGCTCGCGCACGCCTCGGTTGCGTCGACTGGGCAACCCGCCACGGCCTCCGGCGCCGCGACGATCCGATCCACCTTCGCCTCCACCGTCTGCAACAGCTCGAGCACGGTGTCCGTCTCCTCCATCCCGTCGACGACATCCACGGCGCGCTCGAGGATTTCGAGAGCCTCGTTCTTCAGCGCCTCCAGATCCTCGAGCACCGTCAGTGCTTCGTCGCCTGCGGCCTCAGCAGCCGCCAGGCTGGTGGCCGCGTCTTCGCCATCTAAACCGCCGCGATCCGCCTCGATGAGCCCGTCGACCTCATCGATGGCACTGGCGGCTTCGCTGTACGTCGAAACCACCTCGCCCGTCGCCTCCGTCACATCGCGGAGCAAGGTCTCGGCGCGTTGCAGCTCGTCGCCGACGCTTGCGGCTCCGGTCTCGATCCGCTCGAGCAGCAGACGGCGCTGGTCGGCATCGCTGGAGGCCTGCAGCCGTTGCAGCAGCTCGCACACCTCCACGGCCAAGCGCTCGGCCGCCACCGCTGCGTTGCCGATCTCGCTAGTCGCAGTCTCCGCCTGCGAGTGGAGCCGGCGCACCTCGGTAAGCTTGGAGGGCACCTCATCCAATCTCGGTCCGACACCGTCCAATGTGGTGTGCATGTTCTCGGCCTGTGCCGCGAGCGTCTCGGCCACGACCTGCGCGCGATCGGCGGCGTCATTGGCGCTGGCACAGAGCTTCTGCACCTCGGCCACACCGGCGGCCATCTCGTCGGCGATCTCGGCGAGCCGTCCGCCACCGAGGAGATAGTGGCTGAAGAGCTCGACAACCGCATCATCACGCAGTCGGTCGTGGTGTCGGAACCGCTCCAGTGGAAGGTCGCGGCCGCCCAGTCCCGCCAGCTGATCTGCACCGCTCAGGTGGTCGCGGAGCCGGTCCGCGTCGGCGTGCGGTCCACACCTTGTGCAGGTGGTCTCCCTGGCGCCATCCGGTCGCCGGATGCTTCCGCGCTTCGTCGATGACCAGGAGCACGTTGTCAGCTCGTGCCAGGTTTTCACGCAGAATGTCGTCCCCCGCCAGCCACCCCACCAGCGGGTCGCCGGCCGCGTACTCGTACGGGAACCGCACCTGCTGATCGGCGGGCCGGAGCCGCGCCGCCTCGCGCATCTCCTCCACCTGCTGGCGCTTCGTCTCCAGATACTCCTGGATCCGGACCTCCTGGCCCCGATAGGTCACCGCCACCAGCTCCCAGCTGGTCAGATCGAGCGAGCGGCCGAGCCGCTGTGCCCGGCGCACCTCCCAGGTGGCATCCTCGTAGAGCTCATCGATCATCTCCTCGAGTGCTGCGGACCAGTAGAGGTCCCACGCACCCTGGCCCGCTTCCATGCCGAGACTGAACGCCATCTGCGCGAGCGATGCCGGCGGCACCACCTGCGCGAACAGGTCCCAGCAGGCGAGCCCGTAGTTGCCCATGATCACGTGCTCGGCGGTCCCACCTCCAGGCACCCTGCGACGGAAGAACTCGGTGGCCAGCTCCTCCCAACCGCCCTGATCGAGCGCTCGCCAGTAGGCTCGCATCTCGTCCTGCAACCGGATCGCCTGCAAGCCGGTCATCATCGCCTGGCCGGCCTGCGACTGGCTCACGGAGTCGCGGAACACCGCGTTCGCCTTCTGGATCCTCTTGGCGAGGAAGTTGTCATAGAACAGCGGGTTGAGGTAGTCCTCAACGCGCTGCACGGAGCTCTGCGCACGATCGAAGTAGGTGCGGGCCGATACCGGCAGCAGCCTCCGGCCGAGCCTCTGATGCGACCGCTCGGAGATCGGCGCCGAGCGTACCGCCAGCAGCGTCTCCCGCCACTGGGTATCGCCTCGCAACGGGCCGAGCAGCCGATCGTCCAAGCTGTCGAGCACCGCATTCACGCCATCCACTGCCTCCAGGCTGCGAGCCAACACATCCCGAGGCGTCGTGAACAGCGCGGCCGCTGCCATGCGCTCGTTGGTCTCCCCACCCTGCTCGAGCATCTTGCGGACGAACTCCCGCTGCTGCTTGAGATCGTCGGTGAGGATGTCCTCCCATCGGCTTCCGAGCAACGTCCGGTTGACGGTATGCAGCTCCTCGGTGAGTCGGAGCACCTCCTGATCCATGGTACGCAGCCCTTCGTGGGCGTCCTGCAGGACCAGGTTCTCCACCTCCATGTCGTACATCAGCCGCGCCACCTCGTTCGCCAGCGCGCGCGCATCCTCCATCCCCTCCTGCGCCAGCCGCACTCGCCCGCTCAGATCCGCAACCTCGGCGCGCAGCGCCGCCTTGCCGAACTGGAGAAGATCGCCGAGGCACCGGTTGCCGAACCCCTCCAGCAGCTCCCGGTTCGCCACGATGGTTGCCGGCGCGGTGCTGCCCGGCGTGCGCCCCAGCTGGACCTCGACCGGTAGCTCTCCGAAGTAGCCGCGCACGAGCTCCATCCCCCGCGGCCAGTCGTTGGACTGCTTGACCTCGAGGAGCTCTTTGGCGAAGCGCACCAGCTCGGAGTCCAGCTGGTGGCCGTGCTCGCCCGCAACCAGATCGGCCCGCTCGACGAACTTGGCAATCTTGAACAACGTCTCGAAGTCCTCCAGCGGCATCGACCGCAGCACGTCTCGGTCCAGATGCCGCGCCAGCTCGAAGATCGCCGCTGGACCGGCTGCGGGCACCTCGATCCCATCGATGCCGGACACCGCTGCGGCGCGCAGTCCTGCCTCGACACCGACCTCCTTGAGCGCCTGTCGACCGGTCGCCTCCTCGCCGAGCGCTCCCGCGTCGAAGTCGATCCGTCGCACGTTGCCGCAGCGGTTCTCTGCCATGAGCCGCACCGCCACCGCTCGTCCCGCCTCGGCCGCGTACACCTCGGGACCGGCCATGCCAGTGATGGTGAACACGACATCGATCTCGGCGCCACCGAGCCCGCCCGTCTCGGCACGAAGCGCCGCCTCGGCCCCATCGAGCATCTGCATCGCAAGCTCACGGCTCGACGACACGATGTTGACGTCGATATCACCGGCCGCTGTCCGGTTTCCGGTCCCCGACGGCTGGGTGCCCACGTCGGCAAAAAACGCCGAGTGACGCTCGCCGCCGATCACGTTGCGTCCTCGGAACTCGGCCGCCAGCCGCGCCTTGACCCGCTCGGCGAGCTCGCTGCGCCAGGTGAGGACGCGATCCTCCAGTGCGGAGCCCCTCGGCGTGCCGACCTCCGCAGAGCTGTCCAGGCTGTACAGCTCGCCGAGAAAGTACTGCGCCTCGGTGGCGCCAAGCAGCTGGATGATCTGTGTCTTGGCGGCCGCCAGGGAGGTCCGAACCTGCCGGTCCGGGTACGCCGCCTTCACCTCCCGCAGCAGCTCCGGCGCCGAGATTTCCTGATCCATATAACGTCGGAAAGCGTGTGCCGTGCGCGCCAGCGGGTGGTCGGGCGGCGTGTCTCGAACCGAGATCGTCTTCAGCTGACGGATGATCTGCGCGAGCTCACCGTCCGATGCAGCCTCCTGGGCACCGACCTGACCGACACTGGCAGCGCCAACCACCAACGCGACAATCCACCATCGCAACCGGACGATCGAACCCAGTGCCGACATGCGGTCCTGCTGACGGTCTCGAGCCACCGTTGACACCAGCCGATCGACCTCAGGTGCGAGCGATGGTCCCACGAAGCGGTCTCAGGTTCTTCAGCGTCTCGATGCAGTCTACTGAGTCCACCGAGAGCTTCGCAAGGAACCCGAGTCGAACAACGCCGTCGCAACGGAGTGGCGAGCACGCAGCATGAGCCAGGCTGCGTGGTAGACTCCGCGGGCCATGGGGTTTGGATCACTGCTCACGCCGCAGAGCACCAGCGTCCGGTTGCTGGTGCTGATCGTGCTCTGTCTCGGGCTGACCGTCGTCACCATGGGCGGCCTGAAGGTCGGTCTGGAGGCCGCCATCGGCCACTGGGAGTGGTTCGATGATCTGCTCCGGGTCGAGCACGACGCCACGGCCGAGGCGGCCGGGGCCGCCTACAGCTACGATCTCGGCCGGGCGTCGCGGCGCTACCTGCTCCTGGTCACGCTGGCGGTGTTTTGGACGCTGCGGCGATGGGTACCGTGGCGATCGCTCGCCCGCCGTGGCCTCCACGGACCGAAGTGGCCGGGCGTGCGGTTCGGCCTCGTTTTGGGCGGCAGTCTGACGGTGCTGTACGCCGCCTTGCAGCTCGGTGCGGGCCTGCTCAGCTGGTCGATCCCGACGCCGATGGAGTTTTTGGAGGACGCGATCGAGTTCGCAGTCGGCGCCACTCTCATCGCGCTACTCGAGGAGATCTTCTTCCGCGGCATCGTGTTTCGCGCCATGCTACGCGACTGGGGCCTGTGGCTCGGGATCACGGTGTCCAGCGCCGTCTTCGCTGTGCTCCACTGCATCTCCGGAGGCTACCGGGTCACTCCGGGGGTGGACCTGACGGTCGGCTTTCGGATCTTCGCCGAGTACTTCATCGAGGACGGCTCTCTGGTGCCCGACATGCGTCTGATGGTGGGGTTGTTCCTCCTCGGCGTGGTGCACATCGCGCTCTACTTGCGGACAGGCTCGCTGTGGGCGGCGATCGGGACCCATGGCGCGCTGGTGTTCTTCTCCAAGCTCACCAAGATCCTGTTCCACCGGGATCAGCCGTTCCCCGAGTGGCTATTCGGCGATCCGATCTTCATCGTCTCGGGGGTCGCCTGTTGGGGCTTGTTGCTGGTGGCCCTGGCCGCTACGCATCTCGCACCGCCCGGGCCGCTGGCTCGCTGGCGGCAGCGGACGTCGCCGTAGCTGGAGACCGACAACCCCTTTGCTTCATCACGCACTCAGAGGGAGCTCTGGATGCGTTATGTCGGATCAGGTCAACTCGACGGCCAGGTCTCCGGAAGTCCGGGGCCAGCTCCCGGCATCCCGGGCGGGGACCGGGCCCGTGCCAGAACCGGGTCTGCTCCGGTGCCCGGCGGCGGCGTCGAGTGGTTCGTGAGGAGTGACAGCCTGCAGTCGTCTCACTGCGGGAGGGCGGGCGGCATTGAGAACTGAGAACTCTTGCCACGCCTTTTCAAAGATGCGGCGATCGTCAGTCGCTACAGCCCCTCGAGCACGTGATACAAAATGCCGGCCGCAAGCGAGATCTGCAGACCCGCCTTGATCTTCTCCCCCGTCGACAGGTCACGCCAGTAGTCCGCCGAGAACAGCTCGCCCGTGTTCAGTCCGCCGGCCGGTGCATAGCCCACCGCATCCAGTCCCACACCCCCCACGTCGATCCGTCCGCCGTGAACCAGACCGGCAGTGCCCAGTGCGCCCCGAGCCAGTGACAGCTCGAGATGCAAGCGCCCCATCGGTGCCTCCCACAGTGCGAGTCGAACCTCCTGCTGCTCGGAGACCATCATGAGCTGCGGATCGAACAGCTGCACCTTTTGGCCTCCCACGTCGACGAACGTGTGCAGATCCAAAGAGAAGCCCTCCTGGGCTGACGCTGGCGCTGCCACCAGCATGAGAACCCCGAGCCCAATCACCGCACGCATCGCGTTCGTTCGCATCACGAACCTCCTCTTGTGTTATACGTCCTCAGGCGAGAATTGGCCATGGTGCCCAGGTAGGTCCGGGTACAATGAGACCATCGACCACGACATGTGGTCGGTGTGGAGGAGGGAACGATGCGATCGGTTCGGCTCAGCGCGGCACTGGTCCTGATCCTGGCCCTCGGCGCGCTGTCTCCGGCCTGGGCACAGGTCTCGGAGCCAGAGCCGTTCTTCTCCGAGTACGTGGAAGGCGCGGATGGGAAACGGCAGTCACGCGGCGACTTCGACGATGCGTTGGAGCTGTTCAACCCCACGGCTGCCGCCTTTAACCTGCAGACGTACGGCTGCGCCATCTTGCTGTACGTGAACGGAGCGACTCCCGCAACGTCGTTGCCACTGACCGGGGTGATCGACGCCGGCGGGACCATGGTCCTGATCTCCGATCTGGCCACCGATCCGAGCTTGATAGCGCTCCTGTCGGATCCAGGCGTCAACGCGGCGCAGCTCACCGGGCTCAGCTTCGACGGCGACGATGCGCTGGAGCTGGTCTGTACGAGCCTCCCGGCCCGAGCGGACCGGGACATCATCCTCGATGTCATCGGGATCCCGGGCGACACCAACGGGCCGTGGACCGACCCGATCTCGGGGCTCTCGACCGCGAACTTCGTCCTGCAGAAGATCCCGCCGGACGACCCGTGGGGCTCGATACTCTTCAGCTGGGAGGATTGGAGCGGCTCTGACTCCTCAAGCTACAATTACGGAGAGCTGGGAGACTTCGTCCCCGTCGAGCTGCTCAGCTTCTCGGTGGAGTAAACCCGACAGCAGACGAGACCGGGCTCTGCGGGGAACCCAGCCCCAGTTGCTCTACGCCTCGGAGACGTCCGAAGTATGGCGCGCCGCCTGACGCTGATGTGAACGCGGGTGGACCACGAAGAAGACCATGGCAGCCACCAGCAGAGCGACCAGCGCCGCGGTCGACCACGGCAGTGCCGCTGCTGCCGGTGTCAGTAGCGGCACCATGATGGTCCACAGCGCCTTGCCGGCCAGTAGCACGGTCAGGAACACCAGCACGGCCGTGCCGAACGCGCCACTGTGCTGGCGTTCGGACAGCCTCGAGCCGGCGGAACGGTGGAAACGGCTTGTGTGCATTGGAACCTCCAGGTCTCGGACAGAATTCGACAACTGAGTTGTCGTCTTGTAACTATAGGTTATGACAACTCGATTGTCAATTGTACGGTCGCTCCGAGTGAGAGGTCTCCCCACTCACTGAGGCGCCGGCGCTCTCGGGCTGAATGGGGCTCTGCGTCTTTGCGACGTCGCGCCTCTCCGTTCCGTGTTCTGGCGGAAGGGAGCAACGAAGAGATGGTGGTGGACGTTGGGTCGACCCGTTGGTCGGGGCTCCGGGGCCGGCGCGCCGTCCGTCTCGGCCGCTTGCTCCGGCAGGAGGACTTCATTCTGATCAACGACCTGGTCGGGCTCGCGTGCATCCACATCGGCACGCGCGGTGTCTACGACATCGCTCAGCGCACGGGCGACATGAAGCTGGCTCTGGTCGCATCGATCATCCTCGGCGAGGTAGCACCGCAGCGCCTCTACTCCGCCCAGCGCGTCACCAGAGCCGACCTCAGCCCCTACGTCCGCCAAGGTCCCGACGGCGAGCAGTCCCTCGAAGCGCCCGATCGCATCGCCGAGCGGATCTTCGAGATGGTGACCAGCAACCCGGACAACCGGTTCCGTGGCGAGGCCACCATGGGTGCCCTCACCCTCCTCCGGTACGGCACAGCCGAGCAGCAGCAGCAAGCTCGCGCGGTGCTGGAGGAGATGGCCGAGGGCTCCGACCCACGTTTCGCCGAGCTCGCCCGCTGGAGCCTCGCCAACCAGGATGAGATCCTGAGCCTCGAGGAGCTGTGGCGCGAAGAGCGCCCCTAGCGCACACGCACGACTCACGCGGCCACGGGCCGCAACCAAAGTGGTGCTCCCACGGCGCCGATCCCGTCCGAGCGCGCACCCGTGAAGGCACCGCGGACGTGGCCCAAGCCGGTGTCAAGCGTCCGCGATCAGCTCCGACCCAGGCTGAGCGGTTCTGCCGGCTGGCCGCGAGGGGCAATGGCACCCCGCAGGTCGGATAGACGCCACGCTGGCTCGTTGCCAGCACCGTGGGCAGGACGTGACCTGTGGACGCGGCCATATCACAGGATACGTGACCTGAACCGTCCGGCCAATCCTATCGGGGCGGTCACGAGCTCGCAGACCGTGCACGAACACCGTCCCGCCCCCGTCGGGCTGCTCGAGGAGGTACAGGTCCGTCATCACTCGTACCGACTCAGCTCCGGTCAGAAGTAGATGCCCCCGCGATGCGACGAGTCGAAGCGGCCGGGCTGCAGAAACCGGAACACCTGCTGGTCGTCGACACGCTGCACGAGATCACCCACCTCGCTGGAGGGAACCAGACGGAACGTGTTCGTCCGGTAGTCGTGGGAGACGATGTAGTAGTCGCCGGCCAGCACCCTCTCCCGGTACTCCTCGAACGGCACGTGCACGAACAGGGTGTCCGGCGCCCGGCGATGTGTGCAGAAGCTGACGAAACCGTAGGTGTTGGTCAGGCCGAGCACGCCGGCGTGCCTCCGATACACCCAGCGGTAGACCGTCGGGAGGTACCAGGGCTTGAGCAGGTACTGTGCGTACAGGTCCTCCACGATCGGTGTGCTATCCGGCTTGAGGAACAGCACAACGGTGTGGTCGTTCAGCGGCATGTGCGGCACGACCTCCTGTCGGAACGACGCCGCCGCCTGCTGGTGGAGCCTGCCGAGGTAGTCGAAGTCCTGCTCCTGAACGTTGATGCCCACGATGTGATAGAGCATCACGAGGGCAAATACCGGGATGATGAGGAGGCGGAGAATGGACCTTTCGCGAAGCTCACACTGCGCCAGCAGGCGCTCCACCGCATAGCCGACCACGAGTCCCAGACCTGCGAGGGGAATGTAGGAGTAGCGCGATGCCTGATGCGCAACGAACACTGTCGGCAGCGACATCACGGCCATCCAAACGAGCCCCAGAGCAACGATCCTGGGGGCCTTCCAAAGGGCCACAGCGAGGATCACGAAGAGCACCATTGCCAGCAGCACTGGGATCAGCGTCGGCCGACCGTCGAGGTGGACCATGCGGATGTAGGTCGGGTCAGGGCCCAGGAAGCCGAGCATCGCCTCCCAGAACCTGGAGAGTGCCGCCCAGTCGAAGGTCAGGTATCCGTCGCCCTCGCGCTGCGAGCGGATGAGGAGCCCGATACTCCCGACAACCGCACTCATCACCCACAGCGGCGAGGTCTGGGCCAGCCGGCGCCGGAGCGGCGGCCCATGCGCGACGACCAGGCCGGCAGTGATGACCACCGGGAATAGAGCCGCATTCTCCTTTGCCAACAGCCCGAAGAGAAAGCAGCAGGACGCCCACCCGGGCCGATCTCGAAGCATCAGGGCGAACGCAGCGAGGCATCCGAGCAGCGCCAACGAGTCGGCGACGCCATACGGTCGGAAGACGGCCTCCACGTGCTGATAGCTCAGAGCCCAGTAGAACGCTCCGAGCAGACCGGCCAGGCGACTGGTTGTCAGCCGACCGATAACCAGGCTGAGCAGAGCCACGTTGACCAGGTGGATCAAGAGAGCCGCTGCCTGGTACACGATGTGGTTGAAGCCGCCGATCAGGTAGCACAGCACGAAGTAGAGCGACTCTGTGGGACGAAAGAAGTACGAGTGGTTGCTGTGCTCGAGCACGTGCGGCGGGTGCAGCAGCATCTTCTTGGTATCGAACAACCACTCGAAGTCGTCGTCGGCAAAGAAGTTGTCGATCCCAGGAATGAAGCACAGCAGAACAAAGCCGAGCAGAAGACCTTGCCAGAGGAGAAAACCGGCCCTGTCATCCAGATCGAAGAGCCGCTCTCGCTTGTCGGCCGTGCTTCCGCCAAGCATGAGCGGAGTCTAGCATGCCGAGAAGCTCGAAATCTGCGGCTGAGCGCCTTCGGGACAGCGCTACTGGGCCCCGGCCCTGCCAGTTGGGAGCCGGGGCGCCCTGCCACCGCGGTCATGGACCTTCCAGACGTGGACCACCGGCTTGCCGCCGTCCGCGAGCTGCTCGAGGACGTACAGGTGTCCGTGCTCGCCATCGAACGCCGCAGCAGCAATCCGGTAGCGACGCTGGACGCCCCAGCCGACGTTGACCTCGTCCCAGACCGGAGCGTTCAGGTAGAGGTGCGCGTCGATATCCAGGATCGCGTACGGTTGTGGCTCCCAGGGCTCGAGGGCTCCGGCGGCGACGCGGGCCAGATCCGCCGGGTCATACAGGATCAGCTGGGCGTCCCAGCGAGTGCTCCACCAGCCTCGGTAGCTGACGCAATCGACACCCTCCTCGCAGCAGCCGGAGAAGTCCTCCGAAGGACACGACGAGCCGTCGGCCATCCGGCAGGTCACGAAATCGGTCACGTGCTCGTCGACGCACGCGTGCTCGGGCCCATCGGGATGAATGTAGCCGTACCAGTACTTCGTGCCGGTGCTCTTGGTGCCGGCAAACAGCACCGCGGAGCGTCCTGACGGTGTGGTCAGCCAGGCGCCGCCCTCCCACTCATCGGGGTGCTGGTAGCCCGCCATGCAACGTTCGATCTCCGGCGTGTCGTACACACTCGCGTACAG
Source organism: uncultured Thermoanaerobaculia bacterium (assembly GCA_964512045.1). GTDB lineage: Bacteria > Acidobacteriota > Thermoanaerobaculia > Thermoanaerobaculales > Sulfomarinibacteraceae > CAZEJK01. The sequence continues at coordinate 14,038 of CAZEJK010000095.1, forward strand.
CAGCAGCGGCGTCTCCGCAAGCCGCGTGCCGGTTGGCGGCGGCGATCCGTCCTCGAGCCACGGCCGGTACGCGAACAGGGCGGGACCCATCCCGCCTTGACCACCGTCGCGCATCCGGCCGGTGGCCAGCATCCGACCGTGAGCATGGGCTGTAGCCCAAGCCCGCGGGATCGAGAACAGGTAGCCGGTCGTGCTGTACAGGTCCTGATCTCCGATAAACCAAACGCCCTGCAGGCCCGGGCTCGCCAGATCCGCGCTGAACCAGGCGTGCGATGCCTCGTCCGGGGGTTGCAGGTGCTGCCCCCAGCAGAGGTGGATGAGCTCGCCCGTGTCCGGGTGGTTCAGGTAGGCCATACCCAGCTTCGGAATCTCCTCCAGGTTGGTGAAGTACCCGGCAGTCACATCGTTGAAGCCCTGAACAAGCTCGGCGGTTGGCAGATCCTCCACATGTCCGGCGATCACCGGCTCGGGGATGGAGATCTCGGCCACCTGATCGCCATCCGGCACGCCGCCGTACGCGATCCGGTCGTGACCGGTGAGAAACAGCGAGCCCGGAAAGCCATCGGTGCGCGTCGGATTACCGCCAGGACGGAAGGTCATCGCATTCCCGCCGTACGCGAACGTTCGTGGTGGATCCTCGCCACCGGGCAGCCGGAACGCGCCCACGTACTCGAAGTCCTCTGGCTGGATCAGCGGCTGTGCAACGGCCGACACACCCCAGAGCAGCAGCTGCAACACCACCGTCACGCAGCAAATCCATCCCATACCTCTCATGGTCACCCTCCGCGAGGACAGTGCTCCAATGCTCTCTCGTTTTCGGCCCCTGCGCAACGTGCGGATCGCAGATTGAGCCGTGCCCGAAGCGTGCCGCCTGGAACCATCCGCAGCCAGACGCATCTGACATGCATGAACGCCAACCGGCCACTACGGCTGCAAGGAGGCCCACCATGACCTGTCGTCGCGCCTGCTACTCCTCACTGCTGTTCACTGCCCTGCTCGTCGCCATTGCCCTCGCCTGTGGGCAGGGTCTCTCCTCAGCGGCGGCTGACGCCGCCGGTGCGACGCGCCTCGTCGAACCGACCGACAACGGCTCAGACGCCCGTCCCGCCGGCCTACCGGAGGATGCACACTCCGGCGCGCTGACCGTCCTCCAGCTCGACGGCACACCGCCCGGGGAGACGCTAGAGCTCCCGCTCGAGCACACAGACGTGTCGATCCGTGTGCACGGTGCCGTGGCTCGCGCCGAGGTCACCCAACGCTACGGGAACCCGTTCGAGGCCCCGATCGAAGCGGTGTACACGTTCCCCTTGCCGCACACGGCCGCAGTGGACTCGATGACGATGCGCATCGGCGAGCGCACGATCCGCGCCGAGATCAAGCAGCGCGACGAGGCTCGCGAGATCTACGAGCGGGCGCGAGCCGCCGGCCAGCGCAGTGCGCTGCTCGAGCAGGAGCGCGCGAACATCTTCACCCAGTCGGTGGCGAACATCATGCCCGGCGACTCGATCGAGGTCCGCATCACGTATGTCGAGCTTCTACCGTACGAGCGCGGCGCGTGGGAGCTGGTGTTCCCAACGGTCGTCGGACCGCGTTACATCCCCGGCGAGCCGACAACCCGCTCGGAGGGTACTGGCTGGGCGCCGGACACCGACCAGGTACCCGACGCCTCTCGCATCACGCCGCCGGTCCTCGAGCCCGGCCAGCGCAGCGGTCACGATCTCTCGCTGGCGGTGGAGATCGATGCGGGCGTCCAGATCCACTCCATCCGATCCGTGTCCCACGCCATCGACGTGACCGATCTCGGACCCGACCAGGCACGGGTGTCGATCCACCCATCTGACACCCTACCGAACAAGGACTTCATCCTCCGCTGGGACGTCGCTGGCGTCGCGCCGCAGACCGCGGTGCTCGCCCACCACGACGATCGTGGCGGCTACTTCTCGCTGGTGGTCCAGCCGCAGCGCGAGATGGACGAGGACCAGGTCGTTCCGCGGGAGCTCATCTTCATTCTCGACACCTCCGGCTCGATGCGCGGCTTCCCCCTCGACACGTCCAAGGAAGCGATGCGGAGGCTGCTGGACGGCATGCGACCCTCCGACACGTTCAACGTTGTCCGGTTCGCCGGCGACTCGGGCACTCTCTGGCCCGAACCGATGCCCGCCACGCCTTCGAACCTCCGCGCAGCGGCGCAGTTCGTGGAGCAGCTGCGCGGCGCCGGCGGCACCGAGATGCGTCGCGGGATCATCGAAGCACTGGGAACACCCGCGAAGGACGGCATGCTCCGCCTCGCGTTCCTGCTGACCGACGGCTACGTCGGCAACGAGGCCGAGATCCTCAACACCATCGAGTCCACACGCCGTGGCGCGCGGGTGTTCGCCCTCGGCGTCGGCTCGTCGGTCAACCGGCATCTTCTCGACGGCGCGGCCACCATCGGCGGAGGCGAGGCGTTCTACGTCCGTCAGGACGAACGCACCGGTCCTGTCGTCGACCGATTCTTCGCACGAGTGGACAAGCCGGCGCTCGCGCACGTCTTACTGGACTGGGGCCATCTCGACGTGCTCGACGTGGTCCCTCGGCGCATCCCCGACCTGTGGGCGGGTCAGCCGATCGTCGTCCACGGCCGATACTCCGGTGGTGGTCCCGGCACCGTGACCGTCCGCGGCCAGCTCGGCGACCGGCCGTGGGAGCAGCGCGTTGAGGTCGATCTGCCGACCCAGGACACCGACCGCGTTGCCGTGGCCAGCATCTGGGCCCGACATCGGATCCGTCACCTGATGCTCGACCTCGCCCGCGGTGCGATCACCCCGGATGCGGCCGAGTCGGAGGTCACCCGTCTTGGGCTCGCCTACCGGCTCATGACCCGCTGGACGAGCTTCGTCGCCGTCGAGGAGAAGGTGGTCAACGTCGACGGAGAACCGACGACCGTCGTGCAACCCGTTGAGCTTCCTGATGGCGTGTCCTACGAAGGCGTGTTCGGTCAGGGCCAGGCAGAGGCCGTCAGCGGCCTCGTCTCACCGGCGGCCATGAAGAGTGCGCGTTTCACGATGTCGGAGCTGGCACGGCCGGCCGAACCGTCTCGCCAACTGCCGGTTCCCGAGCCGACCCAGGATTCGTCAGCACCGATGGGAGACGCCGCATCCGCAGACCGGATCGCGCTCACAACGGTGGCAGTCCGCGGAGGGCTCCAGCACGCGGGCGCCGTGACGACCCTCGAGGCGGCACGGAGCGAGCTGGCCGACACCGTACGTTGGCGAGAAGCGGCGGTCGGGAAGCTGACCGGCACTCTGAAGCTCCGGATCACGGTGAACGCCGACGGCACCGTGGCCTCCGTCACAGTGGCCGTCAACGACACCGGCGATGCCAAGCTCGCCGAACGAGTCCAGCGGATCGTCGGCAATCTCACGTTCCCCACCGTGGCCGGCGGCGGCACCGCCGAGGTGCGGGTGACCTTGCAGGTCGGCTGACCACGAGGTCAGCGATCACCATTCGCTGATCCGCCCGGGGTGTGCCACACTCCGGGCGGATCAGGAGTCGCCATGTACGCCATGACTCGCGAGGTCAGTGGGACCTTCGCACACTGCCAGCTCACCCATCTCGACCGCTCGCCGATCGACGTCGCTCGAGCGCGATCGCAGCACGCTGCCTACGTGACCGCGCTCGGCGCAGTCGGCTGTACTGTCGTCACCCTACCGGAAGCTCCAGAGCTGCCCGACGCTGTGTTCGTCGAGGACACCGCCGTCGTGGTGGAGGAGATCGCGGTGCTCACGAGGCCCGGCGCAGAGCCCCGCCGGGCAGAGGTGGCATCGATGGCCCGGGCGCTCGCGCCGCTGCGAGAGCTCAGAGAGCTGACGGCGCCGGCCATCTTGGACGGTGGCGATGTGCTCCGGCTCGACCGCCAGCTGTTCGCCGGCCTGTCGGCACGAACCAACGAAGCCGGTGTCTCGCAGCTCGCGCGCCACCTCGAGCCGTACGGCTATGTCGTCCACGGCGTCCCGCTCGGTGCCTGCTTGCACCTCAAGACTGCGGTCACCGAGGCCGCCTGGAGCGAGACCGACGGCAGCACGATCCTGGTCAACCCGGCGTGGTTCGATCCTCGGCTTCTCGGCGGGGTCACGGTCATCGAGGTGGACCCCTCCGAGCCATTCGCCGCCAACTGCCTCAGGGTCGATGACCGCGTGATCTACCCGGCCGCGTTCCCGCGGACCCTCGAGCGGCTCGAGGCCCACGGCATCGAGGTCGTTCCCGTAGAGGTCGACGAGCTCGCCAAGGCCGAGGGTGCCGTCACCTGCTGCAGCATTCTCGTCCGGTGATCGACTCCCGGTCCTCTGAAACGCCACGGCGGGGATGCACTCCTCTGCCCTGCTGAGAGGATCTTCGGCCTAATCTGAGCGGTTCTGCCGGATGAGATGTGCCAAGATCCTGATGCTCCAGTG
>CAZEJK010000096.1:0-18069 GCA_964512045.1 uncultured Thermoanaerobaculia bacterium
GGCATTGCGGTCTATGGATACATGGAGCCAATCGAACGCAAGGCGTCTGTTCACGATGTGCTTGCACGGGTGAGCGAAGGGCGTGCGCAGCTTGACGTTGACATTTCCAGCAGTGGGAATGCCCACGTAAGAATGGACGGGAAGTTTGCGGTTTGGCGCCAGGGCACGGTCGAAGAGCGGGAACAGCTGGATTCTGACGACCCTGACTTCGCCGCCTTGGCTGTTCGCAGTGGAGAGCTTCCGGATACGCCTGTCTTGCCGGGAGCTCGGCGGACTGTCAAGGTTCCGGTCGGAATCCTGGAACCAGGTCTTTACGTCGCCAGTCTGCGAGGACAGCTCGCCGATGTCGTGCTGGATCGTCGAGTGGAGTTCGAGGTGCCGGAGCATCGCGAAGCGCCGACTGGAATCGGGGAGCCGTCTGAGGACGCGCAGGAGGAGGGGACGGAGCCCTCGTCCGCTGAGCCGACTGGAGCTGACGGTCTCGAGAGATGATGGTGACGAGTGGGGTTCCTCTCCCGGTAGACATTCCGGTCCGTGGGGATCGAGTCCGATTGATGCCCCCACATCGGCACGCGTCGAGGTGGCGGCGGAAGCTGATGGTGTTGGTGACGCTCGTGCTTGCAGGGTCGGGCTTGCCAGCACAGGCTGCAGGCCTGCTGTCGGACCTGGCGACAGTTCAGGAGCAGCTGGCGCCACGGAGTACCGGGCCTGACCTTCTTCTGGTCGGTGTGATCATCCGTGGGGAAGAGGTGGGGACGATGGAGCTCGTGCGCCAGCACGGCGATCTCCTGATCCCCGTTCGAGAGTTCGTGGAGCTGAGTGGAGCTCGGCTCGAGGTCAGTGCGGAACGTGATGTCCGTGTAATCACGAGCCTGGGCGAGGTGAGCTTCCCGTCAGGCGACCTGCATCGCGCCGATGGCCGACTCTTCTTCACCGAAGCACAGCTTGAAGAGCGGCTCTCCACTCCTGTGACGTTCGACATGGAGGCGTTCGCACTGCGACTGGGGGTGCCCTGGACTCCACTGATCGAGCGAGAGGAGAGACCGGAGCTGGAGGTCGATGTCACACCGCCAGCGGCCAGCCTGTCCGGTGTTCGGCTGGAAACACGCCACTCTGAGGGGAGTGGCGTCGATCTGACGCGTACGGAGGCAATTGCCGTAGGACGGCTGTTTGGTGGCCGATGGAGGACGCGCGCCCAGCACCTGACGTCGCAAGAGGATCCTGTGTCGTTGGAGGAGTACGCGTGGGCCAGAGTCTACCGTCAGCACATCGTCCTGGCTGGGAGCTCGTACGCACAGGTCCATCCTTTGATTTCCGGTTTCGACCTGACGGGCGTTCAGGGCGCGTGGACGAACCGGCCGTCAGTCTTGTTCTCGAAAGACGTGGAGACCTACCGTCTACAGCCGCGCCAGCTGCAGCCAGTGAGCACATTCCGCGGACCAGGTCCAGCCGGAGGCCTTGCCGAGCTCCAGGTCGACGGCCGCGTGGTGGAACGGCAGATCATTCCGCTCAGTGGGGTCTGGGAGTTCATCGATGTCCCGGTGCCGAGCCAGCAGCTCTCCAACATCCAGGTGTTTGTGTACGACCGGACGCGTCCCGGGACGCCGGTGGAGGTCTATGACTACGACCGGAGTGCGTCGAGTCACATGCTGCCAGCGGGTATGGTGGTGCATCACGGTGGAGTCGGCCTTGACCGAAACCCGCTGGAGTCCCCGTACAGTGCCGACGATGGTCACCTTGGAGGCTTCTACAGCTTCCGCAGTGGCCTGTCAGAGGACGTGACCTTCGAAGCTGGGGGACAGTACGCCGGGGAGCGCGAGCACGTTCTGATGAGTCTCATCGCCCGGCCGATCCCGGAGCTGATTGTCTCGGCGGCCACGTCGCTGAGCTCAGGCTCGTTTGGGGGCGATCTGACCATCGAAGGCTACACAGGAGACTGGCGGTTGTTCGGACGTTCGCGCTGGATGGAAGAAGGCTTCGTGGCGCCCGGTAGCAGAGAGTCGAGAGATCAGTACGTGGAGCTGGGATGGCGTCCATCCCATCGACTCGACCTGTCGCTGGTGGGACGCTCGCGAGATACCGGTGCGAGCACCACGGAGTTTCTGCTCCCTGCCCTCTGGTGGAGCCCCGCCTCCGGGCTATCGGTACGGATCGAGCCGGACTCTGTCGGCGACTACCGGACCAATGTCCGCTGGAAGATCGACCGATCCACCCGGTTCGATATTCTGGCACGAGAAAACAGTGAGTACCTGGCAGAGCTGAGCCGGGCGGTGGGTCCCGAGCTTCGTGTCATTGGGCGGTTGGAGGATGGTGAAAACCGATCAACCGCCGTTGCAGCAGATCTCGAGTGGCTGCCACGGCGTGGGCGTGGCACGACACGGATATCGGGAGGGGTCATCCTCTCCGACGGCTCGTGGGGCTACCGTGCACGGGGGCAGGCCCAGCTGGCTCCGGGGTTCTTGGTGACGTTCGATCTTCAGGAAGATCCCTCGCGCCCTGCCATAGATGAGGAGGTCTTTCGCAGTGCACTGGTCGGACTGAGCGTGGATCTGGCAGTCGCTGGCGGCCGGATCGTACCGGCGGAGTCACTGTCCGTGAGGACGAGTCGTGGCGGGATCGCGGGCCGTGTGCACCTTGAGGCGAACCCGTCCGTCACCTTCGCCGGAGTCGGCGTCGGTTTGCGTTCTGGGCAGCTCGCGACCACGGCCGCAGACGGTTCGTACTTTATCGGCAATGTAAGACCTGGTGTGTATCTGCTCGAGATGAAGGTCGAGAGCCTGCCGATCGAGCTGGTGCCCGTGAAACAGCGGTTGGTCGTCGAGGTGGCGGCTGGGGCTGTCAGTCGTGCTGACCTTGAGGTTGAGGTGCAGGTGGGTATTGCCGGGCGCATCACTGACCGGAAAGGTCAGAAGCTGGAGGACGTCCGCGTTGAGCTGATCGACGAGTCGGGCCAGGTGACGGGTTGGGCGGTGACCGATCAGTTCGGGCTGTACCGGATAGATGGGCTCGGAGGCGGTGAGTATACGTTGCGGCTGGCAGAGGAGAGCCTGCCGTCTGGGGTTCACGAGAGCCCGGCGCGCACGGTGACCATCGTGGATGAGTTTCTGTTCGGACAGGACCTCGTAGTGCCAGTAGTCGTGAGTGGTGATGGCCCGGCATCTGATGAAGCGGGCCTCGATTGACGATGCTACGGGCTCCAGTCGCGGTTCGTGGCAGTGGTCTTCGGCCTGCTGTTTGCCAGCGGCTTCTGAGGTCGGCCTAGAGTGCGTACGCCGTCACGACCGCACCGCTATCGTGCGGCGAATCCTGTGTGACGCCGTCGCTGTTGATGCGGAAGACTCCTTCGGGCAGCAGCAGAATCGAGTGGCTTTCGAGCTGGTTCAGAATCTCGCGGGTCTGATCGGCGGAGTAGGATGATCGCAAGGCCTTACTGACCGTTGCTGAACCTTTGAGCAGCTGATGAGCGGCCTGAGTTTCGGAGCTGCTGCTATCGCTACTGGACAGCAACTCCGCTGCAGCCGGGGTGAGGGTGATGCTCACCTGTGTGGTGCCAGAGGCCGCTTCGGCGGTTGGGCTCGCAAGGCACAGTGCAGCGGCCGCGACCAGCGCGACGATGAGGTGGCGTGCGGTGTGTGTGGTGCGGATCTTCATCATGGCCTCCACCGCCTGTATGAGGCAACCGCTGTTCCAAGAGGTGGAGTTCTGTTGAAATCATTTGTAATCAATATTTTAAATGCTGAGTCCCGTGCGTTGCTCGATCTCCTGTGTCGAAAGATCGGACGTCTGTCGGCGGTCGGAGCTGCAGATGCGCGTCGGAGATCTTCAGAAGCGACTCAGATTCAGAGGTTTATCGATGTTTGGGCATGAATGTCCGATTATCGAACGTGCCGTCCGACGATCGTGGCTCCGGTGTCCGGTCCTCGGAGCTCAGCCAAGCGATCGACCGCGAGTCGGGCCCTGGAGCGCTACAATGGGCAGTGATGGGTGACAGGTCACAGCCCGGACGGGTGCTGGTCGTGGAGGATGATCCGGAGGTCTCTGCGGCGATTGTGGAGACGTTGGACTCTGAAGGACATATCGCCTCTGCGGTGGACTCGGCCAGGGCGTTGCGACGTCACCTGGAGAAGCGGACTCCAGAGCTGATCCTGCTGGACCTCGGGCTCCCGGATGCAGATGGTCTCGATCTGCTCGAGGAAATTGGTCATCTGGACGAGCTGGTGGCGGTGGTCGTCATCACGGGAAGCACAGACGTCGCGACGGTGGTCCGATCGATGCAGCTCGGTGCGGACAACTTCCTCCCAAAGCCGGTTCAGATCGCCGACCTCCTCGATGCCGTGGATCGGGCGCTGGAACGGCACCGGTTCAAGCGGCACGCCATGGTGTACCGACATCGTGTCGGATCGTCGAGATCCGACTCATTTCCGGGCTTGGTGGGGAGCTGCTCCGCAATCGACGAGGTTCGCAAGATGGCATCGCGCGTGGCCGCGACCGATTCGTCGGTGCTGATTCTTGGAGAGTCCGGAACGGGAAAAGGGATGCTGGCGCGCGGGATCCACAGGCTGTCGTCTCGCGCTTCCGGGCCGTTCGTGGTGGTAAACTGTGCTTCGATCCAACCGCAGCTTCTTGAGTCGGAGCTGTTTGGACATGAGAAGGGGGCGTTCACCGGGGCGACCGACCGGAAGCCAGGGCTGCTCGAGGTGGCAGACGGCGGTACGGTGTTCCTGGATGAGGTGTCCGAGATGGACCTGCAGGCTCAAAGCAAGCTGCTGACTGCAGTGGAGGAGCGAGCGTTTCGCCGTGTTGGAGGCGTGCGACAGATCGAGGTGAACGTCAGGCTTCTCGCTGCGACGCACCGCGACCTCGAGCAGCGCGTCCGCGAGGGGGAGTTTCGCGAGGACCTCTTCTACCGTCTGAACGTCTTTCAGCTCACGATGCCAGCTCTTCGAGAGCGTGGTGACGATCTGCTGGAGCTGGTCTATCACTTCATCCGAGAGCTCAACCCGGTTCTCGGGCGATCGGTTCAGACGATCTCACCGGACGCTGCGCGCGCGTTGCGGGGCTCGCAGTGGCCCGGAAACGTTCGAGAGCTGCGCAACGTCATCGAGCGGGCGATGATCCTGGCGTCTGGGGACACGCTCGAGGTGGAGCACCTCCCGGAGAACCTGGTCAAAGAGGCTCCCGCGACCTCCGATGGTCTGGAGTCGCTGTCAGAGGTGGAAGCTCGCCACATCCGGAAGGTGCTTTCCCGCCGCGACCTGACCGTGCAGCAGGCGGCAAGCGTCCTGGGGATCTCTCGATCGACGTTGTACTTGAAGATGAAGCAGTACGAGATCGAACGCACGTAGTCGGCCACGGTATGATTGTGGTCGATGTCCCGGGGAAGGCGAACGCGATGTGCTCGGACCTTCGCTGCCCGGTTCGCGATGCTGCTGATCGTGACGCTGGTGGCCCTGGTGGAAGCTGCGTGCCACAGGGCGAGCGGCTCGCGCGAGGTGCGGCTTGCCTATCATCATCCGATGGTGACCCTGGATCCGCACGGGCACAACGACGCAGTGACCGGAGCGGTCCTGTCCTCGGTGTACGAGGGACTGGTGCGGACGGTCCCCGGCAAGCCGGTGCAGCCGGGGCTGGCCGAGTCGTGGGAGCGGCTGGATCCTCGAACCTGGCGACTCACGCTTCGCCACGGCGTGCTGTTTCATGATGGACGACCGCTGACGGCGGAGGATGTCGAGGCGTCCCTGGAACGAGCGCGGTTCGACCTCGGGTTGCCGCTGGCGAGCTACCTGGAGATGATCGAGTCCGTGGACATCGTGCCGGAGCGCGCGGATCAGGTCGAGATCCGGCTGACCGCACCTTCGCCGGTCGTGCTCGAGAGGCTGGCCATGGTCGCCATAGCTCCGCAGCTGGCGGATCTCTCGCGACCGCTAGGTACCGGTCCGTATCGCTGGACCTCGGGTCGTGAGCGAGGCCCGGTCGAGCTCGAGCGGTTTGCCGACTACTGGGGCGAGCAACCAGCCATCGACCGCGTGCGCGTGGTGTTTCTCGAGACGGTTGACGAGCAGGTGGCGGCGCTGGCCGAACGGAGCATCGATGTCCTCTCTGGCCCGCGGCCCGCGGTGCTGGAGGCGGGAGCCCCACGCGGTTGGCGAGAGATCGAGATTCCTGCCATGGGGACGGTAGTGTTGGGGCTCAACGTCGAGGCAGCACCGCTCAGCGACCCCAGAGTTCGTCGCGCCATTGACCTCGCGATCGACCGCAGGGCCCTGGTTCAGGCTCTGTTCCCTCGGCGTGGTGGTCAGGCTGCGGAGAAGATGCTGCCGGTTGGCGTTGCTGGTAGGGCAGAGTCGAATCCGGTGGCGGCCGCCGACGCCCAGCGGGCACGAGAGCTGCTGGAGGCAGCCGGCGTGGCGCCCGGTACAGTGCTGGACCTGCAGTGCGCAGAGGTCCACCGCAAGGTTGTTGCGCCGTTGGTCGAGGCACTTGCCTCGATCGGTCTGAAGCTCCGCCCCGAGCTGTTTGGTTATGAAGGCTCATACCGACGGTTCACCGAGGCGCAGAGCGAGCTGTTCGTGTTCGGCTGGAGCTTTCGCAGCGGGGACCCGGCGGCATTCCTGGTCGGGCTCGTGCACTCACGGGATCTGACCCGGCGACTGGGGTTGCTGAACGGCACGGGCTACAGTAACCCACAGGTGGACAGAGCGATCGAGGCGATCGGCTGGGCCGAGAGTGGACAACGTGACCGCTTGGTGGCAGAGGTGCTCAACACGGTGGCGGCCGACCGTCCCTACCTTCCGCTGTACCACCAGGTGCGACTCGCGCTGGTCCGGGAACCGTTCGAGGTCGCGGTTCGCTCCGGAACCTGGATCCTCGCTCAGGAGATCACCAGGTAGAATCGTCAGGTGAGGTTGCGGGTTTGGCGCTGCCTGGGCTTGGCGCTGATGTGCGCTGGCGCGGCCGTCGTTGCGACGGGTGAGCGGATGCCGGAGACGCGGTCGCCTCGTCTGCGGCACCTGACCGTGGAGGATGGCCTCGCACACAACGTGGTGTATGCAGTCGTCCAGGACGCTGTCGGGTTCATGTGGTTCGGCACTCAGGACGGGCTGTGTCGATATGACGGGACTCGGTTCGAGGAGTTTCGACACGATCCCGACGACCCAAGCTCGCTCGCCTCTGACGATATCAGTGATCTTTTGGTGGACTCATCAGGGGAGCTGTGGATCGGGACCTGGGGCGGTGGCCTTGACCGGTTCGATCCTCATACGGAGGGGTTCCACCATGTTCCGATCGGTTTGGGCGACCTTGGTGACGACCGGATTCACGACATAGTCGAGGATCGGAACGGCGATATCTGGGTGGGGACCTTCGCTGGTGGTCTGAGCCGTCTCGACACCGCGAACGGGACAGTGGTGACGTTCACCCACGACCCGGCGGATCCCCAGAGCCTGCCAAGCGATCGCGTCTGGGCGGTCGAAGAGGACCGCTACGGGCAGCTCTGGGTGGGCACCGATGCCGGCCTCGCGCGCTGGAAGGAAGACGAAGGTGGCTTCGATACCTGGCAGCGGGGACGTGACGGCGGACACGGCCTGCCGTGCAACATCGTGCGCGCGCTTGCAGTGGATCGGCTCGGAGTCCTCTGGGTCGGCACCGAGACCGGCTTGCGAGCCCTCGATCGAGGCGCCGACCGGCTGCGGCGGCCTGATGGTGCGGGTATGGAGCTTCTCGCCGACCTGCCGGTCAACACGATTGTGTCAGATCACACCGGTGATCTTTGGGTCGGTTCATACGGCGCCGGGCTCGTCCATGTGGATCGTGCCAGCGGTTCTGTCCAGCAGCATGTGAACCGTGTCGTGGAACCGTGGTCATTGGCGAGCAACGACGTGCAAGGTCTGTTTCAGGACCACTCCGGAGTCCTCTGGATTGCCACCCGGGGGGGTGGGGTCGACCGGCTCGACTTGAAACCTGCGAAGTTCCAGGTCGTGGCCTTCGACCCGACCCATTCTGGCGAGGTCGGCCATCAGCCGGTGCACGCGGTGCTGCGCGACTCCAGTAAGCATCTCTGGGTCGGGACTCTGGGCGGGCTGGATCGCTATGACCCGGCTCGCGGTCGCTGGGAGCACTACGACCTGGGGCACGGTGTTGCTGGCGAGTCCATTCAGTCGCTTTATGAGGACAGCGACGGAGTGCTGTGGGCGACCGTGTGGAAGAGGGGGCTCTGTCGGTTGCTTCCAGCCGAGGATCAGTTCGAGTGCTTGCCGGTGGATCCGGCGGTACCGTCGGCCTTGGCCTCGGACCGGGCTGGACCGATCGTCGAAGGGCCGCAAGGACGCATTTGGGTAGGAACCCTGCAAGGCCTGCACGTCGTCGACCGTGAGCACGGGACCGTGGTCGCGCGATATGCGGCGGAGCCGGATCGCGACGGATCCCTGACCGACAGCTTCGTGACCGCGCTCCTGCAGGCGCGGTCCGGGGCGATCTGGGTCGGAACTGAGGCCGGAGGGCTCCATCGGCTCGTGCCCGGAACCGAGTGGTTCGAGGTCATCCAGCACAGGCGCCATGACCCCGCGAGCCTGTCGAGCAACCGGATTCTGAGCCTGTGGGAGGATGCCGCGGGCCTGGTGTGGGTCGGTACTGCCAGGGGCCTGGATCGGCTCGATCCCAGTACGCTTCGCAGCCGGCGTTACGGGGTGGACGATGGGTTCACCAGCAACACCATCGTCTCGATCATCGGCGACCGTACCGGCCGGTTGTGGTGTGGGACCAACCGGGGGCTCTGCGTTGTCAACGGTGACTCGGTGCGCTGCTATACGCCGAGCGATGGTCTGCAGGGCTGGACGTTCTCCACGGGTGCCTGCACGCTCGACTCGGACGGGCTGATGTACTTTGGAGGGTTGAGCGGTCTCAACGTCTTCGACCCGGACGCGGTCCGAGACAACCCAAACGTGCCTCGGATCGTGGTCAGATGTCTCATGATGCGAGGCGCGGAAGGCGGTTTCGATGCCGTTCGGTTGCGTCCGGATGAGGAGGTGACTCTGTCGTGGCAGGAGAACTTCTTCACCGTCAGGTTCGCGGCCCTTGACTACACCGATCCGGAGCGCAACCGGTATGAGTACCAGCTCGAAGGGTTCGATGCCACCTGGGTTCGAGCCGGCGCACGGGCGGAGGCAACCTATACCGGTGTCCCGCCAGGGTCGTATCTGTTTCGCGTTCGAGGCTGTAACAGCGACGGCGTGTGGAACGATGCCGGGGCCTCGTTCGAGCTGGTCATTACGCCACCGGTATGGCAACGCTGGTGGTTCCGGTTGCTGGCGGCGGCGCTGGTGGTCGGTCTTGTGGCCGGCGGCGTCCGCTGGCGGGTCCGCGCTCTCGAGGCCGATCGGGAACGTCTCGAAGACCTCGTCAGCGAGCGCACCAGCGCGCTGGAGGAGCGCCAGCGCGAGCTGGAGCAGCTCAATGAGAAGAAGAACGAGTTTCTCGGATTTGTCGCCCACGACCTGCGCAGTCCACTGGGAATGATCGTCGGTTGGGCGACGGTGCTGAAACGGCGGGCGGAACGTGGTCGTCTCGACGAGGACCGTACGGTGACCGATATTGATCGGATCGTGCATGTTGCGGATCAGATGAGCCGCCTGGTGGCGGAGCTGCTCGACATCTCGGCGATAGAGTCCGGAACAGTCTCACTGGATCGCCAGATCCAGCCTCTGGGACCGCTTCTCGAGGAGTGCGTCCGGCGGTACCAGCCGCTGGCGGCAGACAAGGGCATTGACCTCGATCTGGAGGCGCCAGGGATTGAGATCGATGTACCGATGGACCGCGAGCGTGTCCTCGAGGTGGTGGACAACCTCGTCTCGAACGCCCTCAAGTTCACCTTCCCTGGCGGCTCGGTGCGGATCGGCTTCCAGCGGCGCAACGGGGCCGCCGAGGTGCACGTGGCCGACACCGGACAGGGTTTGAGTGCCGAGGACCTGATGAAGGCGTTCACGAGCTTCGGTCGGCTGTCCGCAACGCCAACCGCCGGTGAACCGTCCACTGGGCTCGGGCTCGCGATCGTCAAGAAGATCGTCGAGATGCACGGCGGGGAGGTGTCCGTGGACAGTGAAGTGGAACGTGGCTCCACGTTCCGTTTCACCCTGCCCATGGACTGACACGGCCGCGGGCTGCAGCCAAAGTGGCGCTCCGACGGTGCCGGTCCCTCGCCCGGGTCAGAGCTGGCTCGCGAGAAGGAGCAGGAGGAGCAGGATCGCTGCAGCGGTGAGGGTGATCTGGGGGCAGCACGCCTCGGGGGGCGCGCCGCTGCGCGGTGACCGCCGACGCGGTCCCACGTCGATCCTCGGCAGCTCTTCGGACGTGCTCCATCGCTCGCTCATGGGATCAATGTCGGCCGGTACGACGTCAATGTCATGACGTTGCTGTCATATCTTGTGGGGGATGTGAAAGAGTTGCAAACTCGGGTGTTGTTTGCCTTCGGGCACGCTATATTGCCAGCAGGAGAGGACGATGGGAACGCGGCTCGGCAACAGCGGTGCGAACGGCGACTCGGCGGTCGAGCTGAAGGCGGTGGAGCGGGGCATCTTTCGCCGCCGCCGGACCGTCTGGTGGGTGTTCCCTGCAGTTCTCGTGCCGCTGGCGGTGCTCCTCGGCCTCGAGCTGGCACTTTCGGACCAGGCCGATCTGATCGTGCTGGATGTCATGCTGCCGAAGATCACCGGTCTGGATATCTGCAAGCGGCTGCGCTCTGAGGGGCGTGCGGTCCCGGTGATCATGCTGACTGCCCGCGGTCAGGAGATCGACAAGGTCCTCGGGCTGAAGCTCGGCGCCGATGATTACGTGACCAAGCCGTTCAGCTTTATGGAGCTGACGGCGCGCGTGGAGGCGGTGCTGCGGCGGAGCCAGAGTCAGAGTGAGACCGCACGACAGGCCACGACGTACAGCTTCGGTGATGTGGTCGTGGACTTCACCCACCACGAGGTCACCAAGGCCGGCGAGCCGTTGGAGCTCTCCCCGCGCGAGTTTCGACTGCTGTCGTACTGCATCGACCACCGGGGTGAGGTGCTGTCCCGCGACCAGCTGCTCGACGCGGTCTGGGGGTACGACTCCATCCCGTTTACCCGCACTGTGGACACCCACGTGGCCAAGCTCCGCAAGAAGATCGAGGACACCCCGTCAGATCCGACGTACCTGATCACCGTCCACCGGCTCGGCTACAAGTTCGTGGGGTGAGCGTGCAGCGAGGTCGGATGCGGACCAGAGGCCCGCGGTCCGTGCGAGTGCGTGGGCCCGCAGACTGTCCCCACTGAGCTGTCGAGCTCCGAAAGGACCGCGGACGTCCCGTCCGCAGGAGTGGGCCTGCAGCGAGGTCGGATGCGGACAAGATGTTCGCGGTCCAAGGATGGGCACGTTGACCGTGCGTAGAACGATAGGACCGCGGACGTTCCGTCCGCAGGGGTGAGTGTCGGAAAGCCCCGCAAGCGCTTTGGTCCTACCGTGTGCTCTCCACCCTGATCTTCGACCGTTCTCCAGCGCCGTGGCTACTCGGAGCCTGCGCCGGCGCTGAACGACGCGTCGTGGACGATGCTCCACCCGGCGTCGGTCCGCTCGAAAGTGAGCAGCGTCAGCCCCTCTGCGTTCTCCGCCTCTTCAGAGGCAAGGCGCCATCGAGCGATCACTGACGCCGCGGTGTCTGAGAGCTTCCGCACCTCGACCAGATCGAGCGTCAAGGTCCCCATGGCTGCCTGGTCAGGGTACGAGGCGCGGTAGCGTGCGAGCACCTCATCACGCCCGCGGGTGAGCCCGCTGGGCGACGCGAACAGCGCATCTGCGGCATACACGGAGCAAAACGCCTCGAGGTCGCCGCGGTTCCACGCCTCGGCCTGTTGCCGTAGCAGATGGCCGAGCTCCTGCTCAACGGTGCGCCCATCGGCTGCGAGCGTGAGCCCTCCTGTGCAGAGGGCCGCCGCGAGCACGATGGCGACAAGCGTCCGACCGCGCATCACTCCTCCTCCGGCTCGATGCTGATGTACGGCGCGCCGGTCGCCTCGGCGAGGCGCTCCAGCTCGGGGACCTCCTCGCGCAGCACCGTGTCGAGCTCTGAGAGAATCCCCTCGAGCTGGCCGGAGAGCTCCACGAACCGCTCCCGGCTGCCCTCGGTGGGACGCCCGTTCGAGCTCTCCACCACTCCGAGGAGATAGACGAGCTGGTTGTCCAGCTTCGGTGTGAAGTTGAGCACGTCCTGGGTCGACTCGGAGCGGGTCTGGTTGAGCCGGTTCTCGAGGGCGTTCAGCGTCTCCACGATGCTCTCCGACTGCTTCGCCACGGCGTCGTCATCGAGTCGCTCGGCCAGAGCCTCGGCCTGGCTGGCCACCGAGCGGATGGTGCGGATCGCCTGATGGCTGCGGTCGAGGGCCTGCCAGACGTCGTGGGCGAGCTCGTACTGTGCCTCGAGCGCCTCCTCATCGACCTCGAGGCGCGGGTCGGGCCGGACCTCGATCGGCGCCGTCTGGCTCCAATCGCCCACCGTCAGACGCACCTGGTAGGTTCCGGTCGGTACCATCGGACCGTGTGCCGAGCCCCAGACAACGGCGTCCTCCACCAGCCGCGCATCGGCGAGCCGGAGGTTCCAGATCCAGCGGTTTGCACCCTTGCGGGCATCGAGCAGGCTCGGCTGGGCCAGCTCGGGGAACAACCGTCGCCACAGTGACGGCGCCTTCGGCTCCGGCGTCTGGCTGGAGAGCGTGCGGAGCACCTCGCCGTCACTGTCGAGGATCTCCATGATGACCTCGGTCGCGTCCTCGCCCTCCAGCGCCTCGGGTAATGCGTAGTGGATCACCACGCCGAACGGCGGGTTCTGGCCGGCGCTCGAGCCAGGGCTCGGCCCCCCTCCGCTGCCGTCGGTCCACCGCAAGGCGTGCGCAGGCGTGAACAGGTGCGGTGTGGTCGCCTCCATCGTGTCCGCATCCAGCTGGCGGAGCACGCTGAGGTCGTCCAGGATCCAGTACGACCGGCCCTGGGTGGCGACGACGAGATCTCCACGATGGACGGCGAGATCAGTGATTGGCGTGACGGGCAGGTCGAGCTGGAACCGCTGCCAGCTGGCGCCGTCGTCCAATGAGATATACATCCCGAGCTCGGTGCCGGCGTACAGGAGCCCCTGTCGCTTCGGGTCCTCCCGGACTGCGCGGACGAAGTGGTCGGCCGGAATGCCGTTGCGGCCATCGGTCAGTAGCTCCCAGCTGGCGCCGGCGTCGGTGGTCCGGAAGATGTACGGCTGGAAGTCGTCCATCCGGTAGCGGTGGACGGCGAGGAACGCTCGGTCTGGGGAGTGGGCAGAGAGCTCGATGGCGTTGACCGTGCCCCACTCGGGCATGTCGGCGGGCGTGATGTCCTCCCAGGTCGCGCCGCCGTCGTCGGAGCGATGGACGAGGCCGTCGTCGCTTCCGGCCCACAGCCGTCCCTCCTGCAGTGGAGACGGCTCGAAGGCGAAGATCGTGCCGTACACCTCGACGCCGGTGTTGTCCTTGGTGATCGGACCGCCGGCGAGCTGCTGCTTGGTTTCCTCGTCGCGCGTGAGGTCGGGGCTGATCTCCTCCCAGCTCGAGCCCTCGTCGGTGGAGCGGTGGACGACGTGCGAGCAGTGGTACAGCACGCTGGGGTCGTGGGGATCGATCCGGATCGGCGCGTTCCACTGGAACCGGTAGCGGAGGTCCTTGGCTGCCTGCCCGATCGCCAGCTGCGGCCACACCATGACCTGCTCCTGGTGGCCCAGGGAGCGATCGAAGCGTCCGATGGAGCCGCCGTAGCACCCGCCGTAGGTGATGTCCGGGTTGCGTGGGTCCACGGCGATCGTGGCGGACTCGCAACCGGCGGGTGCGTACCAGTGATGGCGCTCGATCCGGCCGTCGGCGGTGCGGCTCGGAATGGCGACGGCGGAGTTGTCCTGCTGTCCGCCGTACAGCCAGTACGGGTACTGGTCGTCGACTGTCACCCGGTACATCTCCGCGGTGGGCTGGTTCGACTGGGTGGACCAGCTGCTCCCGCCGTTCATGCTGACGTTGGCGCCACCATCGTTGCCCTCGACCATGATCTCCGGGTGCTCCGGGTTGATCCACAGCGCGTGGTTGTCGCCGTGGGGGGTGCGGATCGGTCGGAAGCTCGTCCCACCATCCACCGAGCGCCAGAACGCCACGTTCAGCACGTAGACGGTGTTGGCGTCGGTGGGGTGGGCGGTGATATGGGTGTAGTACCAGGCGCGCTGGAGCAGCTCGCGGTTCGAGCTAATCTTCCGGAACGAGTCGCCGCCGTTGTCCGAGCGGTAGAGACCGCCATCCTCGTGCTCCACCAGCGCCCAGACGCGGTTGGGGCGTGCTGGCGACACTGCGACGCCGATCCGACCTGTGGTTCCCGCGGGGAGCCCTTCGGTGAGCTGTATCCAGGTGTTGCCGCCGTCGCGGCTGCGGTACAGGCCGCTATGCTCACCGCCCGAGATCAGGTCCCACGGCGTGCGTTCCACCTCCCAGAACGCGGCGTAGAGAACGCGTGGGTTGGTGGCGTCCATCGCCAGGTCCACCGCGCCTGCGGTGTCCGAGACGAACAGGATCTTCTGCCAGCTGATGCCGCCGTCGGTCGTCCGGTACACCCCGCGCTCGGGGTTCGGGCCGAAGATGTGGCCGAGCACTGCGACGTAGGCGATGTCCGGGTCGGAGGGATGGACGCTGATGTGCCCGATCTGACCGGCCTCCGGGAGCCCGATGTGGTGCCAGGTTGAGCCGGCGTCGGTGGACCTGTAGATTCCGTCGCCCGGAGAGACGTTGCCGCGCGGGCATGCGGAGCCGGTGCCCACGTACACCACGTTCGGGTCCGACGGCGCCACCGCGATCGCTCCGATCGAGCCGACGCCGAACGCATCTCCGGCCCGCCGCTCCGTCGGGATGTCCGGGAACCCGCCGACCGGCGGCCGCAGTCGCCCGTAGCGTGCGAGCTGCTCCGGGACCTCGCCCATGACCTGGGGCTCGGTCTGCGGCTCCAACGGCCGCACCATGTCGCTGACGTTGCGCCAGGTGACGCCCCCGTCGGTGGTCTTCCAGACTCCGCCGCCGGTTCCTCCCATGTAGAAGGTCAGCGGCTGCGATGGGACGCCGGCAACGGCCGTGACGCGGCCGCCGCGAAACGGCCCGACAAGCCGGTATGACATCGAGTTGAACAGCTCGTCCGGGATCTCGGCTGAAGCCACTGCACCAACCAGTGCACAGGTGAGCAGGATGAGGGATCGTCGAAGCATGGAGCGCCCCCTTTCAGGATCGTCCGGCAGCATAGCAGGGTTGACTTTGAGTTGAGAGCTCAGAGCTCAGAGTGCCGCCCGCCCGTGCCAGGACCGTGGGACCGGCACGATCGGAGCACTGCTTTGGTTGCGGCCCATGGCCGCGTTGGTGGTCGTTGCCGCTCGCCACGCCGAGCGCGAGTGCTCACGTCGCCAACGCGGCGACAAGCTCCACGGGATCGTAGACCGGAAGATTCGCGGCAGCGAAGCCCGAGTGGTCGCGGGTGACGATCGCATCCGCGCCGAACGCTCGCGCTGCCTCGAGAAGCAGGGCATCCTCGAAGTCGGTCAACGACGAGTCCAGAGCGGCGTCGATGACGAGCTGGTTGACCGGCGCTACCTGGAGCACCGTCAGTAGCTTGGAGATCGCCGCCCGGGCGCCCTTGGCACCGATGACCTTCGTGGCGAGGTAGTGGATCGTGGTGATGGTGGTGGTGCCGACGCAGCCGGTGAGCTCGCCCCGCTCGGCCTTGGCGAGCAGCGCGGCTGCAAACGGTACGAACGGCTCCCGCTCCAGGAGAAGGTCGAGGATCACGTTGGTGTCGAAGAGCACCTTCACAGGTAGCGCTCCTCGAGGCGCCGCCGATACTCCTGCTCATCGGCGTTTCCCTCGCGCAAGATCCCCTTGAGCGACGCGACGATCGGCGGAAGATCCTCCGGCGGCGGAGCGCGATGCAGGGCTGCGAAGTAGTCCGCGACCAGTCGGGAGACGGACCGCCCCGTCTTCGCCGAGTGCTCCTTCGCCTTCCGAATCAGCTCTTCATCGAGACGGAGTGTGAGCTTCGTTGCCACGGGGCTCCTCCTTGACGTACATTCCATCACGAAGTGTACGTCAGAAGGGGAACGGGATGCGGCTCGGTCGTTTTGACATGACCAGAAAAGTGGTCCATATTGTTCCCTGGAGGCGATGATGCCAACGGTCACTCTGTCGGAGGCGAAGAGCAACCTTCCGCGGTTGCTTGCAGAGATCAAGGCGCTTGGCGAGCGGGTGGTGATTACACGATCCGGCAGACCGGCGGCTGTGCTCGTCTCGATGGACGAGTACGAGGGTCTGTTGGAGACTCTCGAGGTCCTTGCTGACTCGGAGATGGCAGCTGCAGTGCGCCGCGGCCTCGAGGAGGCCGAAGGCGGAGACACCCTTGGCCACGACGAGGTGTGGGGTGGCGTGGACCGTTAGGTACACCCGCTCTGCTGCAAAGGCGATCCGTCAGCTCGACCCGCAGGTGCGCGAACGGGTGCGGGCGGCGATCGAGACGCTGTGCGACGACCCGCTTCGAGGCAAGCCGCTGCAGCTGACCCTCCAGGGGCTTCGTTCCTGGCGCACAGGGGATTGGCGGCTGGTCTACCGCGTGCTCGAGGATCGGATCGAGATCCTGGTCATCGCCGTGGGTCACCGCCGTGAGGTCTACGATCGGCTCCGTGACCGCGTGCGGTAGCCGGGACGGGGATCGGGGCCAGGGCCGAGGCCGGGTGGTCTCGTTGGGTGGTTGGTGAACGCGGACCCTTCCACCCACCCGCCGGCGAGACGCCGGCTTCCACAATCGAAAAGCAGTCAGTCCGGTTGTGGTGGCCCGCGTCTCGCGGGCCGGGCGGGTGGGTCACGAGGCAATCGACGATCGAACCGATCGGAGCACTGCCCGGCCCAGGCCCCAGCAACCGGGACCTGGATCGGGGCCAGTGCCGGTGCCGGGCTTGCCACGGCGTAGCCGCGGTGGGTGGGTGGGGGAAGCGAAGCCGGGTGATCTCGCTGGCTTCCTGGTCAGAGATCATCCCGCCGTCCCAGTGATGGCCATTGACATGCAGTGACATGCATTGGTACCGTGGAGTGTCAACGGGAGGAATGCGATGCCGCAGGTGAGCGCACGGCTACCCGACGATCTCGTGGCGGTGCTTGATGAGGCCGCCCGTCGGCTGAATCGAACTCGTGCGGAGGTTATCCGCCAAGCCCTCGAGTACTACCTCGACGACGTCGAGGATCTCCGCTTGGCAAAGGAGTCCCTCCAGGACCCCGCCGACCCGGTGCTCGACTGGTCGGAGGTGCGCGAGCAGCTGCTTGCCCAAGAGTGAGCCATGCCATACACGGTTCGAGTCAAGGCAAGCGCAGCCAGAAGCCTGCGGCGCACTCGCAAGGACGACCGCCTGCGCCTCATCGCAGCGATCGATCGCCTCGCGGTCGAGCCGGCGGCGGGAAGTGCACTGAAGGGCGAGTTCCAGGGGCTCCGGCGTCTTCGGGTGGGGAGCTACAGAATCATCTACGAGGTGGACAAGGGTGAGCTCGTGGTTCTCGTCGTCCGGGTCGGCCACAGACGAGACGTCTATCGCTGATATCGCTGACCTGGGTTGGTATCTCTATGATACAGAGAGGCTCCCGGATATCGCGGTCCCTGCGGGCACCCGCCTCGAGCGGCTCGTCCCGGGTTGTGCGCGACGACTGTCACCGAGCCGATCGGAGCACTGCCCGCTCCCGGCCCCGGCCAACGGCCCCGGTCCAGGCCCCGGCAGCCGGTAGCCGGTCCCGGATGATGGACATGGGGCGACACGGAGCTGATGGGTCGACCCGGTGGCCCAGCGGCTACCGATGCGTCCGACTGCGTGCCGGTACTCTGATGGCGCAGCAGCCAGCCGGCTTCCAGGTCAACTTGATGGTCAGGGCTTCACGATTCCGGGGCCGGCATCCGGCTGCCGGGGCTGGGGCCGGGGCCAGGCAATGGCATTCGTTTGTATCCTGTTCGGAGAGGGTTCCTGGCAGTGTCTGGTCA
>CAZEJK010000097.1:0-17988 GCA_964512045.1 uncultured Thermoanaerobaculia bacterium
ATCCAGTCCTCGAAGCGTGCAGCGACATCATGTGGTACCACCGCGGATGGCTCCGTGAGCAGCTGCAGCTCGCTCCATCCTGACGCCGCCGCAAGCAGCCACCGCGCCTCGCGCCGCGGGTCGGCGACGGTCACCGACCTGGCGTCGAGCAACCGGCGTCGACCTCGCTCGAGGAGGCGGGCCACCACTCGATCGGTATCAGGCGTCGAGCTCCTCCTTGAGCCGCTCCGCCTGGAAGTAGGAGCCCACCGGCTCCACCAGGAGATCCAGCTCGCCGTCGAGCACTTCATGCAACCGGTGGATGGTGACACCTGCCCGATGGTCCGTGATCCGGCCCTGCGGGAAGTTGTAGGTGCGGATCTTCTCCGACCGGTCGCCGGAGCCGATCTGACTGCGCCGGTCCTCGGCTCGCTCCCGCGCCTGCTCGATCTCCTCGATCTCCTTCAGACGCGCCTTGAGAACTCGCATCGCCTTGGCGCGGTTCTGGATCTGCGACTTCTCGTCCTGGCACGAAACCACCAGCCCGGTCGGCAGATGGGTGATTCGCACCGCCGAGTAGGTGGTGTTGACACTCTGGCCGCCCGGCCCCGATGAGCAGAACCGATCGATCCGGAGGTCCTTCTCGTCGACCGACACCTCCACCTCGTCCGCCTCGGGGAGGACCGCGACCGTTGCCGCAGAGGTGTGGACCCTGCCGGAGGACTCCGTGGACGGAACTCGTTGCACACGATGGACGCCGGACTCGTACTTGAGATGCGAGTAGACGCGCTGACCTTCGATGACAGCCACCGCCTCCTTGATCCCACCGAGACCGGTCTCATGGAGATCCATCAGCGACAGACGCCAGCGACGGCCTTCCGCGTACCGCGTGTACATCCGCAGCAGCTCGGCGGCGAACAGCGCCGCCTCCTCCCCGCCGGTGCCGGCGCGGATCTCCAGGATCACGTTCCGACGGTCGTTGGGATCCTCTGGCAGGAGGAGGAGCTTCAGCTTCGCCTCGAGCTCGGAGGATCTGCTCGCTAACGCGTCGGACTCCGCGCTCGCCAGCTCACGCATCTCGGCGTCATCGGCCTCGCCGAGGATCTCGCGCGCCTCTGCGAGCTCCTGCTGCACGCGCTGGAGCTCTCGGTAACACGCGACGATCGGAGTCAGCTCGGCCAGCCGCTTGGCCACCTCGCGGCTCTTGTCCGGATCAACGGCAACCTCTGGATCCGCCTGGCGGGCGGTCAGGTCGCTGTGTCGCTCTACGATCTCGTCAAGTCGTTCGTACATGTCGGCTCACGACGCAGGTTCGCCGCTCAAAGCCAAGGTCCACTACGGACGACAGCTCGGAGCCGGACGGAACGTCACTTCTTCTGGCCGTACCGCCGCTCGAAGCGCTCCACCATGCCTGCGGTGTCCACCAGCTTCTGCTTGCCGGTGAAGAACGGGTGACAGGCCGAGCAAATCTCGAGTCGCAGGTCTGTTCGCGTCGAGCGCGTGGTGAAAGTGTTTCCGCACGCACATCGCACCTCGACCTCTTCGTACGCCGGATGGATGTTCTCTCTCATGGTTCACCTCTCCCGTGCGGCATCCGCCGCGGACCCGGCAGTATACGCCCTGGTTCGACCTTCGGCAAGCTCTGCGGCTCATCTCCGAGCTTCTGCCCGTACCATCCCAGCAGCTTCCTGCGGCTCGCATCGTTCGCCTCGCCATCGGCACGAAGGACCGACAGCGGGACGTACGGGCCTCCGAATCGGTACAGCTGGATCGAAGCCGTCGGCCACCAGCGTGCGGGACCCTTGCGCAGCAGGTGGAGCCACACGTCGATCGACCAGGACGCGTACGGGTCCACACCGCGAGCACCGAGCTCAGACATGCTCTCTCCGATCACCTCGGCAGTATCGATCTCGCACGAGGGAACCAGCCACTGCTCGGCCGCCTCGATCGAGTAGAGGTACAACCCGTATGGTCGGGGCTCCCTCGGGCCTCGTGGTATGATCAGAAACTCCTGTAAAGCAGCGGCTTCGATGAACTGGACAAGGCCAATGCGGAGCTTGTCCGAGGTCGACAGCTCCAACGCGCGCACGTACAGGTCGATGTCCTCCGGCCGGTAGAGCCTGTCCAAGGCCTTCAGGCAGCCTTCCGGAGAGCGACGGAGCACCACTCCGGGACGGCCAGTGAACGACTGTTGCTCAGGGTACAGCGCAGCATCCAGCCAGAGCTCCGGCAGAGAGCGTGTGCGCAGGGTATCGGATACAGCACGGATCTCGCCCGCGAGTGCCCGACCCTGCTCGAGGGTCACCCCGCCGCGGACGTTCGGGAGCCGATCCGCGATCAGATCCCGGTACGCGAAGGCAGCGGCCTTCCGGAGCAACGGGTCGTCAGAAGTCGCCGCCTCGGCGTAGATCGGCAGCAGGATCGGGTCATGGTACGCCGCCCCTCCGAGGAGCACGGCAACCCGTTGGCGTTGGTTGAGATCCTCGGCCCAGAGCTCGAGCAACGCGTCCGGTCCGGGCCAGCGCGTCATGACGAGCTGCTCGAACGCATCCCGCCGGTGCTCGAGGTAGTAGTCGTTCGTGAAGTTGGTAACGTTCGGCATCTCTGGGAGAGATGCACTCACAGCAACGAGCGCGCTCAGTTGCATGACAGCGAGCAGTAGGGCACGCATGACGCTCCTTTCGCCGTCCCCGTCCACCGGCCTCTGCACGGATGGGCTCTGGGACAGGAACGCCGCTCGTGCGAGGATAGCGTTGATGACCGTGAGAATGAAGCTGACTGTGGCCTACGACGGTGGGGACTTTGCCGGCTGGCAACGACAGCCCGGCGTGCGCAGTGTGCAGGGGTGTCTCGAGGACACAATCGCGGAGGTCGTCGGTGAGCGCGTCAGCGTCGTCGGCGCAGGCCGCACCGACGCCGGCGTTCACGCCCGAGGCCAGTGTGCGCACGCAGATCTTCCGGTTCCCATCCCTCCCGCGGGTCTTCTTCACGCGCTCAACCACCGACTCCCCACCTCCGTTCGGATCCTCCGCTCGCGGCGCGTCCACAGCTCGTTTCACGCGCGGTTCGATGCAACCGGAAAACGGTACATCTATCGCGCGACATGGCATCCTTCGCCGCTGCCGTGGGCGGACCCGCTGACGGCTTGCGTTCGTCCGATCACCGAGGTCGATGCCCTGGTGCGCGCTGCCACGGTGTACGTCGGCCGGCATGACTTCGGTTCGTTCACCGTGCCAGAGGTGGCCATCAACGATACTGTTCGTACCGTCACCCGAGCCGAGGTCCACCTCGGCCCACGCCTCCTCAAGGTCGACGTGATCGGCAACGGATTCGTTCGCTATCAGATCCGACGCATGGTAGGGGCATTGCTCGAGGTGGGGCAGGGCCGGCGAGATGTCGCGGACATCGCCCGGCTGCTGTCCGAGCCCCAGCCTGGCGCACCGGTTGTGACCGCGCCTGCGGCGGGCCTGTGTCTCGAGCAGGTGTACTACCGCAGACCGATCGCATGAGCACAAGCGCTGTTTCTTCAAACCCTTGACACTGCCCACCCGAATCCCCTCAGAGGGCCACGTGTATGGTAGACTGCCGCGTCTCGGGAGGGCCGATGTACGATCGCGATGCCATCGCCCGGGCCGGCACACCGGAGCGGGCGGTTCTAGACCAGATCGATCCGCACCGTTTGCCGCGGCACATCGCCATCATCATGGACGGAAACGGGCGGTGGGCGCGCAAGCGGAACCTCCCGCGTGTCGAGGGACATCGCGCCGGGATCCGTGCCGTCCGTGAAACGTTGGAGACCTCCGCGCGACTGGGGCTTGAAGCGCTCACGCTGTATGCGTTCTCGACCGAGAACTGGAAACGGCCACGGTTCGAGGTTCTGACCCTGATGGGGCTTCTCAAAGAGTACCTTCGCCGTGAACGCGACACCTTGAACGAGCATAACCTGCGGTTTCGCCCCATTGGCGGCCTCGAGAGCCTGGACGCAACCGTTCGCTCTGAGCTCCAGCGGGCGGTGGAGTCGACCCAGAGCAACACCGGCACCCTGTTTCAGATCGCCCTGAACTACTCCGGTCGTCTCGAGATCACGCACGCTGCGCGTGCCGCCGCCTCGGCCGCGCGCGCCGGTGAGGTGGAGCCCGAGGCGATTGACGCCAGCTGGGTCGAGGGCCAGCTGTACACCGCAGGTGTCCCCGATCCCGATTTGATGATCCGCACCTCGGGCGAGCAACGGATCTCGAACTTCCTCCTGTGGCAGGTTGCCTACGCAGAGATCCTCTTCTGCGACGTGCTGTGGCCGGACTTCACCGCCGGCGACCTGCTCAAAGCCATCGTCGATTATCAGCGTCGAGAACGGCGCTACGGTGGCCTCAACCCGACCGAGGGGGACGTGTTCGCCGGTGGCGACGATGCACTCCCGTGAGCTCGTCGCGGCGATCGTCGCCCCCGTACTGATCGCAGCGATCATCTGGCTTCCCACATGGGTGTTCCTCGCGATCATCATTGGCGCGGTTGGAATCGCCTGCCGCGAGCTGCTGGTGATGGCCAGGATCAGCGGCGTGCCGACCCGGACATGGTTCACCTACATCGTGCTCGCAGGAACTCAGATTGCCGCATGGTGGCACGGTCTCGAGGGGCTTGCCTTGGGTCTGATCGTGTCGGTCATGGTCCTCACCGGCAGCTTCCTGTGGCACTCCCAGCGGCCAGCAGGGAGCTTGACGGGCATCGCGGTGACGGTTTTCTGCGTGGTCTATCTCGGTGTGTGCAGCGTCTGCGTGGGCTGGCTGCGGCTGTGGGCTCCCACCGGGCTGGGCGTACCGCTCGTGCTGCTGTTCCTGGCGACCATCTGGATCGGAGACTCCGGCGCGTACTATGTGGGCAAGAGCCTGGGACGGCATCGAATGTCTCCCCGCATCAGTCCGAAGAAGACCTGGGAAGGGCTCGCCGGCGGAGTTGCTGCAAGCATCGCCACGGTGTGTGTCGCCCGGTCGCTCACCCTGGATGCTCTCCCCTGGGCTGATGCGGTGGCGCTTGGCGCCATCATCGGCATTACCGGGCCGGTGGGCGACCTGGTGGAGTCGCTGCTCAAGCGCGACACCGGCGTCAAGGACTCCTCGGGCCTGTTCCCGGGGCATGGAGGCATGTTGGATCGGACGGACAGCATCTTGTACGCCGCGCCGTGGGTGGTCGCGTACCTGGCAGCACGCGGGATCCTGGCATGAGCGTACCGTCGAAACGGATCGCTGTGCTCGGCTCCACCGGCTCCATCGGTCGGTCGACCCTTGCCGTGGTGGAGGCCTTTCCCGAGCGTTTCCAGCTGGTGGCGCTCGCCGGTGGCCGCAACATCGAGCTGCTCGTCGACCAGGTGCACCGTCATCGGCCGTCGATCGTCTCGGTTGCAGACCCCAAGGCGGCCGCCGAGCTCGCCGAGCTCTTCCCAGACACCGAGGTGTGGCAGGGCAGCGACGGGCTCGGGGCCGTGGCGTGCCATCCGGACGCCGATATCGTGGTCGGAGCGGTGGTCGGATCGCTCGGGCTCGCGCCCACCCTCGCTGCGATCCACGCCGGAAAGGACATCGCCCTCGCCAACAAGGAGACCCTGGTGGTCGCCGGGGAGCTGGTCATGGCGGCTGCAGACCGGCGGCAGGTCCGCATCATCCCGGTCGACAGCGAGCACAACGCGATCCACCAGGCGCTGCGCGTCGGTCCCCACGGAACCGCACGCAGGCTCATCCTCACCGCCTCGGGAGGGCCGTTCAGAACCTGGTCCCGAGAGCGGATGGCACGGGCCACGCGAGCAGATGCTCTGGCCCACCCGACGTGGTCGATGGGACCGAAGATCACAATCGACTCTGCCACCCTCATGAACAAGGGGCTCGAGATCATCGAGGCACACCACCTGTTCGGCGGGCTACCGGTGGACGTGATCGTCCATCCTCAGAGCATCGTCCACTCGTTGGTGGAGTACATCGACGGGACCCAGATCGCACAGCTCTCCATCAACGACATGCGCTTCCCGATCCTGTACGCGCTGGCGTGGCCCGAACGGCTACCGAGCCCTTTGGGGCGGCTCGACCTCACGTCTGTCGGCAGCTTGACATTCGAGCCACCAGATCCCGATCGGTTCCCGGCGCTCACCCTTGCCCGCACCGCCCTGGAGCACGGCGGGGCAGCTCCAGCAGTTCTGAACGCGGCGAACGAGGTTGCCGTAGCGGCGTTCCTCGAAGGCGAGATCTCCTTTTCGGGAATCACTGCCACGGTGGGCTCGGTGCTGGAGACGCTCACCGCAGAGCAGCTGCCGATGGCATCGCTTGACGACGCGCTCGAGGCGGACCGTCGAGCCCGGGAGCGGGCACGCAGCGAGCTTGCGAAATACCGCAGACGCTCAGCTCGGTTGGACTAAGGCTATGGTGTTGAACGTTCTTGTGTTCCTCGTTGTCCTCGGTGTCCTCGTCGTGCTGCACGAGGCAGGACACTTCGTGATGGCGCGCATGCTCGGCGCGCGCGCCGAGGTGTTCTCCGTGGGATTCGGCAAGCGGGTGTGGGGGTTCGAGCGCGGCGGGACCGACTACAGAATCAGTGCCATCCCGTTGGGCGGCTACGTCAGGATTCCCGGTCTCGGTCCGGACGAGTCGGATCTGGTCGGCGCGGAGAACGGTGGCGTGCCGATGCTCGACCGGTGGAAGCGCGGGCTCATCCTCGTCGCCGGACCTCTCAGCAACGTCGTCGCGGCTGTTGTTTTTGTGGCCATCGCGTTCATGTTCGGCATCGAGGTGCCGGCGTTCGAGAACGAGCCATCCGTGGTGGGCTGGGTCGAGGAGGGTTCGCCTGGAGACCTCGCCGGAGTCGAGGCGGGGGATCGCATTGTCGAGGTCGACGGCGCCGAGGTGGACACCTGGCGCGACCTGAACCTCGCCATGCTCACAGCGGGTGGACGCGAGATCGAGATGGCCGTCGTGCGCGATGGTCAGCGGCTGACCTACCGGCTGACACCTGAGAAGGTCACCGAGTACCACATCGGGTACGCGGGCGTCTTGCCCCCGGTACCGGCTCTCGTGGGCGCTGTTCAGGGTGGCTCGCCGGCGGACCGGAGCCGGCTCCAAGCCGGCGATCGGATCGTGTCGGTCAACGGGGATCCAGCGTACTACTACAACCTCGCGAGGCTGATCTCGCCACACCCTGACGAGGCGATCTCCCTGGTCGTCGAGCGAGAGGGCGAGACATTCCAGATGGACATTACCCCGCGGCGGAACGGTGACCGTGGACAGATCGGCGTACAGACTGCGTTCCCCTCGAAGATCAAGCACCTCGGGGCAGTGGCGGCGATCACGGAAAGCGCCTCGGAGTGCTGGCGGATCACGACGGAGACGTTCAACATCCTCGGCAAGCTCGTCACCCGCCGCGCATCGGTTCGCCAGACGATGTCCGGCCCGATCGGTATTGCTCAGCTCTCGGGAGACGCCGCGCGCGACAGCGGGCGCAAGCTGATCTGGTTCATGGGGGTGATCTCGCTCCAGCTGGCGATCTTCAACCTCCTTCCGATCCCGGTCTTGGACGGCGGACACCTGGCAGTGCTGAGCGTGGAAGGGGTGATCCGTCGCGATCTCTCGCCCCGACTGAAGGAGGGCGTGATGTGGATCGGGTTCATCCTGATCATGCTACTCCTTGCCGTCGTCACGGTCTTCGACATCATGCGGGCGCTGGCCGAGTGGCTCCCCCAGCTGGGGAGCTGAGCGCGCCGGTGTCCCGCCCGGGAACGGCCAGATCTGCTAATCTCGGCAGGTGTGGAGTCGACTCCTCGCCGTGGCCATCGGGACGCTGTGCGGCGTCACCGTGTTCTGGTTCGCACTGGTGCACACCGTGCACCGCGGCACCGTGAGCGTGCCGGATCTCCACGGCATGGATCAGCAGACCAGTCGCCAGATGGTGCACGACCTCGGGCTGGAGCTCACTGTCGCCTCGCCTGGGGTGTTCAGCGCCGACGTGCCGCGGGACCATGTGGCGAACCAGCAGCCGCCGGCGGGCTTTCATCTCAAGACCGGCGGTACGGTCGTCGTCCGTCTGAGCAGCGGCGATCGAACCATCACGGTGCCAGACGTTGCCGGAACCGCCGTTCAGACCGCCGTGCGAGAGCTCGAGATGGCGGGGCTGACTCCGGGCCGACGAACAGAGTGTGAGGAGCAGGCCGCCGGCGAGGTGGTCCTGGCCACAGACCCCCCTGGCGGGGACAAGGTTGCCCCGGCGACCAGGGTGCATCTCCTGGTCAACCGCGTTCCGCGCAAGCCCCTGTGGATCATGCCGAACCTCCTCGAACGGTCGCTGCCTGAGGCGCGGCGGTTCGTTCGCGTGAACGGCTTGCGCATCGGTCAGGTGCACGAGGTGGAGTACCTCGGACAGACGCCGGGAACCGTTGTCCGGCAGTACCCCCGATCCGGTGCGCCACTATCGCGATCTGACATCATCACCCTTTGGGTCAGCCGATGATGCTCCGAATCGCTCCATCATTGCTCGCTGCGGACCTCTCGCGTCTCGCTGAGGAGTGCGCGTGGGCGGTCGACGCTGGCGCCGACATGCTGCACCTCGATATCATGGACGGCCACTACGTGCCGAACCTGACGTTCGGACCGCCTGTTGTGGCCGCGCTGGCGCCTCATGCGGCCGCGCCCCTGGACGTTCACCTGATGGTGACGGATCCAGATCCGCTGGTGGCACCGTTGGCCGACGCTGGCGTCCGCCGGCTTGCTGTGCACGTGGAAACCTGTCCGCATCTGCATCGGACACTCAACTCGATCCGCGAGCGCGGCATGCAACCAGGGGTCGCCATCAACCCTGCAACCTCGCTGTCCACCCTCGATGAAGCGTTGCTGCTGGTCGACTTTCTCCTCATTATGTCGGTCAATCCGGGCTTCGGGGGACAGCGTTTCATCCCGCGCTCCCTCGACCGGGTGCGCGCGGTTCGAGCGACGACAGACAAGGACATCACCGTGGATGGCGGCGTTGATCTGGCGACGGCCGGACCGCTTGCGGCCGCCGGTGCGACGACACTGGTCGCTGGCAGTGCGGTGTTTGGCTCGCCACGGTCGCCAGACGTCATCTCGAAGCTGCGGCAGATCGCCGCTCAAGGAGGCGAGACACCATGAAGAGATGGACTGCGCTCGGCACACTGATGGTTGCTGCCGTGCTCCAGGTAATGATCGGCTGCTCGTCCACGACGAACGAAGAGGAGCTGCTGAACGAGATCGCCGACCTCGACAAGCAGCAGATCTTCGATCGCGGGCAGGAGCTGTTCGATCAGGAGAAGTATCGGGAGGCCCGGCGCTACTTCTCGTTCCTCTATGACACGTTTCCCAACGACCCTCTCGGCCACAAAGCGGCGTTGCGGGTCGCGGACAGCTACCTGGTCAAGCGCGACAGCCTTTCACTCACCGAAGCACGGCTGCGGTACGAGGACTTTGTCAACAGGTACCCCAACGACCCGGATCGCGACTACGCTCTCCTCAAGCTTGGCGAGGCGCAGACGTCCAAGAAGCTGCGCCCGGATCGGGATCTGAGTCGGACCCGCGAGGCGCTGAGCTCCTTCCGTCAGCTCGTCAACCTCTACCCGAACTCAGAGTACGTCGACGAGGCGCGTGCCAAGATCGCGGAGATCCGGAGAACCCTCGCCGAGCACGAGCTGCTGGTTGCGCAGTACTACGCCCGCACGAATCGTTGGCGCGGCACGATCTGGCGTCTCGAGTATCTGAAGGAGAACTTCCCGGAGTACCCGAACATGGAGGAGGTCAACGACCTTCTGCAAAAGGCTCGTGAAGGCCTTGCAGCCTGGGAGGAAAAGTACGCCCAGGCAGAGGAAAGCGACGAGGAGGCAGACCCTCCCAAGGACGGTGACCGGTCGAGCCCGTCCGGCGGGACCAGCGAACACGAACAACCGCGTTGACGGCTGGAGGTCTGTTCCAGTATGCTCAACTATGTTCTGATAGCGGGAGATGAGTCATGAGACGACGTGTGGCAATGTCGACGCTCCTCTGTGTCCTGGCCGCGTGCGTTGCGTTTGCACAGACCAACCCGCCGCCGACGCCGCTCAAGCTGGTTGGCGACCACTGGACTCCGTATGATCCTCCGACGGATCTGCCGGAAGGGGCTCAGGTGCACACTGTTGTTCGGGGCGACACCCTGTGGGCGCTCGCCGAGCAGTACCTGGGCGATCCCTATCTGTGGCCGCAGATATGGGAGCGCAACCCATACATCACCGACTCTCACTGGATCTACCCGGGAGATCCGGTGGTCATTGACATCGCCGTACAGGGAGAGCCGATGCTCCCGGAGGAGGAGGTTGTCCCCACCGAGGAGCAGCCGTCCGAGATCCCGAGCGAGCAGCCGCTCGAGGACGAGCTGGGGGGCGGCGATCTCTCCGGCACGCCAAAGACGCCGCAACCACTGGGAAGCTCTGCGGACGTCTACTGCTTTGTGGAGGTGTACCCGCGCGATCACGAGTTTCCGTTCGCCATCGTCTCTGCAGAGCTCATCGAGTTTCAGCAGCACTTCGCGACCGGCGATATCGTGTACATCAACGGCGGAGTGGAACAAGGGATCAACGCCGGCGACCAGTTCGCGATCGTTTCCCCGAAGGGCCTCCTGAGCCACCCCGTTTCCATGAACGTCCTCGGGCGCGTGCACCGGCAAGTGGGCCGTCTCAAGGTGATCTGCGCTCAGGAGTCCACCAGCATCTGCGAGATCACCGGCGCCTGTGATCCGATTGCCATCGGTGACCAGCTCATCCCGTACCAGTCCGTGCCGATCCCGCTCGTCGTCCTACCAGAGCAGACCGATCGGTGCGACCAGCCAAACGGCAAGCCAACTGGCTACATTGTCTACCATCAGGACGACATCGAGTCCGCCGCGCCCGGGCTCCTCGTCATGGTTGATCTCGGAAGCGAGACGGGCGTCTACCCCGGCCAGTTCGCGACGATCTTCCGCGACAACCCGGTGGAAGGGCTCCCACGTCTTGTTGTCGGCGAGCTCGGGATCCTCCGCGTCGGCGAGAACTACGCCACCGCCAGGATTACGCGCGGCTGGAGCCCGGTGTATGTTGGAGATCGAGTGGAGCTGAAGTGACCGAGAGCACGACGGTCCAGCACCATCTGGAGGTGGTGCTGGACGAGCTGATCCGCGGCGAGATGACATTGCAACAGGCCACAACCACGTTCCAGGATCGCTATATTCAGGCCGTCGTGAACCTGCACGGCGGCAACCTCACACGCAGTGCGCGCTTCCTCGGTGTTCATCGGAACACGGTGCGCAAGCATCTCCGTCGGAACACCAACGGTCAGAACGCTGCCACTGAAGGCTAGCCGCCGACCCCCGCCCAACGATGGTTCGACAGAATGTGCAGCACGCCCTGCGCGTAGTGGCATGCGTTGTGCCGTGTGCTTTTCGTTCCGAGGACGACACTACTTCCTAATCTGAGCGCTTCTTGTTACTTCTTGGGCTCAGCGCCATCCGAGCTGGCGTCGCGCGCGTCCTTCTCCTCTCCCTCGGAGTCGTCCTGCGTGAGCGACCCCTTGAAGTTGCGGATGCCCTCTCCAAGACCCTTCCCGAGCTGAGGTAGCTTGCTGGCACCGAAGATGATGATGACAATCAACAGGATGATCAGCAGCTCGCTGAACCCCAGTCCTCCGATCATGTGCACCTCCGGACGGAGCACGCCGTTCTTCGACGTTCCGCCCCAGAAGATTGTAGCAGAGGGTCAGGCTCGCTCATGCGGTACCATGGTCATGGCACCGCGCCCAGGCGAGAGGTGAACGGTGCCGAAGCAGCAGAGGAGCGAGATGCGCGATCAATCCCAGGAACGGTTGCAGGAGCTGTTGAAGCAGCTCGGACAGGCACTCCACGGCTCTGCCGTGAACTCGAAGGATGTCCGGCACTGCCTACGGGAGCTCGGTGAGGCGGGATGGGACGGCGTGATGGTGCTCTCGGCGTCGTTGGCGTGCCGACGCGACGGCTCGGTCGATATAGATCGCGCGTCGCTCCACGTCCACGCAGAGCCCACGGCTCGGGAAGCCGTTCCGCCGCAACTGACAGCGTCGGATGCGCACATACTGCGGCAGCTCGGCATCGAGCCGACCACCGTGGCGTCTCCCTCAGCGATGATCGACGGTCCACACGGATCCCGGCGGCCCGACCGTGACGACCCCGCGTGACCCACGCGTCAACCTGCTCGGAGCGCCGACAGCTCGGATCGTCGATCTCCTCGCCGGGCACGTCGATCGTCCCTTCCGAGCTCGGCAGGTGGCGCGGTGGGTACACCATCGAGGGGCGCTTTCGTTCGCAGAGATGACTGATCTTCCGATTGGTTTGCGACACGCTCTTTGCGAACGGTTTACTCTCGAGACACCCGAGGTTGTCACCTCTCTCGTCAGCCGGGACGGCAGTGTCCGGAACGTCGTGCGGCTCGCAGATGGCGCGACAGTCGAGACCGTGACCATTCCAGAGTCCAACCGTGTCACGGTATGTGTTTCCAGCCAGACGGGTTGTGCACTCGGGTGTCGCTTCTGCAGCACTGCTTTGCTCGGCTCGGGCCGCAACCTCACCAGCGCCGAGATCGTCGGACAGCTGAGGGTGGCGTTGCGCAAAGCGCAACAGCTGCACTCGCGCGTGAACGTGGTGTTCATGGGGATGGGCGAGCCACTGCTGAATCGCCGGGGAGTACGGCGCGCCATCGACGCGATCTCCGAGACCATCAGCGTTCGCAGGGTGACCGTATCGACCGCCGGAGTGGTACCGGGGGTTCGTTGGCTGGCCGGCTGGGAGCGACGCCCCAAGCTGGCGGTCTCCCTGAACGCTCCGGATCAAGCTCGTCGAGCCGAGCTCATGCCGATCGCTCGGCAGTACCCTTTAGAGGAGCTGATGGCAGCCGTTCGCGCCTTCCCTCTCGAGAAGGGTCGGAGAATCACCTTCGAGTACGTCGTGATCCGTGGTTTCAACGACGCCCCCGAAGACGCTCGTGCAGTGTCCAGGCTCCTGGACGGAGTCCCAGCAAAGGTCAACGTGATCCCGTTGAACCCGGGGCCCAGGCCTGCTGCGGAGCTGCTCCCACCGGACGAGTCGACATTGGAGGCGTTTGTACGCGCTTTGAACCGTCGGAGCGGGTTGGCCATCACTGTACGACGGTCTCGGGGTCACGATGTCGCCGGCGCCTGTGGTCAGCTCACAGGGGCTGTGCGCAGCACCATCGACCACTGCCGGCCCGAGGACGCGCCGTCTCTGCGGTAGGACGCGGCCCGGAGGTCGCACGCCGTACACCCTCCGACCATCGCGACCTGACATCCCATCCCCTCCAGCTCGCTGCGGAGCGCCGCTCGAAGATCGACACACGTGCCCGCCTGCCAGACCTCAGCCGGAGCACCGCGAGCCGCCAAAGCCTCATGGACCTCCGGCCCCACCGGGTAGTGATCCGCACCGATCGCGGGGCCGACCCAGACACGCGGACGAGCCGCTCCCCGACGCCTCAGCTCCGCAACCACCGCCGCCGGCAGCCCGTTCGCCACGCCCCGCCAGCCGGCGTGCACAGCCGCCACCAGCTGCTCTGTGGCAATCAGGACTGGAACACAGTCCGCTGTCCAGACCGCCACGCCCACGCCGACGTCACCGGTAATGAGCGCGTCTGCCGCGCCGACGACGCGACACCCGCCGGCGCGGCCGGTCCCTGCCATGCCAGTGACATCGATCGTCCGTTGCGAGTGCTGCTGATCGCACCAAAGGACTGTGCTGGGCGAGTCAAACGCCTCGTGACTACAGACTGCCTGAAGCCGTGCACGCTTCTCAGGGGCTGTGGCACCGCGCCATCGGGGGCCAATCGCAAAGCAGAGGACCGCAGTCCGCCAACGGATGCGCATCACCAGCTCGCCTCCCGCACGGACGATCTCGGGCGCGGACGCCGAGCGGATGGAACCGGTGCCATTCACGATCAGGATGCTACACTACCCGCCCCGGGGAAGGAGATCAGGTCGTGGTCGCGTGCGTACACCGATCGTTGCATCGTCGTCCGTGGCGCCCAGGAGCCGCAACCAGCCTCCGTGCCGCTCGTCGAAGGGGAGATGCAGGTTGATCCGGCTGGACGAGCTGACGAAGGCGTACCAGGGACGACCGGTGCTCCGATCCCTGAACGTACAGATCAGTGCCGGTGAGTTCGTCTTCCTGACCGGGGTCTCGGGAGCGGGCAAGAGCACCCTGCTCCGTCTGCTGTACGCTGCCGAACGCCCGACATCCGGCGCCGTCTGGGTCAACGGACTGAGGGTGGATACGTTGCCGTCGCGAGAGCTCCCCGAGCTCCGGCGCAGTGTGGGCGTCATCTTCCAGGACTTCAAGCTCCTGGCCCGGAAGTCCGTGATGGAGAACATCACCTTCGTGCTGCGCTTGCACGGGCTCTCGGGTCGCGAAGCACAGCGTCGTGCCTACCTCGTGCTGAAGCGTCTCGGGCTGCACCACCGCCAGTCCGCGTTGCCCAAGACGCTCTCGGGAGGCGAGCAGCAGCGGGTCGCGATTGCCCGGGCGTTGGCGTACCAGCCGCGGTTGATCTTGGCCGATGAGCCAACCGGCAACCTGGACTCCGAGCTCGCGGCGGAGCTGCTGAGTCTTCTGTGTGATATCAACTATCAGGGCGCGACCGTGCTGGTCGCCACTCACGATCGGACGCTGCTCGAGGCGATTCCTGCTCGGGTTCTGCTCCTCCATCGCGGCGCCATCACCTACGACGGAAGCTGGCCTCCATGATCCGCTACGCTGCAGCTGAAGGCGCCCGGCTCGTGAAGGAGCGATGGTGGATCACCGGCATTCTCGCGGTGTCGTTGGCGGTCCCTCTGGCCATCGCCGGCTCTGCGTGGAACGCGAGGATGTGGGTCGACCCCCTTCTGAAGGACGCCGTTGAAAGCGTTGAGACCGCAGTACTGCTGAAGGACGAGGTCGATGCGAAGGAGATTGATGCCTGGATCTCTCAACTCGCCGATGAGCATGAAGGTTGGCGGATCGTACGCGTTGACTCAGAGGAGCTCCGTGCCAGGCTGGCTCGCTGGTTTCCGTCTCTCGGCGGCTTGATGTCAGAGGATCGGGAGATCGAGTTGCCGACCCTCGTGGAGATCACGGTTCCCCCCGACGGCTCTGTCGGCTTCCTGGAGTCCGATCCGAAGGTGCTCGCTGTGGGGCCCGGGCCGACGTTGCAGCAGCAGCTTCGCGTCGCCACCAACCGGGTGTGTTGGTTGGCCGGAGTGGTCAGCCTGGGTCTGTTCGCAGCAGCCGTACTGATGGTCTCCGTCTCCGTGCACCTCGAGGTCTTCCGGCACGCAGAGGAGATTGCGATCATGCGCTTGGTGGGCGCGACGGAGACGACAGTCCGCAGCCCGTTTCTCGCGGCAGCGCTGGTGCCAGGGGCACTGGCAGCTGTGCTCGCAGTCGCCGTCACCACCTGGATCACGGCCGAGCTTTCGGCAAGCGTTGCGTACTTCGGATTGCCACCGATATCGGTGGCGCCCACGGTGATCGCCGCAGAGGTCCTTGCAACGCTGTTGCTTCCGCTGGCTGCGGCGGCAGTGACGCTGCACCGCAGCGCTGTCTTCGAGGCCCCGTCCGCCACCGTGTAGGGCCTGTCCTGAAGCGGTCCAGGGGGCTGCCCCGGTTGATAGCGCAAGAACGCGCGTGTTAGGGTGGTCCGTTGGTCTCCGGTGGGAAAAACGCCTGCTGAGCGGTGAGAATCGCGCCGTTTTGCGGCATTTGCGGCCCATCCGGAGCATCCAAAAGGAGGTTATCGGGAGCTGATACCCTAAGGCACGTCACATTGTGGCTCCCGGCTGGGCTGTCTGATTTGGAGAGGAGGTTGAGATGAGTTTGTTTGCACGAAACGAGGACTCGATCCTCAAGCGAATGGTGGTCTCGGGCACCGTGCTTGCTGCGGCGGCGCTCCTGGCGTTGTCAGCACCGGTGGCGTTCGCCGACGATGCCGCTGAGGCGGCAGCGGAGCTCGAGGAGATCGCAGAAGCGGCGTCCGAGGAAGCAGAGGAAGCAGAAAGCACCCCGAAGAACTCGATGAGCGTTGGTGGTGCGTTGCGTCTGAACCTGTTTCACAAGTCATGGGACGACAGCAATAAAGACAAGTTCGGGGACCTTGACGTGGATACGTTCCGGTTGAACTTGGACGCTGTCGTGAGCGGCGTGACGGTCTCGGCGGAGTATAGGTTCTACTCCGGCTATCACATGCTGCACCACGGCTACTTTGGCCACACCTTCGATAACGGGCTGGAGCTGCACTTCGGCATCAATCAGGTGCCGTTCGGAATCCAGCCGTACGCATCGCACAACTGGTTCTTCGATATCGGTTACTACGTTGGGCTCGAGGACGACTACGACATGGGTCTGAAAGCCATTCTGCCCACATCGGACGAGAACCTGAGTGTCCAGCTTGCCTTCTACAAGAACGACGAAGGCAACTTCACTGGAGACAGCGTGGACTCGGCGCGGTACTCGTACGACGTGGTGAAGAGTAACCCCGCCGAGCTCGGCTACGTTGGGGTGACCAACCCGAGGGCCAACGAGGAGACGAACCAGTTCAACGCACGGTTGGCGTACACGTTCGAGCACGATAGCGGGAGCACCAGCGAGATCGGCTTCTCCGGTCAGTACGGGCAGCTGTACAACGGTATCACCGAGGACACAGGCGACCACTGGGCGGCCGCGGTCCACCTGAACGGAACCTACGGCCCGTGGAACCTGATGCTGCAGGCCTCCGCGTACGAGTACTCTCCCGAGAACCCGGCCGGCGTCGACGACAGCTTCGTCGTGATGGGTGCGTACGACTTCCCGTACAAGGTCGCATCCGAGGCGCAGGTCTACCAGGCCAACCTGTCGTACACCGTTCCGGTGTCCTGGGGTCCGATCACCTCGCTCACGTTCTACAACGACTTCAGCACCCTGGTGAAGGATCACGACGCGTTCGAGGACTCCAGTCAGAACGTGCTCGGCGTGCTCGTCGCCGGCGGTCCGTACTACATCTATGTTGACGCCGCAATGGGTGAGAATCACTCGTGGCTCGGCGGAAACTACGGCAACTCGTTCGCCGAAGGCGACCCGAACGCAGACTGGGAGATGCGCTTCAACATCAACTTCGGGTACTACTTCTAGACCGCAGTCCCGAGGACCGCCGGCCGTCGCCGGCACGAGCTCGCCCGGCCGGTCCAGCTATTGGGTCGCGGCGCCGGCGGTCCTTCGGGGACGATTCAAGGATGCCTGCGGGTGTACCAAGCAGACACCGGTGGGCGCCTACGGAAGGGACAGAGACGAATGACCGCTGAAGTGGTGATTGAGGTCGAAGGCCTCTTCAAGGTCTTCGGAGCGAACCCGGAGAGAGCGTTCCCGCTGATCGAGAAGGGCCTCTCGAAGGAAGAGATCCTCGAGAAGACCGGATGTGTGGTGGCGATCAACAACGCGAGCTTCCAGGTCCATCGTGGCGAGACGTTCGTGGTCATGGGGCTTTCCGGAAGTGGCAAGTCCACTGTCATCCGCTGCCTGAACCGGCTGATCGAGCCGACCAGAGGACGGGTCCTGGTGGTGGGCAAGGACATCATGAAGATGGATCGGGACGAGCTCCTGCAGGTTCGGCGCTCCGGCATGTCCATGGTCTTTCAGCACTTCGGGTTGCTCCCACACCGCTCCGTGCTCCGCAACGTGGAGTACGGGCTGGAGATCTCCGGTGAGGAGAAGGAGACCCGCCAGAAGAAGGCCATGGAGGCGCTCGAGCTGGTCGGGTTGAAGGGTTTCGAGGGCAGTATGCCCGATGAGCTCAGCGGTGGGATGCAGCAGCGCGTTGGGCTGGCGCGGGCACTCGCCAACGACCCCGATGTGCTGCTCATGGATGAGGCTTTCAGCGCCCTCGATCCACTGATTCGGACACAGATGCAGGATGAGCTTCTCGCCTTGCAGGAGAAGATGCAGAAGACGGTGGTGTTCATCACCCACGATCTCGACGAG
>CAZEJK010000098.1:0-17902 GCA_964512045.1 uncultured Thermoanaerobaculia bacterium
TATGCGGCCCTCCGACTCCCTATCGCCCTTCGGCCTCGGCTCCGGTTCCCCTCGCCTTCGGCCTACCTCGAGCTGAGCTGCTTTTCTTCGCCGCCATCCAGCGTGCAGCCCATCAACGCTGGGACGTCAAGGATTTCGCTTTCCGCCGGTTCCCACGCCGTGTTCACTCGAGGAGGCTGATAGGGCCTCCCAGGTTACTGGGCCGTCCTCTTGTTGCGTGCCGGATTCAAACACCCCGCCCGGGCCCTCTGCGACTCGCCCTTTCAACGCCGCTTCGGTTCCGTCTTCAGCCCGCCTAAAGGCCTGGACACCCGGGAATGAACCCTTTTCGGGGCTGAATGCTCCGGCCCACACCTTCGCTTGCCTACGCATCGCCCGTGCTGTTGTTGCCACCGGCGCAAGGCTAGCTACCGACCTGCCGGGCTCAGCTTTGGTCGGGTCGGTTTCGCACCGACTGGACGACACTCTGGTTTTCCGGGGTTCGTCCCACCTCCTTTTCCCACCAGACCAGCATTGCCTGGTCGCACTAGGTGTTAGCGTTTAGCTCCCCCGCCCACCCATCTGCCCTTGCAGCGAGCGTTTCCCGTACCCGTCGATGCCTGAAGCTTGCAGAGCAGACTACCGGGAGGGCGGGCGGCATTGAGAACTGAGAACTGAGAACTTAGAACTCAACCCAGGCGCTTTGCTTCGAATTTTCGAAGATACGGAGTTTTGAGTCGCTAACTACTTCTCCCTCCCGTCTTCGAAGATGTGCACCTCACACGACCTCCAGGTGACCGACTCAGGCCCTTGACAGCAGAAATGCTCAGTATTAGCATAAGTAGAGGCCCGGACGAGCGGGCCGTTCTTTGAGGCCTTAAAATACTCAAGTTGAGCATAATGGAGACCTCCATGACCCACGAGACGCATCTCACCTCGCAGCGCCCCGACCATCAGAGCCACCGCTCGGATGTCCAGGCGGTCACCGCAGAGGTGTACGAGAAGATCCAACACCTCATTCCACCGATGGAGTGGACGATGTACGCGCCGTTGATCGCCGATATCCGGCGTCTCAAGGTGGAGCGACGAGCCGTGATCCTGGCTCATAACTACCAGACCCCACAGATCTTCTACGGCGTCGCTGACATCACCGGCGACTCTCTGGCCCTCGCACGGCGGGCTGCGGAGGTGGACGCCGACGTCATCGTGGTGTGCGGCGTGCACTTCATGGCGGAGACGGCGAAGCTGATGAACCCTGAGCGCACGGTGCTGATCCCGGATCTCGAAGCCGGATGCTCGTTGGCCGAGTCGATCACCGGCGACGATGTGCGCGCGCTGCGCGAGCGCCATCCGGGCGTACCGGTGGTGACCTACGTCAACACGTCGGCCGAGGTCAAGGCTGCATCGGATATCTGCTGCACATCGGCGAACGCCATCGAGGTCGTGGAGTCACTCGGCAGCGAATCCGTCATCTTCCTCCCCGACCGCTACCTGGCCCGCTACGTGGCCGAGAACACGCAGGTCGAGATCATCCCGTGGGACGGCCGCTGCATCGTCCACGAGGAGTTCACGGCGGAGCAGCTGCGCGCGTACCGTGCCCAGTTCCCAGGCATCGTGATCATCGCGCACCCCGAGTGCCCATACGAGGTGCTCGAGGAAGCCGACATGGTGGGCTCCACCTCACAGATGGCTGCGTTCGTCGAGCGTGAGCAACCCGAGCGTGTCGCAATGATCACCGAGTGCTCGATGAGCGACAACGTGGCCGCAGAGTTCCCCACTCTTCAGCTCGTACGGCCATGCACCCTCTGCCCGCATATGAAGAGGATCACCCTCGCCAACATCCGCGACTGCCTCACGGACCTGCGCTACGAGGTCACGGTCGACTCCGACGTCGCAGCTGGCGCCCGCCAGGCCGTCGAACGGATGCTGGCCGTGGGGCGAGGAGGGAGCCCACAGTGACACAGCTGGCCGAGGTTCGTTCACGCGACGTCGTGGTGGTCGGAACAGGCGTTGCCGGTCTGTCCGTGGCGCTGAGCACAGGCGCTCGCCAGGTCACGCTCCTCAGCAAGGCCGCACTTCCCGAGGGCGGTTCCAGCAACTACGCGCAGGGGGGCGTCGCTGCCGCAGTCGGCGCTGACGACAGCCCCGCTCTGCACGCTGCGGACACGGTCACCGTGGCCCGCGGGCTCGGTGACATGGAGGCTGCCGAAAGCATCACCGCAGCCGGCCCTCAGCTCATTGAACGGCTCCTGACCCTCGGAGCCAGGCTTGACCGAGCTGCCGACGGCACACTCGCCGTCGGACGGGAGGCCGCCCACAGTCGCTCGCGCGTCGTGCATGCGGCGGGGGATGCCACCGGGGCAGAGCTGGTGCGCACCCTCGGCACGGCCGCCCGCAACCGCCCCCAAGTGGAGATCGACGATGCCGTCACTGTCGTCGACCTGATCATCGTGGACGATCGCTGCTGCGGAGTGCTGGCGACGGACGCCAGCGGCGCCATACGCCTCTACGCCAGTGGCGCGGTTGTTCTTGCCACCGGGGGGATCGGACAGCTGTGGCAGCACACGACCAACCCCGTCGAGGCCACCGGTGACGGCCTCGCCATGGCGGTGCGTGCCGGTGCACGGCTGATGGACCTGGAGATGGTCCAGTTCCATCCCACCGCGCTGGCGGCGGGGGCAGACCCGATGCCCCTGCTCACCGAGGCACTCAGGGGTGAGGGCGCCCGGCTTCTTGACGGCACGGGACACCGCTTCATGACCGATGTCCATGCGGACGCGGAGCTCGCCCCACGCGATGTTGTGGCGCAGGCCGTCGACCGAGCCCGGCGAGCAACCGGCGCGGTGTACCTTGACGCCACCGGCCTCGCCCCGTTCCTGGAGGATCGGTTCCCGACCGTGGTCCGAATCTGCCGAGAGCACGGCATCGAGCCGACCCACGAGCCGATACCCGTCGCTCCCGCAGCGCACTACCACATGGGCGGAATCGTTGTGGACCGTGCAGGGCGCACGAGCATCCGCGGGCTCTGGGCGTGCGGCGAGGTGGCCGCGACCGGCTTGCACGGCGCCAACAGGTTGGCTTCGAACTCGCTGCTCGAGGCGATGGTCGTGGGCACTGCTTTGGGTCAGGAGCTGGCCACGGCGGTCCTCCCGGTGCCGGATACCGATCGTATGGTCGCGATGACCGCGAGCCGGCCCCCGCACTCCCCAGACGGCACGAACGATGTCGAGGCTCGCCGGCAGCTCAGGAGTCTGATGTGGGATCATGTGGGCGTTCAGCGCACGGGCTCCC
This sequence comes from uncultured Thermoanaerobaculia bacterium, assembly GCA_964512045.1. Lineage (GTDB taxonomy): Bacteria > Acidobacteriota > Thermoanaerobaculia > Thermoanaerobaculales > Sulfomarinibacteraceae > CAZEJK01. The sequence goes on from CAZEJK010000098.1 coordinate 3,271, forward strand.
AGATCTTGCGCGCCCTGACCACCATCGATCGGATGCTCGGTGAACGCGAGCAGCACTCGGCGGACCTGCTGAACATGCTCGCCGTGGCTCGGCTTGTGAGTCGCGCGGCCCTCGAACGCCAGGAGACCCGCGGGGCGCATGTCCGAACCGACTTCCCGGCGACCGACCCACGTTGGCGACGGCACATCGTGTTTGCGGGCGAGCAGCTCGAGCCGACGACGGCTCCCCTGTACACTGCCACCGGCTGATTCGCGGTCGCATGGCCGTCGTGCTCCACACTCTCTGGAGGTCCAGTGGCGAGAATCGATCCACTCCACCCGCTCCTGTATGAGGACATCCTGCGCGCAGCACTCGTCGAGGATCTAGGTCGAGCAGGCGATCTGACAACCGACGCGATCGTGCCGGCCGAGCTGCGGACAACCGCGCGAATCGTGGCCCGTGAGCCTGCACGCGTCGCCGGCAGCCCAGCCGCCGCTCGCGTGTTCCTTCTGCTCGATCCCACCGTTCAGGTCACGGAAAGCATCGGTGACGGCGACGACGTGGATGCTGGCGGAACCATCCTGGAGCTCGCCGGAGCGGCCCGCACGGTGCTCACCGGTGAGCGCACGGCTCTCAACGTGCTCGCGCGCCTGTGCGGCATCGCAACGGCGACACGAGAGATGGTGAGGGCCGTCCACGACACCGGCGCTCGGATCGTGTGCACACGCAAGACCACACCTGGTCTGCGGGCTCTCGAGAAGTATGCGGTGCGCTGCGGCGGCGGCGCCAACCATCGTTTCGGCCTCGACGATGCGGTGCTGATCAAGGATAACCATGTGGCGCTGGCCGGAGGCGTTCGCCCGGCGATCGAGTCGGCCCGGCGTCGCGTCGGGCACACGGTGACCATCGAGGTTGAGGTCGATACTCTCGATCAGCTCGACGAAGCACTCGCAACTGGCGTCGATATCGTGCTCCTCGACAACATGAGCCCCAGCGAGCTTCGCGAAGCCGTCCGGCGGTGTCGCGGACGGGCAGTGACCGAGGCCTCCGGCGGAATCACAGCGGCGACCGTCCGTGAGGTGGCATCCACTGGAGTCGATCTGATCTCGGTGGGGGCGTTGACCCACAGTGCGCGGGCGGTCGACGTCTCGCTCGAGGTCAGCTCGCAGCCGGCATGAGCGCCCGGATCCTCCGCTCGAGCCGGACGAGTCCCATCCGTCCGCTCTGATCGGCGAGACCGAGCAGCCGAGAGCGCGCCGTAGCGTGCCGGCCCCGTTCCGCTGCAACCCGAGCCAGCTCCACGAGCAGCTCGAGGCGAGTGGCCTCGAGACCGGCATCCCTCGCTTCGGTCACAGCCCTGGTGAGCTCCGCCTCCGCCAGCTCGTACTGTCCCATGGCGCGCGCCACCTCTGCCCGCGCCATCCGCACCTCGACTCGCACCTCACACCCGGTGGCCGCGTCGAGGTCGGGAAGCCACGCCCGGGCCTCGTCGTGGTCGCCACAAACCGCCACAGCACGAGCCACCACCGACCTCGCAACGGCGCACAGATCCGGATCACGATCGCCTGCGAGCGTGGTGACCGCCCGCGTCGCGAGCTCGGCAGCCCCCGCACAGTCGCCGGCGTCCAGCTCGATCTGAGCACGGAGCACATCGACCGCCGCACACCCTGCCGCATCACGCAGCTCGTGGCGCAGTCGACGCGCCGAGGCGGCGGAGCGAAGCGCTGCCTCACTGTCGCCAGAGTGCCACTGCACGACCGCATGACCGATGAGCGCATGCGAGGCAGCGCGCAGGTCGTTCGTGGCGCGTGCAAGCTCCGCGGCCTCGGAGTACGTCGCACCCGCCGGCGCCACCCTCCCCTGCTGCATCAACACATTACCGAGGTTCACCAGCACGATCGCACTACCACGATCGTTGCCCGCGTCACGCCGATGCTGCAACGCCTGATGCAGCAGCTTCTCCGCAACCTTCAGCTCGCCAAGAGCACGATGCGCGACGGCCAGATTGACGAGCGTTCCAGCCTCGCCCTCCGTATCACCGAGCTCCTGGTACACGCTCAAGGCCTCGCCAGAGAGCGCCACAGCCGAGTCCAGATCTCCACGACGACGCGCCACGATCCCCAGGTTGCGCAACGCATGCGCCACCCCACTGCGGTCGCCGACAGCCTCGCTGGCCGCCAATGATCGGCTGTACAAGACCTCTGCCTCCTCGAAACGGCCAGCCTGGCTGGCCGCCACCGCCAGGAAGTTGAGAGCCTTCGCAGACCCGGTCCGGTCCGCGCAGTGCTCGAACATCTCGGCAGCGTCCCGCAACGCCTCGCGGGCTTCCTCGAGCCGCCCCAGGCGCAGAAGTGCCCTCCCCTCGTTCAATCGTGCCTCGGCCGCGATCCGATCTGACGATCGATCCGCCGCGAGCTCACGCGCGAGCTCCAGCTGAACGTCGAACATCCCGGCCGCGGCAGCAGCCCGCGCAGCCTCGAGCGTCAAACGGGGATCGCCGCACCACGAGCGGCGCGCCTCCCGCGCCTGTCGAGCCGCCTGCAGCGCCTCGCCACCCCGACCGGCAGCAACCAGAGCACGGATGAGCGCCAGGTGCGCTTCGACTGCGTCCGGCGCCTGCTCACGCCAGCTGAGGCCGTACCGCACAGCGGTCTGTGTGTCGCCTGCGAGCCTGGCCGCCAGCCCGTTCATCTCGAGGCGCATCGCCTCGGGCCAGCCCGCCATCAGCCTCCCGGCCTGGACGGCCTCGGCAGAGGCTCGCCCATCCATCCCGGCGGCAGCGAGCGCTCTGGCGAGTGCGATGCGGGCGAGCGGCGACGACGGATCGACCGCGACACTGTGCTCCAGTCGATCAACCGCCACCGAGAGCTCACCCTCCCGTAGCGCCGCCACCCCTTCCGAGTACTCGCGAAGCGCCTCGGCAGAGACCGGATCTGACCATGCCCCCTGATCTTTCACCCAGCCGCCCACGAGCTCGCGAGCAGCGCGCGCAGCGAGCAGCCCGAGCTCCTCCACGGATCCGGAGACCGTCACCTGGCGGAGCCGATCTGAAGAGCTCGTTCGAACCAGCTGGAGCCGCACCCTGATCCAATCGCCTCGCCAGCTCATATCGCCTTCGAGGACACGATCCACGGCAAGCTCGCGCTGCAGGTACGGAAGTCGGCTCTCGTCACCCGCCTTCGGAGCTCGCGGCGCCACCTCGGCTACTCGTTCACGATCGATGGGACACGCCTTTCCGGTGGCAGCCAGCTCGGCAGTGACGAGCTCTGCCATCGCCACCGGCAGCCACTCTGGACGCTCTGTCACCGCTGCAGGAGACTCCTCAGACCAGCTCAGCGGCATCACGGCCACGGAGGGTCGTTGAGGCGGTTGACTCAGGGAGCACCACGCCACAGCTGCTGCAACGGCCACACCTGCGACAGCAGCAGCCCGGTGTCGCGCAGACAGGCTCGGCGACACAAAGGCGCGGCGTACCGTCTCTGCGGACGGCCGTCGGTTGGCATCGAAGCTCAGACAGCGTTCGATGATCCGTCGCCAGCGGCGAGGTACGCCGGCCCGCCGCAGGCCAACCGCCACGAGCTCCCGCCGATAGGGGGAGTCGACCAGCGGAGTCGACACGAACGGAGGCTCGCCGGTCAGCAGCTCGAACGCCACTACACCGAGCGCGTAGACATCACTCGCCGCTGTCGGCGACTCGCCGCGGAGCGCCTCCGGAGCGATGGTCACCGGAGTCCCGTCTCTGAACGCCGTCGCACTCTCTCCACTCTCACCGATCCATGCCAGACCGAAGTCGCAGATCACTGCGCGCCGACCGCCGTCCACCAGCATGACGTTCGCACTCTTCAAGTCGCGGTGGACAACACCGGCCCGGTGAGCGGCGGCCAGACCGGCAGCCAGCTGCCAGATCACCGATCGCGCCGCCTCACCGCCCATCGGTCCCTCGCGAACGAGAGAGGCCTCGAGCGTCTCTCCACCGAGGAGCTCCATGGAGACGAACGGCCGCGGTGAGCCGGCGTGTGGTTGCCACAGATGCACATCGTGCAGCCGGCAGACGTTGGAGTGGGTCACCCGGCGCGCCAGCCGCACCTCCTGCGTTACGGCCTCCGCTCCTCCCGAACGCGTCAGGACCGCGGTGCTGAAGATCTTCAGTGCGACCTGCTCCCCCAGCTGCAGGTCATCGGCCGCCCACACCTCACCAGAAGCACCTCGCCCACACGGGCGATCGAGCCGGTACCGATCTACAAGCACCACGCCAGGTGCCAGATCTGTGCGTTCCACCGTGCGTCTCCCCGCTCTCAGGGTCGTTGCAGGAGTCGCCCCAATGGTAGCGTGGACGGGCTCGCTTGCGGCACATGCACTCGCAGGCTGCAGGCAGACACACCGGCCATCGGCCGCGTTGGGTGTTGGCGTTGCGCTCTGCCACCCACCCAACCGGTCTCACAAAGGACACGGCGCCGCAGCCCGGGACCGGCGCCATCGGAGCATTACTTTGGTTGCGGCCCGCGGCCGCGTTGGTCGCTACAGATGCCGGACCAACAGCACACCACCGATCACCAGCAGGGCGACGCTCACTGCCCGCCGAAACGTCGCCTCGTCGATGGTCAGGTGGACCCGCTGACCGATCACGGCGCCGATCATGATCGCCGGCGCCACGGCGAGCCCGGCCCACAGCCTCGGAGGTGTGATCAAACCGGCGACCACGTACGACGGGAGCCGGATCGCCGTGATGACCAGGAACACAGCCATCAGCTCGCCTCGGAAAACGCGTTTGTCCACGCCGGCAAGCTGGTAGTAGAGGATCAACGGCGGGCCTCCGGTTCCGAACATCCCCGACAGCACGCCGGACAGAAGACCGACCGGCGGAGGGGTCCAGCGGGGCCAGCGAACGGTGGTGTCCGGCACCGCCAAGAACGAGCCTCCCGCGACGATCAGCACCACGCCCAACAGCGTCAGGACGACGATCGCATCTCCAGCGGTCAGCACCCAGGTTCCGAGCGGCACACCGACCAGAACCCCGAGGCAGATCCAGCTCACGCCTCGCCAGCGAATCTCCCGACGCGAGGACAGCACCACCCACAGCTCCGCTGGCAGCCCGACGAGCAGCAGCAGCACGATCACGTCGCGCGGGTCCGGCAGCACCAGCGCCAACGTCCCCACTGCGATCAGACCGGCGCCGAAACCGAACAGGATGTACACGGCCTCCGCCACCGCAAGCACGACCCACGCCACGACGAGGTAACCGAGGGTCGGGAACACTGTCTCGAACGGCATCGGAAGCCGGCGCCTAGATCGAGCCGAGCACCGCCTGTGTGTACACGCCGTCGGCGATCACCACGCGCTCGGAGCCATCGGCGGTCCGCAGCACCGCGCGTTCGATCTGGATCGGGTTGCCACTCGCGTACACGATGTCCTGATGGACCACTGTCTCCGGTCCGGCGAACGCGTCCACGCCGACCGTACCGCCAAGATGGTCTGAGCGACCAAACGCCCAGTGGAACCCAGCCTTCTCGTCCTCGATCACGCTCCCGCAGACCACCGCCTGGTCGTTGACCCCGAACGCCACCTCGGCGATGTTCGCGCGTGCTGGATCCTCGCCGAAGTGCTCGGCATAGCGCTCGGCCACAGCTCCATCGCCCTCCACCAGCTCGATCCGATTGCCCGCAACATGGAACAGCACCAGCTCACCGTCCTCTGACACGGGGATCGTTCCCGCTGTCCACGACGGCTGGTCGAGATTCTCACCCTCGTACGGAACGATGAACGTCTCTCCTGAGGGCAGGTTGATGATCCGGTCGCCCTCCTTGCCGCGCGGCAGCGAGCCATCGTCCATCTCCGGCGTCCGGTCGCGCAGATCGAACCAGCACCGGTGCCCGGTGGAGAACAGCACATCGCAGAGCACGGCTCCGTCCATCAGACGCATGACGTTCGAACACTTCTGAGCGACTGCCGCATAGTCCGCCGCAAGCGCTGTCGACTCCATCCGCGGCTGGACACCGGGCATCGAGGCGGCACGGAAGTCGGGGTTGGCATCGGCCAACACCGCCAGTGGCGCGGTCGCCGAGTACTGGGTCATCGCGATCACCAGCGTCGACGAAGTCAACGCCTCCTGCAGATCCACCTGCGTGCCGCCGACCCAGCCGTGCGCGGGCAGATCCGCATTGTTGCCCCCGGTGGCCGGGAATGTGAGCAGCGAGCGCACCTCGAAGCCGTGCTCCTCGCCGAGACGCTGGAGCGCTTCACGCCAGCGCGCGGCCATCTCGCGGCGCTCACTCCAGCTCTCGGTATCCTCGATTCCTTCGCGGGGAAGGTCGACCATCACGGTGCATACCTCGCCGGGCTGCGGATCGAACACGTCGCAGAGCAGCTTGTTGAGATCGAACATTATGGCCTCCTCGGCGGGCGATTGTAGCCTAAGGGCCCGCAGACCGAGCAGGCGAGTCCGCCAGCCGAGCGCTGATCCGACCAGCGACGACGACCAGCTGCAGACACCGCCGGCAGGTGGTGCACTCCATCATGCCCATTTCCCGCTCCTCGTGGGACGGTACACAGCAGCTGGTGCAGAACGGGCAAATGACGCTTTCGCGATCCTCCAGGCCGAGCTGCAGGTACGGCCGTAGCGCTCCATCTTGCCAGGCGCCGACCAGCGCCGCCACCATCGCCGGATCGTGCTGCTTGCCCGCCTGTTGACGCAGCTCCGCAATCGCATCCTCGCACTCCATTCCGGGCCGGTACGGCCGGCTGGAGATCATCGCGTCCAGGGCATCGGCCACCGAGATCAGTCGGGCCTCGGCGGGAATCTCCTCGCCCCGCAGCCCGAACGGATAGCCCTGACCATCCCACCGTTCCTGGTGGTAGAGAACGTACGGGATCACCCCTTCGAGCGAAGGAACATCGCGGAGCATGTGCGCGCCGATCTGCGGGTGCAGGCGCATCTGCTCCTCCTCCTCCTCACTCAGTGGGGACGGCTTGCGCAGCACCGCATCGGACACCCCGATCTTGCCGATGTCGTGCAGCATCCCGCCAACCTCGACCTCGGCCAGCCGATCGTCGCTCCAACCCAACCGCCGGGCGACCACCTGTGCGATCCGCGCGACCCGCCACGTGTGGCCGATGGTGTAGCGGTCCCGGGCCTCGATGGCGTTCGCGAGCACCGAGATCGTCGCCAGGTATGCCTGGTTCAGCTTGCGCGCTCCACTGCGCACCTCGGTCAACGCTCGGGCGTTCGCGATCGATACCGCTGCCACACCGGCAACGGCCGACACGAAGTGAAGATCTTCGTCGTAGAACGCTCCTTCCCGACCGGGGGCATCGAGGTACAGGACTCCGAACAGCGTCTCGTCGTGGACCAAGGGTACGGACAGAACAGACCGCACATCCTGCTGCAGGAGGCTCTCGCTCGGAGTGATCTGCGGGTCGTCGAGCACGTCGTGCGACAGGATTCCGACCCTGCGACGGGCCACCTCCTCCACGACCCACCGGCTCACGGCCATTCGACCGCTCTCGTCGTCATCCCCGGCCGACCCCACGACCTCGAACCCGCGATCACCAGGCCGCAACAGCGCCCCCCTGCGGGCACCCACCACCGCCATGACCTCGTCGAGGATCCGTCGCTGGACCGTGTCCAGGTCCGCCAGCCGGGCGAGACGCTGGGTGACCATGTCCACTGCTTGCAGCCGGCTCGCCGCTCGCTGCGCCCGAGCACTGTCCTCGGAGCGCAAGGCGTTCTGGAGCGCTACCGTCTGGCCAAACGCCTGGGTCATCGACAGCTCACCGGAGCCCGAGGCTCCCTCGACAAGCCGTGGACCGTGACGTTCGCCGTGCGTGGTGGCGCCGAACCGGGCGTGCACGTCGCTGAACCCAAGCCGATCGCCATCGCTCAGCACGGTCTGGGTGACCAGCTGTCCGTTGACGAACGTGCCGTTGCTGGAGCCGAGATCGCGCACGACCCAGCCACCTTCCCGCCGGTCGATCTCGGCGTGCAACCGGGACACAAGCTTCCCGCCGAGCATCACGTCGCAGCGCGCCGACCGCCCGATCGTGACCCGATCGGTCAGCGGCACGCGTTCTCCAGCCCTCGGACCGTTGAGAATCAGTAACCAGGCGTCGTTCGCACTCTCCACGCCACCCTACCTCCCATCGCACGACTCCACAGAGCCCACGACGACACGGTTCTTGCCGTGCCGCTTGCCCTCGGCCAACGCAGCCTCGGCAGCCGCCAGCCCTGGGTCATCCGGTCGTGAGCCGCTCTGGCCGACGCCGAACGTGACAGAAAAATCGACCTCCTGGCCCTCGAACGAGAACGAACCGTGCTCGATGGCCAGGCGCACCCTCTCCGCCGCCGCTCGAGCACCCTCAGCGTCCGTCTCTGGAAGCACCATGAGGAACTGCTGACCATCCCATCGAGCGATCGCGTCGGAGCTTCGAACCGCCTTCTTCAAGAGGTTTGCGCACGTCACAAGGACCCACTCTGCGCAGTCGGCGCCGTACCGTTCACCGAACGCTCCGAAGTCGTCCAGATCGGCGACAACGCACGAGAACGGACGACCGTGACGCCGAGACCGCGTCACCTCCTCGGCGATCCGCTCGCTCGCACGGCGCCGGTTCAATAGCCCGGTCAGGCTATCGTGTCCTTCCAGCTGTGCACGCCGTTCCTCGACGCGCCGCGCCTCCGCCGAGACCCGCTCGAGGACTGCGACGATGAGGCCCACGACCGCTGCCATGACACACAACGCTCCAACCGAGTTGGCGCTCCCCAGAACCACTGAAGGCTCACCCACAGGAACGACCGCAGGGATCACGACTACGCTCACGACCGCGGCCAGCAGCCAGAGGTGACGCCAGCGGTGGCGCCAGTGCGGACTGAGGTAGAGCACGGGCGCCCACGCCAGGACGTACAACGCGAAGCTGTCGCCGGCCGCAGTCAATGCAGCACCCACGACGCTCACGACCAACACCTCGAGGTAGCCGACGAAAAGGGCAGTACCCTGCCACCGCCGCCGGTTCAGGACGAGCGCCATGACGTGGACCACTGCTCCGCCGACGAGCCACGTCGCCAGACTCGTCTCGTCAACGGCGGCTGCTACGCCGGCGGTCGCCAACCGCACCACAACCGTGATCCCGGAAACGACTGCGCCAACTGTGACCAGCCGTCCACCGCTGAGCTCCAGGCCGGCTGGCCCGCCGTGACGCCTCTCCTTCGGGCTCCCTGAAGCACGGTCAGCGGTGGTCATCTCAGCACGCACCGCCACCCTTCATGGACCACAGCATCCAATGAGCACTCAGTGACTTCGGGTTCACACGAAAAGAATAGCACACGCAGCAAGCCTCGGCGATGGACCGGCACCTCAGCGTTCGCCGCACCACAGCATATTGTCAGGAACCTCCGGCTCCTCTATGATCGAAAGTCGGATCCACTGACGCCGCACTGCGGCAGGAGGGGGCGACTGGAGCGTTGCATCGCGACAGAGCACAGCACACACCCGATGGATCCCACGACGGCCGCCCATCCCGGAACACCGTGCAATGAGACGGCCCCAGCCCGGATGAAAGGGATGCCGATGAGCGTACCTCGACGCAACATGCTTGTCCTGGCGCCGCTGCCCCATACCTTTGCTGACTTCTGCTCCGCCATTTCGGTGCGTGACGGTGTCCGGGCCGAGCCGGGCGACGATGGTTGCGTATGGTCGGACAGCGACATCTGTCTCCAGATCCGGATCGTGAGCTCGGTCGACCATGCCACATCACTGATCGAGAGCAGCTACTTCAGTCTTGTCGTCGTGGACTGCCGGAACATTCCGCACCCCGACTGCGATCCCAGCTCGCAGATCGAGCAGATGAACCGCTTCCTCGACGTCTTATCGAGTCAGCACGATCGGGAGAAGCGCTATCCGATACGCCGCGTCGCGGTCCTCGTGGGAGATGACGACACCGAACGCGTCGACGAGCTTCTGATCTCCCTCGGAGAGCGGCACGTTGGCACCGTCATCCGCGATCGTTCGCTGACGCCGGCACAGGCAGCTCACGACCCTGAAACAGTCCGATCCGAGCTCGTCAACCGCTTCTGGGAGTTCTGTCGCCGCACGCTGCTCCAACGTCGGGCCGGCAAGAAGGCAATCGCCGCCGCCGGAGGCGGCATCAGCGGCGTGTTCTACGAGCTCGGTGTGCTCAAGTGCCTGCACGACTCCTTCAGCACGGACATTCGCGACTTCGACATGTACTTCGGCATCAGCGGCGGAGCGCTCGTCGCCGGCTGTCTCGCCAACCGGTTCCCGATCGACGACCTGATCGTCAAGTTCGGGGGCGTCGACACGGATTGGCCCCACCGACTGCGTCTCGGTTGGCGGTTTCTGAACGTCTCCGAGATTCCGAAGCGGCTCCTGCTCGCCCAAAAGGAGTTCGCCCGGTACCTGCTGCGTACGGCACGAAGAGAGGATGATTTCAGCGTTGCCTCCATCTTCGGAACGTACTCGGTCTTGCTCGGGCCGATCTTCGACAACCATGAGTTCGAACGGGTCCTCCGCGAGCTCTTCAACCAGCCTGGGCGGACCAACGACTTTCGTCGGCTGTCCACGGAGCTGTATATCGGCGCCACCGATCAGGACCGGCGTGAGCACCACCTGTTCGGCGACCGGGACCACGAGACCGTCCCGATCTCGAAGGCGATCCAGGCGTCGTCGGCGATGCACCCGTTCTTCCCCAGTGTGCAGGTCTCCGGGCGGTACTACACGGACGGAATCATCACGCGGACCTCCAACGTCGGTTCGGCGATCGCGAAGGGCGCAGACCTGATCTTCGTGATCGACCCGTTCGTCCCGCTCATCTCCCAGAGCCCTGGATACAACCACATCAAGAGCAACATGTGGATCGCAGAGCAGGACTACAAGACCCTCTCCTACACGCGGTTCGAGATGGCAACCGACGAGATCGTACGGCAGAACCCCGACGTCAACGTCTACTCGTTCGTTCCGTCAAACCGCATGCGACGCCTGATGAGCGGTCAGAATCCTTTTGTCTCGAAAAACTTCCACCCAATCGTGTGCGAAGCGTACCGCAGCACCTACCGACGGCTGCGCCAGCTGGAGTACAAGATCCGCGGGGAGCTGCGGACCCACGGCATCACGCTCGATCTGGAGCCAGTGGAGTCGAAGGTCGAACGGCTGCGGACCGCGAAGCGTCCAAGCGTCACCCTGATCCTGGATGAGGAGTTCGTCGAGCAGCTGCGAAGCCGTGCGGGCTAGTCACGTCCTCTGCCCAACACGACCGCGGTCGCGGGACCGGCGCCTTCGAAGGATCACCTTGCTTGCGGCCCGCGGCCGCGTTGGAATAGGTGGTGGGATGCTTGAGCCCCTATAATCGTAGCCACACACACCAGCTCCGACAGCTGGTGCCATGGTAGACCTTGATGACGCGTGGAGCCCTCTCCGACCCGCCGGCTGACTGGTTTCGCGATCTCGCGGAGACCGTCTCTGTGGCGATCTTCGTGTACCGAGGCAATCGCTTCCTCTACGTCAACTCGGCAACTGAGGAGCTGACGGGATGGGACCGGGAGACGCTCCTGTCGATGGGACCACGGGATCTCGTGCATCCCGATGACTGGGGCACTGTCCTCGCCGAGGACCGGCCACGCCGAACCGGCGCACCCCGGACGGACCCATTTTCCGTGCGCATCATCCGGCGGGACGGCATTGCACTCTGGACCGCGCTGACGATTCGCGCGCTCCCCCTGGGTCACGGTCGACAGGCCGGCCTCGGAACGGCCATCGATCTCACCTCCGAGAAGGCCGTCGAAAGCCAGCTCCAACGTCAGCTGGAGCTGAAGAACACTCTCGCCGCGATGGGCCGGCGGTTCCTGGCCGCTCCGGTCGCCGCACCACAGGCAGCGTTCGAGTACAACCTGACGCAGCTCGTGGACCTGGTCGACGGCGACACCGCCCACACGGTGGTGATCACCCCCGGAGGACGCCTGCAGGTGTGGGGCAGCACGCTCGGCCCGCACACCCTCAAGGGCTGGTCCGGCCGTGAGCTCCGACGGGGCACCGCCATCGTCATCGAACGGCTGGATCAGATCCCCTCCAGCGAAGACGAGGAGCGTCAGGTGCTGCTCGAGGCGGGCGTCGGCGCACGTCTCGCGATGCCGATCATGGCCGGGCAAACGGTGCTCGGTGCTGTGGCGGTTGAGTGTCGTCGTCCACGACGGTGGTCTCGCGACAACCGTTCTGCCGTCGATCTCGCCGCACAGCTGATGGCCAGCGCGATGCGCCGACTGCGTGCGGAGTCCGAGGCTCGTGCCGTCCGCGAGTGGCTCGAGATCGCGCAGCGGGCGGGCCGAAGCGTCGCGTGGGAGTGGCATCTCGAGTCCGATCGGATGCTGTTCTCCGCCAACGCGACCCAGCTATTCAGGGTACCGGAGAAAGGCACTCCATCGACGGGCGCCGAGTTCCTCGAGCTCGTGCCTGCCGAGGACAGGGCAGCGATCTCTCAGGCGATCCGGACGAGCCTGTCAACCGGTGAGCCGTACCGGGCCGAGCACCGCACTCAGGTTGCCGGCGAGACGATCTGGCTCGTGGTTCGCGGTCAGCTGGAGTGGAACGAGAACGGACGCGCCACGCGCCTGATCGGGGTCTCGGCGGACATCACAGATCGCAAGGAGATGGAAGAGGAGCTCCGCCGGGAGAAGGAGATGGCCCAGGTCACCCTGGCGTCGATCGGCGACGCGGTGATCCGCACGGACGCCAGCAACCGGATCAACTACCTGAACCCTCGGGCAGAGCAGCTGCTCGGCGTGTCCAGCTCTTCCGCCATCGGCAGGCCCCTTGCTGAGATCTACCGTGTGGTTGACCGGAGCGGTCAACCACGCCGCCTGGAGGTGGAGTCAGCAGGAGCACCAACGATCCCGCAACGACGCGCGACCGATACCCTGATCCGTCCAGACGGTTCTCGCGCAGCCATCGAGGATACTGCCACGCCGTTGATGGACAGAACGGGAAGCCGGATCGGGCTTGTGGTGGCGGTGCGCGATGTCACTCCTCTGCGGCGGTTGGAACGAGAGACCGCGTACCTGGCGACCCATGATCCGCTCACCGGGCTGATCAACCGCCGCGAGTTCGAACGCCAGCTGGAGCAGGTTCTCGAGGAGACGCGGGCGTCCGACCGCGAGCACTACCTCTGCTTCCTCGATCTCGACGAGTTCAAGGTGATCAACGACAGCTGCGGCCATCTCGCCGGTGACGAGCTCCTCAGTCAGCTGGGATCGGTCCTCTCGACCGCGGTGCGGCCCACCGACCTGGTCGCTCGCGTCGGCGGCGACGAGTTCGGCGCCCTGCTCACCGACACCAACGAGGCCACTGCCGTCGGCCTCGTCCGCAACATCATTCGGGCTGTCACCGCGATCCGCTTCGCCCGCGCGCAGCAGGTGTTCACCATCGGGATCAGTGTCGGGATCGTACCGATCAGCGCCGGCAGCGGCAGCTTCAGCGATGCGCTGCGCGCCGCCGACGCCGCGTGCTTCGTTGCAAAGACGCACGGTCACAATCAGATCCACGTCTCCAGCGGCGACGATGCCGAGATCCAGGCCCACTTCGAGGAGGTGGAGTGGATCCGACGGATCAACGCAGCGATCGAGGAGGACCGGCTCCAGCTGTACGCCCAGCCCATTCAGCCCCTCCAGGGACTGTTGCGACCGAAGATGGCCGAGATTCTCCTCCGCATGAGAAGCAGCACCGGAGCAGTGATCGAGCCGGGACGGTTCCTGCCGGCTGCCGAACGGTACCGGCTGATGCCCCGGCTGGATCGGTGGGTCATCGAACGGGCCATGGTGCAGCTGCCCACCGACGACACGGCCCACGTCTGGACCATCAATCTCTCTGGTCAGTCGCTCGGCGATCCCGAGTTCCAGGCCTACCTGAGCGAGCGCGTGCAGACCGCTCCTCTGCCGGCAGACCGCCTCTGCTTCGAGATCACCGAGACTGCAGCCATCGCCAACCTGGCGCGAGCCCGAGATCTCATGGAGGCACTCTCATCTCGTGGCTGTCGCTTCATTCTCGACGACTTCGGCAGTGGACTGAGCTCGTTCGCGTACCTGCAGAGCCTGCCGGTCCAGATGCTCAAGATCGACGGCGAGCTCGCACGCAGGGTGGATCTCGATCCGATCCAGCTGGAGATGGTCACCGCGATCCATCGGATCGCCCACTCGATGCATCTCGAGACCATCGCCGAGTCGATCGAGTCCAACGAGGCGCTGGAGGTGCTCCGCACGATCGGCATCGACTACGGTCAGGGGTACTGGCTCGGGTTCCCGGCGCCGTTGCTCGAAGCGGGCTCGACGCCTCCGGTCTGATGGAACGAGCTCGACCGTCGCAGACGAGCTGCACGCGCAGATTGCGTGAAAGCTCAGCATGCACACTCGCGAGCTGCGACAGTTGCACCCGTGCTTTCGGCCAGGAAGACCCCGCTCTGACAGTGTCTCCCCAACGCGGCCACGGGCCGCAACCAAATTGATGCTCCGATGGCGCCCGTCCCGCGCCCGCGCAGCTGTAAGGTATGAGACGTTGGCATTTAGCTCCCCCACCCACCCATCGACCCTTGCAGCGAGCGCCTCCACCACTCTTCGATCCCTGAAGCTCGCAGAGCAGGCTCCGGGGCGGGCGGGCGGCAT
>CAZEJK010000099.1:0-17763 GCA_964512045.1 uncultured Thermoanaerobaculia bacterium
CCTTGCAGCAGTCGTCGAAGCACCCTTTCATGCCGTGAGCTTGCAGAGCAGACTACCGGGAGGGCGGGCGGCATTAAGAACTCAAAATTCAGAACTTAGAACTCAACTCAGGACCTCTGCTTCGAGCTTTCGAAGATGCAAACCCGAAGACCGCTACTCCTCCATCCGAACGGATACGACCTTGGAGACGCCCGGCTCCTCCATGGTCACACCGTAGAGCACGTCAGCCCGCGCCATGGTTCGCCGGTTGTGGGTGATCATCACGAACTGCGTGTGCGCGGTCATTGCCCGCACGATGTCCGCAAGACGCTCCACATTGGCATCGTCCAGGGGCGCATCCACCTCGTCGAGGATGCAGAACGGAGACGGTTTGATGCGAAACAGCGAGATGAGCAAGGAGAGTGCCGCCAGAGCCTTCTCTCCCCCGGAAAGTAGCTGAACGGACTGGTTCTTCTTTCCCGGTGGCTGAGCGATGATGTCGATACCCGACTCCAGTGGATTGTCCTCGTCCACCAAAATCAGCTTCGCGCTGCCGCCGCCGAACAGGTATGCAAACGTCTCGAGGAAGACCTGATTCACCTGAGAGAACGTCTCGACAAACCGCTCGGTACAGGTCGTGTCGATCTCCCCGATCGTACCCTCGAGCGACCTCACGGAGTCCACGAGGTCCTTGCGCTGAGTGTGCAGGAAGGTCGATCGCTCCGTCAGCTCCTCCACCTCGCGCACTGCCAAGAGGTTCACCGGCCCGATCTTGTCCAGCCGGTCGCGGATGGCGGCGATCTGCTCGCCGAGCTCCTTCTCGGACACCTCACCGGCCGGCGGCGAACCGAGGATGCCTTCGAGGGTCGAGCCGAGCTCATGGACCACCTGAGAGCTCAAGGCATCCCAGCTGCTGTTCACACGGGTCCGCTGCATCTGCAGCTCATGCACCGTTTCTCGACGAGCCTCGTGCTCCCGGCGCCGCTGGACCACCTCGGACTCAAGCCGACTCAGCGTGGCGCCAGCCTCCTCGGACCGCTCCCGGAGCTGGCGCTCCCGCTCCCGCGCGCTCGCGAGCATCCCCTGCTCCTCTGCGAGCTTGGTGCGGGTATGAACGACCTCATCTTCGGTCGCCTCCAGGCGCTGGGTGGTGGACGTGCTCTCCTCCCCGAGCGCCTGCTGGCGTCGTTGCAGCTCGCTCTGCTCATGCTGCAAACGCTCCAGCTCGGCTGAAGCGGTTCGCGCCCGCTCGGCGGCGAGACGCTCATGCCCCTTGCTCTGGTCCAGCTCGCGCGCTGCAGCTGTCAATCCAGCACGGTGCCGTTCGACCGCCTCATTGGCCGCCTCCATCGCCGCTTCGAGCTCCTGTCCGCGGTCCTCGAGAGACGTCACCTCCGCCGTCAGCCGTCGCTGCCGCTCGGACGCCTCTTCGTGCTGCTGACGCGTCCGATCGATCTCCCCATCCAGGGCTTCCAGCTCACGCTGCAGCCGCCGGACCTCGCTGGAGAGCGACTGCTCGACAGTCGCCGTTCGCGCTTGCGCCTGCTGAGCTTCAAGCAACTGAGGACCGAGCTCATTCACCTGAAGTGACAGCTGTTGACGCTGGGCTGCCAGCGCTTCCCGCAACGACCTCGACTCAGCGATCCGCGCTTCTACGGCTGCGATCTCGACCAGCACGGCGTCCCGTTGGGCTCGCAACGCCAGCACACCCCGATCCGCCGCTCCCGCCGCGGGCAGCTCGATGGTACCGCCTCTATGCACCAGGCCACTGGTGTCCAGAAACCGGGCGTGCGGCATCGACACCGCCACAGCACGGACATCGGCAGTTGAGTTTTGGCAGCGGTACGCCGGCGGCAGAACGTGCTCGATCCATCCCCGCTCCGCAGGCGCGATGCCGGCTTCGTCGAGCAAGGCTACCGCGTTGGTCAGGGCTGACGGGCTGGACGTCGGGGGCTCAGGAGAGCGCTCGGGGTCGCGAACTGCCATTCGCATTCGGCCGTCGCTCCTGGCGAACACCTCCGCCAGCGCGGACTGGCTGGCCGCCACGCTGATGACCGGCAAATCCAGAAGCTCGCGCCACACCCGATCCAGAACCGGCGCCAGCTCGGCATCCGGGTGCACGTAGTCGCTCACCTGCCCGAACACGTCCTCATCCGCCAACACCGCCGAGACCTGATCCACGGCGGCCTGAGTTCGAGCCAGCTCGCGCTCGGCTCCATCTCGAGTGTGGCGGAGGTTCCACAGCTCATCGCCCAGTCGCTCGAGGCGATGGTCAGCGTCCGCGATCTCACTGTCCTTCCCGCTCCGCTCCTCCTCCAGGTGACGGCGTTGTGCTTCCAGCTCCTCATGGCGCTTCGCAGCAACCGCGGCCGTGGCGCGCGCCTCCTCATGCTGCTCGCGCGACTCGCGGTAGCGCCCAGCCACCCGCTCCCGCTCGTGGTTCAGGGAGGTCCTCGAGTACGCCAGTCGATCCAGCTCCCGTTCGAGGTCGCCGAGCCGGTTCCGCGACTCTGTCAGCGACGAGATGCAGCGCAGCAGCTGCTGTCGCCGTTCGCTCGCTGTCCCCTCTGCCTGCTGACCTTCCGCCACACGTTGATGGTGCGCGGCCGAGGCCTTCTCGAGCTGCTGTCTCGCCGCTGCCAGCATTGCCTGGAGCTCATCGCGCTGTTCTTTGGCGCTGGCCATGCGGTCGTCCAACGCACTCGTGGACTCTCCGACCGCCCGGCTCTCGTTGCGCAGCCGCTCGAGGTTCCCTCGCAAGCTGTCCAGAAGATCGGCGGAGCGCGACAGGAATGTCTCCCGGCGCTCGCACGACGACTGGAGGGCCGCCACCTCTTCCCTCGCGGCATCACGCTCGGTGCGGATCTGATCCACCGTCTCCCGTTGCTGTGCCACTTCCGACTCGGTGCTGGCAAGCGCAGCGGCGGTTGCAGCCGCCTCGTTCTCTGCCTGCGCCAAAGTCCGCGCGACGCTTTCGCGCTCGTCCTGCAACGATCTGCCCTGGATGCGGTACAGGTCGAGGAGCCTGTCGTTGAGCTCCGACTCCAGCTTCTGATGACGCTCCGCGGCCCGCGCCTGGCGGTTGAGCTGTCGCAACGAGCGGTCAACCTCGGCGATCACATCTTCCAGGCGGAGCAGATTCTGCTTGGTCGCCTCGAGCTTGAGCTCGGCAGAGTGCCGCCGCGCCTTGTACTGCGAAATGCCCGCGGCTTCCTCCAGCAGTACACGCCGATCGACGGGACGCGCCGACAGCACTTGACCCACCCGACCCTGCTCGATGATCGCGTACGAGCGGGTTCCCAGACCGATGGCCAGCAGCTCGTCCTGAACGTCCCGCAGCCGACTCGAACGGCCGTTCAAGCGATAATCCGAGGGGCCCTTGCGGTACACGCGACGGGTCACATCGAGACGCCCGTCGGTGGCGTTCCACAACCCATCCTCCGAGCCCAGACGAAGTGTCACCTCCGCCGCACCTGCGGGCGGTCGCCGGACGGAGCCTGCAAACACGAGGTCGCCCATGTTCTTCAACCGCAAGAGCGACGGGCTCTGCTCTCCGAGGACCCAGAGAATGGCGTCGACGATGTTCGACTTTCCGGAGCCGTTCGGACCGACAATCGCCGTGACCATCCCCGGGAACGAGAGCTCGAGGGGATCTGGAAACGACTTGAACCCGACAAGTCGGAGCGACTCGAGTCGAACGCCTGCCATCTCAGGGCGGCTACGGTACCAGATCTTCCGCGCGGCGTCGCGCCGGCATCTGGGAAGACCGCTGCAGCGACGTCACTCCGAATCGCGGCATATCACGGTGGTGGCCACGGTCCCGCTGAGAGCACCTCAGTAGAACCCTCTACTGGCACCGAGCGGCAATCTCTCGCTGTAGAGCGATATTGTCCCGATGGCCCGTGAGGGAAGCCGTCACCTTACCGCGGATCGGATAGCCAAGCAGATACAGATCGCCAACGATATCGAGGACCTTATGGCGCACGAACTCGTCCGGAAACCTCAGGTCGGTGTTGATGACGTTGTCTTCTCCCACCAGGATGAAGTTGTCCAGGCGGCCACCCGAACCCAGACCGAGCTCGTTGATCATCTTCAGGTCGCGCATGAACCCGAATGTTCGCGCCGGCGCCACCTCGTTGGCATACGCGACGGGATCGGTCATCTCGAAATCGTAGAACTGCTCACCGACTGGCGAAGGGTAGCGCAGTAGGTATGAGACGCGAAAGCCGTCATACGGTTCGACCGTAAGCCGACGCTCCCCCTCTCCCACGCTGTACGTCTGATCGATGACGACTTCGCGACGACGGGCCTCCTGGTCCACCACCCCGATCTCCTCGAGCCGCTCCCAGAAGCCTCGAGCCGAGCCGTCGAGCACCGGTATCTCTCCGTGCACCTTGATCAACAGGTTCGTGATCCCATGTGCGTGCAACGCCGACATGAAGTGCTCGACGGTCCTGATGCTCTCGCCCCGGCGCTGTAAGGTCGTCGCGTACTCGGTCTGAGCGACGTACTCGAGATGCGCAGGGATATGCGTGCCGTTGGGCAATGTCAGGAAGTGAATCCCACTATCGACCGGCAAAGGCTGGATGACCATGCCAGTGCGGCTGCCCGAGTGCAGGCCGAGGCCGTAGATCACACTACTGCTGCGAATGGTGCGTTGCGGCAGCTCACTGACCTGGACAAGTCGCAACGGTGTCGGCGCCCTCAGACTCTCCAGCTCCGTACGCCCGCGGGCCTGTTCGAGCACGGATGCCCCTGTCTGGGCACTTGAAGACCGCGTGGTCAGGGCAGAGGTAACGGCGGCAACCACCTGATCGTACGCCAGAGGCTTCTCGAGGTAGTCATGTGCCCCCATCTTGATCGCCTTCACCGCCGTCGGGGTTGTCCCGTGACCGGACATCATGACCACCGCGGCCGATGGGTCCAAGGACCGGATGGTCTCCAGCGCTTCGAGACCGTCCACATCCGGAAGCCAGATGTCCAGAAACACCACCTCCGGCCGATGCTGCGCGAACAGCTCCAAAGCCTGCGCCCCAGAGTCCGTCACCAACGTCGTGTAGCCCTCGTCCTCGAGGATGCTCGACAGCGCAGTCAAGATACCGGGCTCGTCATCCACAATCAGGATCGTCGGCATCTTTCCTACCTTTGCTCCGGTCCGTTCTGCGTGTGGGCTCGACGCTCATGCTCGACCATGAAAACGTGGGAGTACAGGTTTGCTACCCACTGCTGGCCCTCATGGGTCACCTGCAAGTACTCCAGCCCACTCCTGATGTACTGATTGATCTCGTCCCAGTAGAACCTCGCGAACCGACGCCGCATCTCCCCTGGGCTCGTGTAGCCAGCGCGGGCGTTCGCCCCGATCTCCTCGAGCTCGTAGTACAGCGCCGGGAGCTTTCGCAGGTAATCCGGGTCTCCGAGCTGGCCGATGAAGTCAGCGGCACGCACCAGGCCACGGTAGCTCGAAGTATCTGCGTACAAGGGAAGATCTGGCACCGGGAAACGCGTCATTTCGATGTACGATGCCACAAGGTCAGCATCGATCAGCGAGCTCCCACGAAAACGTTCTCGAATGAAGAGCTTGGAACGATCCACATGGTACGGCGTCAACGCTGCATCCGTACCCTCGCGGGAGATCCTCACCGTACCGTCGCCTTCACCGGTGGCGCACAGCTCTCCGTCATCACGACGACACACTCCGCGAACGTACCCGACGTCGTGGCAGAGAACCGCGAGCATGAAATGGAGCCAGTCATACGGAGTCACGCCGCCTTCGCTCAGGTGCTTACCCTTCAAAATCTCCTGTCCTACAAGCGTCACCATCATCGTGTGCTCGACGTCGTGATACAGGGCATCAGAGTTGGCGATGCTCTCGAGCGCGAGACGGCCTGCCCACTCGACGATCGAAGCGTACTCCTCACCCTGGACTCCGAACGTACGCCGAAACGCTTCCCGAAGGTCGGCGACGAACGGCTCCATAATTAGATATTGGACGTTCAACATGACATTCTCGCTGTGGGCACCGGCGTCTGGTCAATCCTTGAGAACGACGGGTTCGACACGCAGCAGCTCGGCCTGGGTCAGAGATCGCAGATCGCGCAGAGCGATAGCGACGATCTCGGACTCCGGGACAACCGGACCACCAAGATCCTCTCCACGGACGACCCCGTAGGCGGTGTGCTGATCATCGGGCCGGGTCTCAACCGTAACCATCCGCGCGACATCGATCAGGCGTGACCACTCCGCCGGAGGAAAGTCGGGCTCATCGATGAACGGGTAGGCCACGAATCCGACACACATTCCGACCCCGTGGTCCTTGAAGACCCTCGACAGTCTGGCAAGGTCCAGGAGCCGCCGTGCGATCAGAGGCGCCCCGGACAAGCTCATCTCGCGCGCAATGACGAAGTACTCCAGCGGTCGAAGCCGCCCCGGGAAATCCGTGGTCCGGACACTGGTGTTCACCAGGTGCCAGAGGTGACGCTCCAGCTCCACACGAGCCGGCTCCTCTGGCACACACTCGGTCAGCGGGCGCAGGCGAATCACGAACAGCCCGAGAAAATCGTTACCGTGACGGAGATCGGGGGTCACATCGCGGTCGAGCCAACGCTTCTGTACGAGCCGCATCTCGCGCGGAAGGAAGATCTCCAAGAACTCCTGATCCGCGATCGGCACGACGTTGCGAAGGCTGCTCGACGCTACCTGCATCTTTCCAATAGTGTCAGACTGCTCGAAGACGGTCAACGTCGAGTGAGGAGACGCCGATTGAAACGTACGCTTTGTGGAGATGGAGGCCACGTTGACACAGTATGTGATCACGCTACAGACGCCCGACGGTGAACGCGAGGTGGACTGTGATGCCGAGGACACGATCCTCGACACCGCCGAGGACGAGGGAATCGATCTTCCCTGGGGCTGCCGCTCAGGCTCATGCGCCAGCTGTACCGCCAGGCTGGTGTCTGGTCATGTTGACCAGGAGGACCAGCTCATACTGGACGATGAGCAGATCCAGGACGGCTTCGTGTTGCTCTGCGTCGCCAAACCGCTTTCCGATTGCATCATCCGGACACACCAACAGGACGAGCTGTAACAGCGGGTGGATCGGGCTGCCCGACCGAGCTACGATGCGCAAGTGATGACGGCCCTCAAACCCTCATGGATCGACGACGCCCCTGCAGTGTCCAGCACTGCCGCAAGAGTCCGTTCAGTTGGATGGATGGCGCTGGATACGGAGGCAGACTCCTACCACGCGTACTTCCACAAGCTCTGTCTGATCCAGATCTCGGCGGGCCCGAACCACTTCGTGCTGGACCCCTTCGCCCTCGACGCGGCGGCGTTGGCGCCTGTGCTCGAGCTGATCGAAGATCCTCGGATCACGGTCTATATGCACGGCGCCGACTACGACATGCGGGTGCTCGATCGCGACCTCGCCACGCATCCTCGTGGCCTTGAGGACACGCAGATCATGGCACAGCTGCTCGGCGAGCCTCGGACCGGCCTCGCCGCCCTCCTGGCCAAGGAGTACTCGATAGAGCTCGACAAACGCTTCCAGCGCGCCGACTGGTCCCGACGACCGTTGACCACCGAGATGGTCTCCTACGCTGCGGCCGACACAGCATACCTGCATGATCTGGCGGACCGCCTCAAGAAGCGGCTCAAGGCTGCCGGCCGATGGGACTGGGTTCTCGAGGAGTTTCGAGCGCTCGAGAACGTGCGCTACCAACCGCCCGTGAAGGATCCACTGGCGTTCGAACGTCTGAAGGGTGCGCGCAGACTGAACGGCGCAGCCCGCGACCGCCTGTTCAGCCTGCATGAGTGGCGCGAGCAGGAGGCACGCCGTCGGGACGTGTCTCCGTTCAGGGTGCTCAGTAACGCCGGAATGCTCGCTCTCGCCGAGAATGTACCGGATCGACCGGCGCGACTGAAGAACCTCAAAGGCGTCGGTCCGACCACGGCCCAACGATACGGAACGAAGATCTTGAGCGTTCTGCGCGAGCCGGACTCCGCACCTCAACGCCAGCGACCGGTGACCAGCCGGGCTCTGTCGTCCGCCGAGCGCCGTCGGCTGAAGCGGTTGCAGGGCGCACGTGACCGCATCTCGGCTGAGATCGGCATCGACTCCGGTGTCCTCTGTCCGAAGTCCGTCCTCGAGGCGGTCGCTCGTTGCCAGCCTCCCCCGTTGACCACCGACGATCTGGCGCTTTGCGGGCTCGAAGGCTGGCGGCTCGAGACCGTCGGCCCCGTACTCCTCGAAGCGACTCGTGAGGAGACCGCGGGGCACGACCGACGATGACCGTGTCTCCCCGGCTCGCCTTGCTGACCGCAGCCACGCTCTGGGGTGTCTCATTCGTGGCTACGAAGGTCGCGCTGGCGTCAGCTCCCCCGTGGACTGTAGTGAGCCTCCGAATGCTGCTGGCAGCAGGATGTTTCGTTGCCTGGCTCATAGCGCAGGGCAGCCGACGGGTGCGTCCGACGCACCGACAGCTGTGGGCCGTGTTCGGGCTCAGCCTCGCCGGGACCGGTCTGCACTACGGGACGCAGACCGTCGGACTGCAGTGGACCACCGCGTCGAATGGATCGCTGTACGCAGTCACCGGGCCGATCTTCATAACCGTGCTGGCGTGGATCTTCCTCCACGAGCCGTTGACCGTGCGCAGAGCTGTCGGCATCGTCATGGCCGTGGCGGGGGTCATCTTCGTCATCGGCGTCGATACCGTCCTGGAGTTCGAGGTCGGTCATCTTGCCGGCGATGCGCTGGTGCTGTTCAGCATCTTCTTGTTCGCCATCTTCGCCGTCGCCGGCAAGCGAATCACTGACGAGCTCGGCTCGGTCTCGGTAACCGCATGGGTTACGATCTTCGGTGCTGCCTGGATGATTCCGGTCGGTCTGGTCGAGCTCCGCCTGCTCCATTTCGAACTCCATGCGATCGCCCCTGAGGCGTGGGCGGCCATCGCGTTTCTCGGCATCGGATGTACGTTCCTCGCGGTGCTGAGCTTCTTCACCGGTCTCCGGCAGACCGACTCTCAGACCGCCGGAGTCTACCTCTACGCGGTTCCGCCGATTACGGCTGTGGTGGCGTGGGTTGGGCTCGGTGAGCACCTCGACCGGGGGTTCTTCGCGGGCGCTGTGCTCATCCTGTGCGGCGTCCGCCTGACCGAAACGGCGCGGCATTCCGGGGCTCATGCCTCTACCGTCGTACCGCACGCTGAAGAGATGTGAACGACTCCATGACGATTCTTTACTGCCATGGTGGCGTTTGGCTCCGGCCAGTCAGGCACCGATGCGCGGTGTCGCGGTGTATCTCACGCTCGGATGCGACACATGCAGTCGCCGCATTGCGTCTCGCGGCAGCGTGCCAGATCCAGGCCACAGTTACAGCCTTCCCGAGCCGGCAAAGTTCTTGCTAGGGTACGTGACGTGCGCTCTGAGCGAGGAACCTTCCGTCGAGCGATCGAGCTCTCCTTACTGCTCCACTTGGTGCTGATTCTGCTCGTCATCCCGGAGATCCGCGAGGTCTGGCCGTCCACAGACAACATGTCCGAGGCGTTCGTGATCAGGCCCCCCGAGGCCACCGAGCAGCCGCCGCTGAACTTCGAGCTGGTGGATATCCCCGCAGAAGAAGAGCCTCCCGCTGAAGACTCCGAACCGCTCCTGTCAGATCAAGATCGGCGAGCGCACGGTGGCGAAGGCGACCGGACCGATCGTCGACCTGCGACGACGGGCAACACTCCGCAGCTGGTGCAGGCCGACGGCGGACAGCGCTTCGGTCGCGGAGCGCCTCCACTCCCGCCTCAGGAGCCACGTCCGGAGGTTCCAGAGCCGCAAGAGGATCCCGAACCGCGTCCAACGCCCGCTACCGAGACGCGTGAAGCGATCGTCGATGGCGCCAGCGAGGACGAGCCCACCGAAAAGGAAGAGCAGGCCGAAGAGCAGGCCGAGCAGCAGCCGAGGCTGACGCTGCCGCCCAGGACCTCCTGGGCGCTTCCTCCAGACATCGGCGGTCTGCCAGAGAACCCGGATCGAGAGGGCGGCTCGGTGGATACCGGCCCGCTGTCGTTCGACACCCAGTGGTACGACTGGGGCCCGTACGCTGCGAAGATGCTGCGCGCCATCCGTCGCAACTGGAGAATCCCCGAGATCGCCCGGCTCGGCGTGTCAGGAATGTGCAAGATCCGCTTCTACATCGAACGCGACGGAACGGTGACGGGCGTACAGATTCTGACCGAGTCCGGAAAGCCTCCGATGGACTTTGCAGCCCGCGACGCAATCCGGATGGCAGCCCCGTTTGACCCGCTCCCTTCGGATCTGACCGGGGTCAACCGGGAGGGCGTGACCATTTCCTTCTACTACAATATGCGGCCTGATGACTACGGCCGGCGTGGGGAGTGAAACGTGATCGATATCTTGATTTCCGGCGGGCCGGTGATGATCCCTCTCGGGCTGCTCTCACTTGTAGCCCTCGCAATCGTCTTGGAAAGGCTATGGGTGCTGCGCCGCCGCAACTTCATGAACCCTGCGGAGGTCACCACCCTCTCCCAGCTGCTCAGCCAGCGACAGTTCGAGGACGCTGTCGGTTACTGCCGGCGGCACCACGGGCCGTTCAGCTCGCTCGTCATGGCCATGGTTGACAACCGCTCGGCACCGTATGACGAGCTCCGTGAGATTCTGGAAGATACCGGGCGGCACCAGCTGCGCACCTTGCAGCGCGGGCTCCCGGCGCTATCGACGATCGTGTCCGGCGCTCCCCTTCTCGGCCTTCTCGGCACCGTGCTCGGCATGATTCGGATCTTCTCCGCCGTGGCCTCCGAGGGCACCAACATCTCCCAGGAGCTTGCAGGGGGGATCGGGGTCGCGCTGATCACCACGGCCACCGGGCTCGTGATCGCGATTCCGGCGCTGTTCGCACACGCCTACCTCGAGCACAAGGCTGTCTCGGTGCTGGCAGACATCGAGAGCCAGCTGGTTGACTTCTTGCACCTGGTACGGAGACCGCGCGCCGTCGAAGCAGATGTCGCCGCTCGCTCCTCTGCTCCATCAGCCGGGGATCGACGCGTCGGCGCCGTCGGGGAGGAGTGAGATGCGACTCAGTCCGCTCGGGCAGTCGCGAAAACCGGAGGTCCAGATGTCGCCTCTGATCGACGTCATCTTCCTCCTTCTCATGTTCTATGCTGTCACCACCCAGTTCGTGCCGGATCAGCGACTGAAGCTGGACCTACCAGAGGCCAAGACCGCTGAGGAGAGTGGGCAAACCACTCGCCAGCAGACGGCGGTGGTCACCGTCGCCAACGACGGATCCGTGTGGATCAACGACACCGAGATCACAGATCAGATGCTTGAGGCTGCTCTGAAACGGCTCGTGGAGCAGAACCCAGAACGTGCCATCATCCTCAAGGGCGATCGAGAAGCGCACTACGGTACGATCGTGCGAGTCCTGGATATCCTTCGCGACGTCGGTGCCACCAGCCTGCAGATGTCCGCCGTCAAGCCTCCCTCCGACAACGGGTAGCGGCTCGAAACCCAACTTCTTCGAAAATTCGAGGCATGCGCCGGGGACCGCATGACCGGGATCCGTCTGTCGGGGCCGGGACCGGGGCCACCGCAGCATCCCTTTGGTTGCGCCGTGGCTGTTGCCGAGACCGAGACGCGGTAGACTAAGACTCACGCTCGTGCATGCCCGTGGGGCACCAACAAACCATGACGACCTCGTGGAAGGAGAAGAGATCATGAATGAAGCTGTACAGTTTCTCCGGAGCTTCGCCCAGGACAACCTGGCCAATCTTCTGATTGCCCTTGGAATCCTCATCGGCGGCTGGCTGGTGGCGTTGATCATCTCGGCCCTGTTCCGGCTGGCACTGAAGCGCACTGATATCGACAACCGATTGGCCTCGTGGCTCGTCGGCGAGGAGAAGATCGAGGGCCTCGACATCGAGAAGTGGATGGCGAGACTCCTCTTCTACCTTCTCATGGTGTTTGTTCTCGTCGGTTTCTTCCAGGCGCTCGGACTGACGCTCATCACCGAACCGCTCAATAACTTCCTAAATCAAGTGTTTGGATACTTGCCACGGCTGATCGCCCCGGCAATCCTCCTCGTCGGCGCCTGGCTGCTCGCCACAGGCCTCCGTTTCGTGGTGCTCCGCGTGCTCACGGCGGCCAAGCTGGACGAACGCCTCGGCCAGGAGGCCGGGATCGACGACGACGAACCGATGCCGCTCGCAAAGACCATTGCGGAGTCGGTGTACTGGCTGATCTTCCTGCTCGCCCTGCCGGCCGTGCTCTCCATCCTGGATCTTGACGGGCTCCTCGCCCCGGTGCAGAGCATGGTCGACAAGGTCCTCGCGTTCCTGCCGCATCTGTTTGCCGCGCTCCTCATCCTCGCCGTCGGTTGGCTCCTCGCTCGCATCGTCCAGCGCGTCGTGTCCAACCTGCTGGGCGCGGTGGGGCTTGATCGGCTGAGTGACCAGGTCGGGCTCGCAACCGCTCTGGGGGAGCAGAAGCTCTCCAAGCTCCTCGGGCTCGTCCTCTACGTCCTGATTCTCATACCGGTGCTGATTGCCGCCCTCAATGCCCTGCAGCTGGAAGCGATCACAGCTCCGGCCAGCGAGATGCTGAACACCATCCTCGCTGCCCTACCACTTCTGTTTGCCGCAGCTTTGGTGCTCACCATCGCCTTCTTCGTCGGCCGGTTGGTTGCCGGTCTGATCACCAACCTGCTCGCCGGTGTCGGCTTCAATGGCATCCTCGAGAAGCTCGGAGTCGGCAGCAGCCCCAAGGAGGGCCAGCGCACGCCCTCGCAGCTGGTCGGCGACCTCGTGCTCGCCGCGATCATGTTGTTCGCCACCATTGAGGCGGTGCGTCTCCTCGGCTTCGAAGTTCTCGCCGAGCTGCTTGCGGACTTCATGGTCTTCGCCAGTCACGTCGGGCTCGGTTTGATCATCTTTGGGATCGGCCTGTTCCTCGCGAATCTGGCAGCTCGAACGATCCAGGCCGGGGCCTCGAAGCAGGCCACCGTGCTCGCCCTCGTGGCTCGCATCTCGATCCTCGTCCTCGCCGGCGCCATGGCGCTGCGCAGGATGGGGCTCGCCAACGAGATCATTGTCCTGGCGTTCGGCTTGCTCCTGGGTGCAGTGGCTGTGGCGGCGGCGATCGCCTTCGGGATCGGTGGCCGCGACCTCGCCAAGCAGGCGTTGGAGGGCTGGTCCGAGCAGCTCGGAGGACAGGAGGGCTCACCGAAGTCCAGCTGAGCACGATGCTCCATCGGGCCCCGAGCTGATCTCGGGGTCCGATGCTCTCCCCCCAACCGCAGCGTCGCCCCTCAGCAGGCGCCCTGTACTGGAATGGCTGATCGCCTCAGGCTCGTTGGCTCACCTGGAGGGTGAGTATGACAACCGTTGCAGAGCGCCGGGTTCGCAGGCTGGTATTTGACGACGACGCATTCTCGCGATTGGACGAATCGAGTGACCAGGAGTTCTATGCGACGGACCGTCTTGTCAGCCACCTGGACGCCACCGCGCACGACAACATCTCTCTGATCATCGATCAGCTCGTCGTCGAGGAAGAGCCCGACGTGCTGGACCTGATGGCGAGCTGGGACAGTCACCTCCCGAATCGCATACGGTCCGGCGGCGGAGAGACCGTCGGTCTCGGTCTCAACCTGAACGAGCTCAACGCCAACACGGCGCTGGACCGGCGCGTGCTGCACGACCTCAACGCCGAGCCGCGGTTGCCGTTTGACGACGCGTCGTTCGACGTGGTCGTCAACACGGTCTCCGTCGACTACCTGACACGTCCGTTCGAGGTGTTCGCCGAGGTGGCCCGCATCCTCCGGCCCGGTGGAGTGTTCTTGGTGTTGTTCTCCAACCGGATGTTCCCCTCCAAGGCGGTGAAGGTCTGGCGGGAGGCCTCCGACCAGGAACGGATGCTGCTGGTCCAGGACTACTTCGACGCCGTCAACGAGTTCACCGAGACGCGCACGTTCGCCGTTCAGGGGCACCCCCGGCCGGACGACGACCGTTATGCAGACTCCGGGTTGCCATCCGACCCTGTCTACGCTGTCTGGGCTGAGCGACGCGACGGAGCCGACAACGAGACCATTCGTCCTGCTCCCCACATCCCAGTTCCGGCTCCATGGGGTCCTGAGGAGGTTGCGCGCCGCAAGCAGGAGGTTGCGACGACACGTCAGTGCCCCTACTGCGGAACCAGGCTCACGCGCTGGGCTGTACCTCAGACGCCATTCACCGAGTGGGACACCGAGGAGATGCTGGTGTGCTTCAGCGACACCTGTCCCTACTACCTCCGCGGTTGGGAGACCATGCACGGTCAGGGGAACTTCGGTTTCTCCCACCGCTTCATGTTCGATCCCGACCGCATGGTCTGCACGTCCGTACCGGTGCCCTCCGCGAAGGCTCTGCGCGACGGGATCATCGAGCCGTAACAGATTGATCGAGCCGCTGTAACGTCGCATTCACTGCTACCATGCTCCCCGGCCGTCATGGTCACGGAGGCTCGAGATGCGACACACTCCGCGCTCCACAGCGCTGGGGCTCCTCACTCTTGCCGGTGTGCTCCTCGCGCCCGGCGCGCTCGCCCGACAACCCATGCAGCCCGAGGCCGCCAACCGAGAGGAAGGTCGTCGCCGAGACCTGTACTCTCGAAGCCTTCGAGCCGGACTACGATCCCGTCTATCACCGATATGGCGGACGACAGCTGGTCCAGCGAAGCACCCCTGCTCAGACCATCCTCCCTGCAGGCAGCGTGCTCGTTCCCGTCGATCAGCAGCAGGCCGCTCGTGTCGCAGCGATCCTCGACCCGTGTCACCTGTTCGGCTTGTACCAGTACGAGCGGTTTCGCGAAACGGCAGGGGCTGACGGCGTGGTTCCGGTGCTGCGGGTCGTGTCCACTGAACCGGACACGATGTAAGAGATGCACGAACGGTTGCACGTTCGGCCTCACACCGCGCTCATCAACTTGCGCTTCGGTCGCGTTCGTGATGCACGAAGTCGGCGGGCGGCCCCCCCCGATCCCCGGGCGTCGGAGGAGGCCTCGCTTCGGTAGGCAATTACGGCAAGACAGTATGGTAGGCAGTTATAGGTAGGGGGCGGAGCCTTCGGGGAACCCGAGGACCCACCCGTGCAAGGTGGATTGAAGATGGAGCATCGGAGCCGGGCAGGCTCCCTCGCAGTGATGCATCCGGGGACTTGGGTTGCGCTCCATCATCGGCCCTACTTAAAGCAATCTTCATGCCACCTTCTCCAGATTGAAAAGCCTGCCAGAACCTGATTGTCCTCTGCCACGTTGACACTGTAGGATGTCAAGGTGTCCAAAACTGGACAGCCCAGGAGGGACGAGGATGAACGACGGCACTCAGGCAGCACGTGACCGGCGCAACCTGATCGAGCGGATCGGGGCGAAGATCCCCGGAATCAAGACGTACCTCGAGCGCGAGATGCAGCGAGAGGTCGACAAGATGGAGCGAGATTGGCTGGCGGCCCAGCTCGACCGGGCCCGTCAAGCGCTCCAGGGGAAGGTGCGGGACTGGTCCCGCTCCGGCAACCTGGCCAACCTCGACCTGGCCTCGAGCATGGACAAGCTGCTCGACCGCCTGGCGAACCGAATCCGCCACGCGGACTACGGCTACTCCGCCGTCTTCCAGGCAGTGAAGATTCGTGAGGAGCAGCTCGATCAGCTGTACGCCTTCGACCTTGCGCTGATCGAGACAGTCGACAGCCTGACGGCACAGATCGAGGGGCTTCCGGCGACGGCGTCGGAGGACTCCGTGCGCGCAGCCCTCTCGGCGATTGAGGCAGCGGATCGACAGTTCGATGAGCGAGCCACCATCTTCGAAGATGTGACGCAGAAAGGAGGCCGGTGATGGCCCTGGAAGTGATTGAGCATCACGATCCGACCGGTCAGGAGATCGTGTACCGGTTTCCGCAGGAGGGAAGCGCCGAGATCAAGATGGGCGCTCAGCTCGTGGTGCATGAGACCCAGGAGGCCGTGCTGTTTCGCGACGGGCGGGCTCTGGACGTGTTTCCCCCGGGCCGCCACACACTGAGCACACAGAACATCCCGATGTTGACCCAGGTGCTGTCGCTCCCATTCGGCGGCACCAGCCCATTCCGAGTGGCGGTGGTGTACATCAATAAACGGACGTTTATCGACCAGAAGTGGGGAACCCGCGAGCCCGTCGTGTTCCGTGACACGGAGCTTGGCATGGTCCGGCTGCGTGCCTTCGGTACCTACGCCTACCGGGTTGGCGACAGCCAGCTGTTCGTGAACACGATCGTCGGCTCCCAGGGACTGTACGAGACCAACCGCCTCAAGGACTTCTACCGGGACATCATCGTCTCCCGTCTCAACGACCTCATGGGCGAGACGATG
This sequence comes from uncultured Thermoanaerobaculia bacterium, assembly GCA_964512045.1. Taxonomy (GTDB): domain Bacteria; phylum Acidobacteriota; class Thermoanaerobaculia; order Thermoanaerobaculales; family Sulfomarinibacteraceae; genus CAZEJK01. The sequence goes on from CAZEJK010000099.1 coordinate 16,351, forward strand.
AAGACGATCTTCGACCTGCCCCGCTACTACGACGAGCTGGGAACCGCAGGCAAGGCCCGTCTCGCCGAAGATCTCGCCAAGTACGGGGTCGACCTTACCGACTTCTACATCAACTCGATCACCCCGCCCGACGAGGTGCAGAAGAAGATCGACGAGCGCTCGGCGATGGGTGCGATCGGCAACATGAACACGTACATGCAGTTCAAGGCCGCCCAGGCCGTTCAGGATGCCGCTCAGGGCGGCGGCGGTGGAGAAGGCGGGGCCGCCGGAGCGGGGATGGGCCTCGGCCTCGGCGCCGGGTTCGGCGCCATGATGCCCGGCATGATCGCCCAGTCGATGCAGCAGGCGCAGCAGGGAGGCGGTGCGTCGCCGCCACCGCCCCCTTCCGGCGCAGCGCCCGCCGCGGCGGCCGCTGGCGGAGCCGCTGCGGCTGCCGGCGGGAGGTTCTGCACCGACTGCGGCACGAGCGTTCCCGAAGGCGCCAAGTTCTGTCCGGGCTGCGGCGCGAAGCAGGCCGTCCCCGGAGCGTGTGCGGAGTGTGGCTTCGAGCTCCCCTCTGCAGCCAAGTTCTGTCCCAACTGCGGGGCCAAGCAGGGAGACTAATCGGTGGACGTGCGCTGCACCCAGTGTGGCGCGAGCGTCGAGATCACCCCCGACGTCCGGCTACTGGCCTGCCCGTACTGCGAGACCGCACTCGTGGTGGACGCGAGCGGCTCGCTGCTCGCGTTCACCCTCCGGCCCACTATCAGCGCCGACGAGGCCCTCGGGCACCTTCGGCGTTTTCTTTCCGGACGGCGCACCGCAGCTGGTGTCGACCGCGAGGCCGAGATCGAGTCAGCGAAGCTCCAGCTCTTTCCGTTCTGGGGCTTCTCGGTTCCCGACGCCCATGGAGGCGATCGCACGGTGCTGATGCCAGCCGCTCCTTCCGCACTCCAGGGGCTCCAGGGGATCCAGCTCCCGGCGGGTGAGCTCGCCGGAGAGGATGCGCTCCCTGCCGATGTCCCGCTGCTCGATCCCGAGGTGCCGCTCGAGACCGCCCGGACATGGCTCGCACAGCAGTTTCCGAGCACGCCAGCTCGGCACACCGTGCTCTACCATCTGCCGCTGTTCCAGCTCACCTACCACTGGCGTGGCAAGAGCTACCGAGCGGCTGTCGATGGCGTCTCTGGTCAGGTCTACCCTGCGGACTTTCCCGCGAAGGATGAAACACCGTACGCACTGGTCACCGCATTGGCGCTGATTGTCTTCGGGATCGAGGGTCTGCTCACCTCCAATCCGCTGATCAAGATCGGGATGTACACCATCTCAGCGCTACCGATCCTGGCGGTGGCGTGGTGGGTCAGTCGAAAGGTGTGACCATGAGCCAACACCCTCCCCCAATGGTCTTCGAGTTCGCTGACCCGGCGGCGGGCT
>CAZEJK010000100.1:0-17675 GCA_964512045.1 uncultured Thermoanaerobaculia bacterium
GGTGTACGAGCCGGCAGTCTTGAGGATCTACGCCGAACGTTTCTTGCTCCAGGTTCCGCGAGACAGCCGTGTGTACGCCGAGGCGTACAGGTTGCTGAAGTTCCTCTCGCTGTTCGTGCCGGTGTTCCCGGACGAGGTGCCGCACACCTCGATACTGCGCGAGTTCATCGGCGGCAGCGCGTTCAGCTATTGACAGGACCGAGCCACCAGGACGAGCGTCGGAACGGAGGTCTGATGGAACGTCGTCAGCGGGCCCAGAAGGTGATCGAGGCGCTGGCACAGCTGTATCCGGAGGCGGCCACCGAGCTGCGCTACGAGACCGGCTGGCAGCTCCTTGTCGCCACGATCCTGTCGGCCCAATGCACCGACGAAAGGGTCAATCAGGTGACGCCGGCGCTGTTCGACCGGTGGCCCGGACCCGAGGAGATGGCCGCCGCCGATGATCCAGAGCTGGAGGAGGCGATCCGCTCCACCGGCTTCTTTCGGAACAAGGCCAAGGCGTTGAAGGGAGCCGCGCGGGCGGTGCTCGCCGACCACGGAGGTGAGCTGCCACGGACCGTCAAAGAGATGGTGGCGCTGCCGGGGGTGGGACGGAAGACAGCCAACGTGGTCCTCGGGGAAGCGTTCGGTCTTCCGGCGGGGATTGCAGTCGATACGCACGTAAAGCGAGTGACGCGGCGGATCGGTCTCACCGAGGCCACAGACCCCGATCGTGTCGAGAAGGACCTGGAGGCGGTGGTGCCGACCGGGGAGTGGACCCGCTTTTCGATGCGTACGATCCTGCACGGACGGCGAGTGTGCCGGGCGCGCAGTCCCCGTTGTGACGACTGCGACCTGGAGCCGCTGTGTGCCAAGGTGGGCGTGTAATGGGGTCGCAGGCGGCCAGGAGGTGACGTTGTGAGATCTGTACGTCCCGCGACAGGTTGGATCGAGGTGATTGCCGGACCGATGTTCTCGGGCAAGTCCGAGGAGCTGATCCGGCGTCTGCGCCGGGCCGCCATCGGCCGGCAACGGTTGCAGGTTTTCAAGCCGGCCACTGATGCGCGCTACGAGGCCGACCACGTTGTCTCTCACTCCCGTCAGCGGATTCCTTCAGAGGTTGTGGCTCGGGCGGACGAGATCCTGCGTGCTCTGGATCCCCGCACCGAGGTGGTTGGAATCGACGAGGCGCAGTTCTTTGATGACGACCTTCCGAAGATCTGTAGCCACCTGGCCGACCTCGGCAAGCGTGTGATCATTGCGGGCCTCGACATGGACTATCGCGGTGTGGCGTTCGGTCCGATGCCGGAGCTGCTCGCCATCGCGGAGCAGGTTCAGAAGATCACGGCCATCTGCGCCCGATGCGGGCTGCCGGCGAGCTACACCCAGAGGCTCACGGCGTCCGATGAGCAGGTCGTGGTGGGTGCAGCCGGTGTGTACGAGGCCCGGTGTCGTCGCTGCCACGAGCCGGAGGGCGCCAACGCAAGCTTCGAGCCGTGGCTGTGCCCTCCGCCCGAGCTGGAGGGCGAACGACCCCCGTCCGACGAGCTCGAAGAGTGATCAGGACGGGGTGCAGCGAGCTCACCTCGGCCTGTCCATCGAGAACCGGACCGTCACCGTCATGACGATGTCCACAGGAGCGCCGCCGGCGGTCCGTCAGATCGTTCGTTCTGGTCCATCGGGTCCCTCCGGCCAGTGAGAGCCCGATGGACCTCCTCGGTTCCGGTTGGAGCTCAGCACCCGATGCGGCTCGGTGGTGACCGTGTCGTGGTGCCGGCGCCGTAGGCAGCGCTGGGAACGGTTGGCTGCCGGATCAGCCAGGAGGTTCGAAGGCGGGGATTCCCGTGAGGTACTCGCCCACCACCAGGGTGTGGATGTCGTGGGTGCCCTCGTAGGTGTAGACCGACTCCAGGTTCATCAGGTGGCGCATGACCGGGTACTCGGCGACGATACCGTTGGCGCCGTGGATCTCACGGGCGAGCTTGGCGCACTCGCGGGCGACCCACACGTTGTTCCGCTTCGCCAGCGAGACCGCCTGGTGGGTCATCGTTCCAGCGTCCTTGAGCTGTGCCAGACGGTGGGCGAGGAGCTGACCCTTGACGATCTCGTTGAACATCCACACCAGCTTCTGCTGCTGGATCTGGTGGGCGGCGATCGGTTTGCCGCTGAACTGAATCCGGTCGCGTGCGTAATCGAGCGCCGCAGAGAATGTAGCCATCGCCGACCCGATGGCACCCCAGGCGATGCCGTACCTCGCCTGGGTGAGGCACATGAGCGGGTTCTTCAGCCCGCTGGTCTCCGGCAGGATGGCGTCCGCCGGCAGGCGACAGTCGTCGAGGACGAGCTGCGAGGTCACGGAGGCGCGGAGCGAGTACTTGCCGCGGTGCTCGACGGTGGAAAAGCCAGGCGTGCCGCGTTCGACCAGAAAGCCGCGGACACCGTCGTCCGTGCGGGCCCACACCACCGCGACATCGGCGATCGAGCCGTTGGTGATCCACGCCTTCTCACCGTTGAGCACCCAGTCGGAGCCGTCACGCCGGGCGCGAGTGCGCATCCCACCCGGGTTGGAGCCGAAGTCCGGTTCGGTGAGGCCGTAGCAGCCGATCGCCTCTCCTCGCGCCAGTGCCGGAATCCACTGCTTTTTTTGGGCGTCGCTGCCCCAGGTCAGGATCGGATAGATCACCAGCGAGGACTGGACCGACACGAACGAGCGCAGGCCCGAGTCGCCCCGTTCCAGCTCCTGGTTGATCACTCCCCACGCCGTGGACGAGACGTCCGCAAGGCCGTAGCCCGAGTAACCGGCGCCGAGAAGGCCGAGCTCGGCCATTTCAGGCACGAGCTCTGACGGGAATCGGCCTTCCCATGCCCAATCGTCGATCGACGGCAGCACGCGATCGCGCACCCAGGCGCGGACTGTATCGCGCACCATCCTCTCGTCGTCGCCGAGCAGCGCATCCAGCTCATACAGATCCAGGTCGTCGGCTCGCGCCATGGGGCCCTCCTCGGGTGTGATCGATGCAGGTTCACGACCGACGGTACCGATCTTCGGTCGCTGGCCGCGGATGCAGCTGACAGCACCACCGCCTTCACGGTAGTATCGGTCCAGTGACCGTCCCTATTCCCCGTGATCTGTCGGTGCGCATGAGCCGCTGGTGGCCTCGCGGCGAGACACCGGCTGCCGACGTTGTGTTGGCCTGGATTCAGGCCGGTCTGCTGGCACTCCTGCCGTGGCTGGAGCCGTGGCGCCCGGCGTGGGTACCGCTGATTGTCGCCACTGCGTGTGTTCCGTCATGGCCGTGGCAGCGGCAGAGGTATGTGGATCCCTGGGCCACCGCCGGGGTGCTCGTGTCGGCAGTGGTCTGGTGGGCCGTACAGGGCGGTCTGTTGACTGCGGTTGGATGGAGCTTTCTGACGGCTCTCGTCATCACGGTGACCTGGGTCTATCCGAGGGGCGTTGCCGGATCGGGACCGTTGCTCGGTCTCACAGTCGGCCTTCTGGGCTGGGGCGGCGCACTGGCGGTGCGCCCCGAGCTGCTGGCCTTCGAGCAGGGAGGCTGGATCGCGTCGCTGCTTGCGGTCGTGATGGCCGGGCGTCTCGTCCCCGACCGGTCGCTGCCGGCGGACCGGGATCTCGAGCACGTGCTCGGTCCGCCGCGTCGCGAGGTGGAAGGTCGCCTGGCGCTGGACCGCGTCGTGCTGGCGGACGGGGCCGGTTTGACGCTCAGCACCGAGTGGGACCTCCGTCTCGCCGCGGGAGAGTCCCTGGCGCTGCTGTGTGGCGACGGTGCGATCCGCGAGGCGCTGGTGTCGACGCTGGCGGGGCGGCGAGCCCCGGCCAGCGGGCGTGTCGTGATCGACGGTGTCGCCGTAGAAGCCTCGGATCGGGTGGTCGGGGTTGTGGCGCCCGGCGAGCCGTTCTGTGTTGGGAGCATCACGGCCAATCTTGGCGTGCTCACCGGACGTCAGCTGGCTGCGGGGGAGGTGCGCGCCGCGGTGGACTCGTGCGGTCTCGAGCGCGTCGTTGAGGTGCTCGGCGAGGCAGGGCTGGAGGCAGACGGTGAGCCGTTGGACTCCGCCGGACGGCTGGCGGTTCTGCTTGGCCGGGTCCTCCTGTCACATCTGCGCATCGTGGTTGTCGCGGATCCGCGGCCGTGGGTCGATGATGCCACTGCGGAGCAGTGGAGGAGGGCCGTGGTGCGGGCTTCGGTGGGGCGGACTGCGATCTGGCTCACCACCGATCGCGGTCTGGCGAGCCGTGCGGATCGCCGAGGGATCGTGCACGGCGGACGACTTATCGTTGACGGAGAATGATATCCTGACAGGAAGCGTTGATGCCCGTCGCTGTGGTGCGTCGCGCGGTCGTTGGGAGGACAGCATGGGGAACTTTCGGGGCGGATCGGCGCCCGCCATGGCGCGACAGATCGCAGATGGCTACGTCCTGGTCAACGTCGTGATGATGAAGCGGTTCACGAGTCAGGAGGTCGACTCCCTGCTGTTCGAGCTGGACAAGGTCGTACGCAAGGTGCGGGCCGATCAGCCGCCGCTGGATGACACCCAGGCGTTGCAGCTCAGAAACCGGACGATCTCGAGGATCGACGGCGCCATGCGCACGTTGCGTCACATTCTCGGAGAGCGGAAGCGCAAGGGGCAGTGAGTGCCGGTTGAGCAGGGGTGGGAGGCGCTGCGGTGGGACCCGTTGCGCTGGCTTCTCGCCGATGACGCAGGGGCCGGTGTTCATTGGCGGGTGTTGGTCGAGCTGTTCCACCGTCCAGCCGAGAGTGTGGCGGTGCGGAGGGCTCGTGGTGGCGTCGGTGTCTGGCCACCGATGGCCAGCCTGCTGGATACGTTGCAACCGGACGGGACATGGAACCAGCCCGAGGGTGACTGGCACCGGTTTCGCGGAGGCGTCTGGAGGCTGGTCGCGGCAGTCGAGCTGGGCGCGGACCCGGACGACCCGCGGCTTGGCGAGGCGTGTCGTCGCCTGCTCGGCTCGGACAGACTGCGGCGCGCGGCGGATGATGGTGATCCGTGCGATGCGGCGCGAGTGCTGAATGCTGCTGCCAGGCTCGGATGGTCGAGTGACCCGCAGTTTCTCGAGCTTGCACAGCGGCTGGCACGGCGGCCGGCGGCGGACGACGGTGGCTGGAGCTGCTCGCGTGCAACGCACGCCGGCGCCGGTTCCAGCTGCGCCGTGACCGCGGTCGCCGTGGTCGGGGCTGCGGACCGGTATCAGCATCCGGCTGTGGAGCCGATCCGCCGGCGGGCGGTGGAGATGCTGCTCGGCAACCGGCTGTGGGTCGGCGGCCGAGCGCCGAGGGAGTGGTGGCGCCCGACGCATCCACGACTGCTCTCGACCGACGTCATCGAGGCGTGTTGGGCGCTGGCACGGGCAACGCCCTCTGCAGATCAACGGATGACGGCGGCGCTGGTCCGGGTGCAAGAGATGCAAGACGATCGAGGTCGTTGGGCGGCGCTCCGGACGCCGAGCCTCTCGCTGCCGTTGCCGGTGCCTGACCGTCCCAAGCCAGGAACGCCAGACCGCTTTCTGACGCTCGAAGCGGTGGTGGCGCTGCTTCGACTCGCGGTACCGCTCGGCCTTCCCCGGGTTTTTCCACGGCGCGGCGTTCGTCAACCGGATCTCGCCTGAGCGCTTTTTTTGCCGGTGCGGTGGTGTTCTCCCGCATGCCGTGGAGGTCAGCCGTTGCCGGGGCCCGCCGAGCAACGTACATTTGAGGTGGGAAGACTGTGTGAGAGCGGCAAAGCGATCCGGTCGAGCGGCCTGAAGAGCGGATCGGCAGCGAGAGAGCAGCGAGGTGTGGGAGCGCGGTGAGGAGGGAGGTCCGATGATCCCCCACAGAATGACGTTCAAGGACGTGCTGGATACGCTGGACTGTGCGGGCTTCGAGGTGGTCGACGGCAGCGGACGCGCCGTCGAGGTCTCGCTGATCGACGATCAGTTTCTCGAGGAGTGGGCCCACGTGACGCTGCGGCCCAACCTCGACGCGGACGTGGATGCGGCGATGCTCGCCGACCTGACGGTCAGTGACCAGGTGTTCTTCGTCTCGGGCGATCCGTGCCGGGTGCAGGAGCTTCGCGACCTGATTCAGATCGTGCCGGGCGAGGACTGAGCGGACTGCTCGGCCGGCGCACGCCGGTGCGACGATCGGCAGTCCGATCGTCGAGAGCCGATGTTTCAGGTACAGTGGACGTGACGGTCAGTGGGGGCGGGCGCTCGCTCCTCGCACGTCGCGAGGGGAGGAAAGTCCGGACTCCAGATGGACAGCATGCCGGATAACGTCCGGCCGCGGAAACGCGAGGGAAAGTGCCACAGAAAACAAACCGCCCGCTCGCGGGTAAGGGTGAAACGGCGCGGTAAGAGCGCACCGCTTTCCCGGTAACGGGAAAGGCACGGTAAACCCCATGCGGAGCAAGGCCAAATAGGGAGACCAAGGGTCGTCCATCCCCGCAACTCCGCTCTGCGGAGGGAGGTCTCCGGGTCGGCTGCTCGAGCCCGCAGGTGACTGCGGGCCCAGATGAATGAGCGTCCCCTCCTCGGAGGGACAGAATCCGGCTTATAGCCCCCTTTGACCGTCTTTTTTCAGACCCCGGCAGCCGGCCCTGGCTTCTGGTCGTTTGGAAGCGGTTTCGGTAGAGTTGGCGGCAAAGGGAGAGCCTCCATCCGATGTCGTTGCTGAAACACCCCCCTGGCCCCGGTCAGCCGTCTCCGCGCTGCCATCAGCCGGGAGAGCCGATCGGAGTTGTGGCGCTGTCGGGCCCCGTCGAGCGCGATGAGCTCGAGGCCGGTCTGGCGCACCTTTCGGCGTGGGGCTGCCCGATCATTGCCGCCGACAACCTGACCTCGCGCACTCCATCCGGTCATCTCGCAGGTACCGACGACGAGCGCCTGGGAGGGCTGCTGCATGTGCTCGATCAGGGCGCCAGGACCGTGATCGCGGCTCGCGGCGGCTTCGGCGTCACCCGTCTCCTGGATCGCATTCCGTGGCAGCAGCTGATCTCCGAGCAGGTGATCATGGTCGGTTTCTCCGATCTGACCGCGGTCCTGTTGCACCTCGCCAGCGCCGGTGGGGCGATCCAGGTCCATGGGCCGATGGTGTGCCAGCTGCACCGCGATCCTGTGGGTCGGGAGCGGCTCTACTCGGTGCTCACGGGCGCCGTTCGTGGTGATGCGCTGTACACGTACGGGCCGACACAGGTGGTCCGACCGGGGCGTGCCACAGGGCGTGCGGTCGGAGGGAACCTCGCGGTCCTGGCGGCCACGTTGGGAACGTCGTATGCGCCGGATCTGACCGATGCCGTTCTGTTTCTCGAGGATGTGGGCGAGCCGTTGTACCGCCTGGATCGTCTGTTGACCCAGCTCCGTGGCTCTGGTAGATTGAACGGCGTGAAAGCACTGATTGGCGGGAGCTTGCATCGTTGTACTGGGCTTGGCCATGGCCGCCAGTGGTGGCGGCAGCTGCTCGCCGAAGGAGCTGGTCACGTCCCCGTCGTCGTGGATGTGCCGTTTGGCCATCTGCCTCCGCATCTGGCGTTTCCGTCCGGTGTCGAGGTGACGGTGGACACCGGGTCGGGTCTGATCCTCTGGAGTGGCTGATGGCGAAGTTCAAGACCACCGCAACATCCCCGCAGCACGACTCGCTCGAGCCGAGCCGGATGCGAGTCTCCGCGGGCTCGCAGTTCTTTGCAGAGGGCGATCTCGGCCTCGGGATGTTCATCATCGAGAGCGGTGAGGTCGAGATCGTCAAGCAGATGGGTGATGAGCAGCGGGTGCTGGCCACCCTGGGGAAGGGCGACTTCTTCGGCGAGATGTCGATGTTGGAGGACGACTACCCGCGCAACGCCACTGCGGTCGCCAAGAGCGATGTCCAGGCCGTGCTGATTGATCGCGCGGCGTTCACGTTCATTCTCGAGCGCAACCCCGAGATCGCGGTACGGATGATGCGCAAGCTCGTGCGGCGGCTTCGCGAGACGACGACGCTGCTCGAGGAGGCGGTGGGTCACAAGGTGGACCTGGACTCCTCGGGGATCACCGAGCGGCCGGTGGCGCCACCGGATCCGTCGGCGCGTCTGGTGGAGCTGGCGACCAGCATCGAGTACCCGCTGATGGACAAGCGGGAGACCACCGTCGGACGGGTCGACCCGGTCACGGGGATCCAGCCGGACGTGGACCTGACCTCCGTGGACACGCGGCGCTCCGTGTCCCGTCGGCACGCGTGCATCCGCCGCGACGAGGAGAGCGGCGGGTACGTGGTGATCGAGGACGTGGGGACCATGAACGGGACGTTCGTCAACGACATGCGTCTCACGACTGGTCGCGAGCACCCGATCCGGCACGGCGACCGCCTGAAGTTCGGCATGGTCGAGTGCCGGTTCGAGCTCGATCAGTCCGAGGAGTGAGCTCCGGCCGAGCCCCTCACCACCTGGCGTGGCCATCGACCGAGGCGGGCCGGGCATGACCGACCATCTGGAACCCACAGGTTACGGGATACCACTCACAGCTCTGCCCGGAATCGGCGCCGTTCGCGCGAAACAGCTGGCGGCGGTGGGTGTGGTCACCATCCTCGACCTGCTCGCCCATCTGCCGGTGCGGTGGGAGGACCGGACGCGAGAGCTTCCGCTGCAGGAGCTTCGCGAGCCCGGCGGGCCGTGGCGGCTGCACGGACGGCTGGAGAAGGTGCGAGCGCGCCGTCGGCGGGGACGTGGACGGGGCCGGGTGTCGGTGGTGACGGCTCGGCTTGTGGATGGCGATCAGTGGCTCGACGTGGTCTGGTTCAACCAGCCGTGGGTCGCAGATCAGCTGGCGAGCGGAGACGACGTCGTGGTGTTCGGATCTGTGCGTCGGGACGATCGTGGCATGCTACAGCTCGTCAACCCGGAGCTGATCACGGATGGGGAGGAGGGGCCGCGCGGCGCGTGGCAGCCATGCTACCGGCAGCTCGGTCCATTGTCAGAGCGGCGCCTCCGAGCCCTGATGCCGCAAGCGCTCGACATGCTGCGAGGCGAGGCAGATCCGATCGGGCCGCGGCTGTGCTCGGAGCTGGGTCTGGCGGGCCGGATCGAGGCGCTTGCAGCGGTGCACTGCCCAACGCCCGGCGAACGTCCCCTGGAAGACCAGTACGCCGAGGCGGTCGCGAGCGCTCGGAGGCGGCTGGCGGTCGAGGAGCTGATCGCAACGGCAGCTGTTGGCGTCCTCGACCGGCGCCGCAGGTCTGGCCTCGAAGCGCCAGTGTGCTCGGTGACCGATGACCTCCGTGCGATCGCCAGGGGCGTGCTTCCGTTTCGTCTGACCGGTGCGCAGCGGCGCGTGATCCGGGAGATCGTCAACGATCTCGAGCGGTCGCAACCGATGGCCCGTCTGCTGCACGGCGATGTGGGCTCGGGGAAGACCGTGGTGGCCGTCCTGGCCACGCTGGTGGCGCTCGAGAACGACCTCCAGGTGGCGGTGATGGCGCCGACCGAGCTCCTTGCCGAGCAGCAGCACCGCTCGTTCGAACACCTGCTGGCGTCCAGTGGCCACCGGCCGCGGTTGCTGACCGGATCCGTTGCCGCCAGCGATCGTCAGGAGGTTCTCGCCGGGATCGCGAGCGGAGATGTCCGGGTGGTCGTCGGTACCCACGCTCTGATTCAGGGCACGGTGAGGTTTCGCCGTCTCGGTCTCGTCATCGTCGACGAGCAGCACCGCTTTGGCGTCCATCACAGGCAAGCCCTGGTCGACAAGAGCGTTGCTCCGCACCTGCTCGTGATGAGCGCCACGCCCATTCCGCGCACTCTGGCGTTGACGGTCTACGGAGGGCTCGATGTCTCGCGGATCGATGAGCTGCCCCCCGGGCGATCTCCGGTCCGGACGGTGGTGCGGTCGCAGCGGGCTCGGCCGCGAGTGGAAGCGTTCCTGCGCCGCGAGATCGACGACGGTGGCAGGGTGTACATCGTGTTCCCCCTCATCGAGAGCTCTGCGAGCAGCGAGCGCACCGGGACGGTGGCGTTGCACGATCGCATCGAGGCTCTCCAGCAGTCCCTCGGTGAGGCCTCCATCGGAGTGGTCCATGGGAGGCTCGGGCGGGACGAACGGGATCAGGTGACGCGGGCGTTTCGCGACGGCAGCATCCAGGTGCTGCTGGCGACAACGGTGGTCGAGGTGGGTGTGGACGTGCCGGAGGCGAGCGTGATGGTGGTCGAGTCGGCGGAGCGTTTCGGGCTCTCGCAGCTGCATCAGCTACGCGGCAGAGTCGGCAGGGGTGTCCGACCGTCGTGGTGTGTCCTGGTGACCGGTCCCGAGGTCACGTCTGCCGCGCGGCAGCGCCTCGGCGTGCTCTGTCGGACGACGGACGGCTTCGAGATCGCAGAGGCCGATCTGCGCCTTCGCGGGCCGGGAGAGCTTGCGGGCCTCCGCCAGAGCGGGCTGGCCGGGCTCCGTTTCGCCGATGTGGCTCGCGATCAGGCGCTGGTGGAGCTGGCCTCTCGTGCCACACATCTGCTGGCCGATCGAGGGCAGCTGCATGAGGTCGTGCCGAGGCTGGCCGGCGCCGGAGCGATCACTGGTCCGGTACCGGTCGGGTAGTGTGGAACGTCGCGGCGAGCCTGTCAGAGGTCGTCGGTTCGGGTGCGTCGCGTCACCGCCGGAACACATTGTTCGCTGGTAACGTTTCGGTTCGTGATGAAGCGTCACGTGACCACCGTCGTCATGCTGGCCATTGGCTGGGTGTTCATCGCGCTCGGCGTGGTGGGGCTGTTCCTCCCGATCCTCCAGGGTGTCCTGTTCCTCCTGGTCGGACTGGGGATCCTGTCGAAGTACTCGCAGACTGCGCACCGGATCGCGGAGCGGATCCGCGCACGGTTCCCGCGGCTCGATGCCCGAGCCCATGCGATCTCGGAGTGGTGGCACCGGCGCGTCACCTGGCGCCGGCGCCGTCCATCAGGCGGTCAGGACGATCGCTCGAACCCCAGCGGACGGATCGTGAGCGACACGAGCCAGCCGTGAGCTGAGCCCACTCAGCCGGCTGTGTCGGCCAGAGCGCTCAGCGCTTCAACCAGCCGGCGGAACGCCCGTTCGGTCTTCTCCACGGGCAGTGCGTACGAGAAGCGGATCCAGCGCGCACCTGCGCGCGAGAAGTAGACCCCGGGCACGATGGCAAGGCCGTGCTCCTCGGCACAGTACGTGGCCAGGGCGGACGAGTCGTGAAGACCTGCCCTGTCGAGCCAGGGGCCAACGTCGAGGAAGGCGTAGTAGCCGTCACCGAGGATCGCTCGCATCTCGTGCTCGGCGATCAGCTCCGACAGCCGCGCCTTGCTGGTCAGCGTCGGCTTGACGATCCCAACAGAGGCGCGCTTGTACCCCATCCGGTAGGCTGCCACCGCAACGGCCTGGCTGAAGAACGAGGGGATCACGCCGTGCGAGGCTCGCCCCTGGATGAACCCCACAACAGGCGCCGCTGCGAGCAGATGGGCGTTACGGATGTTGCTGGCGCCGAGTGACTTGGTGATGCCGTCGAGAATGATGCACCGGTCTCGCTCTGATGGCTCGAGGGCGCTGAGAAACGCGTTCACGTCCGTCGGCCCAGCTTCTGCGATGCGATGGTAGATCCAGTCGAGCAGCACGAACCGGGCGCCGCCCGCCAACGCCGCCCGGGTCAGCTCGATCTGCTCATCGAGGGGCAGGCTGCGCCCGGTCGGGTTGTCGGGGCTGGTGATCACGACCAGAGCGACCTCACGTTCGAGCCGCGAGGCGGTCGCGAAGCAGGCGTTGAGCCCGTCGGCGGTGAGCCGCCACTCGTCGTCTTCATCACCCGGTGCGAGCAGAACGTTCATCCCGATGGCGTACGGTCCCCACGTGTACGACAGCCAGGGGATCCGGGAGGTGACCACCAGGTCGCCCCGTCTGCCGGTGCCGAGAAACTGTGCCGCATCGTACGCCTTGAGCAGGGCATCGCGTCCCCCCTGGCATGCCACGACGTTGTTTGCATCCCAACCCGTTGCGGCGTCGAGCTGCCAGTACGCCTCGACCACGGCGCGGCGGAAGAGCTCCGTGCCGCGTGGTGAGTCGTAGCCAGTGCCACGGTTCTTCTGGAGCTCGTGGGCGCGATCAAGGACCTCCTCGGGCACCCCGGGGAGGCTCGCGCCGCCGTCGCCCTGACTGGCGTCGTGGGTCTCCCGGTTCGGGTGCCGCTGGCGGAACGTGGCCAGCCCCTTGCGAATCTCGAACATTCGGCTGGCCGGAATTGGACGCTGCTCGCCGAGCCCCGGGCACACCGGCGCCAGCTCCTCCGGCTGAACCGCGAGCACCGGGGTATCGGTAGGTGTCGTGGCGTTCTCCGCCATCCGTCCTCCATTCGTCAGAAAGAACGAATCTCCATCATACGCCCAGCGGCCGTCGTGGCACAGAGCGAACCTGTGCGCTGCGCAGCAGCCCTCTGGCGCGATCGGTGGAGGGTTGATTGCAGTCGGCGAGGCCCCCAGAGGCTCAGTCGCCGTCGAAGAAGCCGCCGATGCCGCCGAGCTGACCGAGAACGGAGCCTTCACCGCGGTTCTTGCCGCCGGCCTGCGGTGCGGACTCCCAGATCCGTCCGGCGAGCCTGCTGAACGGCAGCGACTGCAGCCAGCAGGTGCCCGGGCCCTGGAGGCGTGCGAAGAAGAACCCCTCACCGCCGAAGATCGCGGACTTGACGCCGCCAACGAACTCGATGTCGTAGTCCACGGTGGAGTCCAGCGCCACGATGCAGCCGGTGTCGACCCGGAGCGTGTCGCCAGCGGCCAGCTCGCGCTTGACGATGGTTCCGCCCGCATGCACGAACGCGAGCCCATCCCCCTCGAGCTTCTGCATGATGAACCCTTCGCCGCCGAACAGCCCGGTGCCGATCTTCTTCTGGAAGGCGATGCCAACGGAGACACCCTTGGCCGCGCACAGGAAGGCGTCTTTCTGGCAGACGATCTTGCCGCCGAAGGTGGCAAGGTCCATGGGGATGATCTTGCCGGGGTACGGCGAAGCAAACGCCACCTTGGCCTTGCCCTGGCCCTCGTGGGTGAACACGGTCATGAACAGGCTCTCCCCGGTGAGCATCCGCTTGCCAGCGCCGACGAGCTTGTCCATGAAGCCGCCGCCCTGGCCGCTGCCGTCACCGAAGATGGTGTTCATCTTGATGCCGTTGCCCATGTACATCATGCCGCCGGCCTCGGCGACCACGCTCTCGCCGGGATCCAGCTCGATCTCGACGAACTGCATCTCCTCGCCGAAGATCTCGTAGTCGACCTCGTCAGCGATCTGGCCGCGATGGGCAGTGGGTGGTGGAGGCGCCGCCATGGCGCCGGAGGCGCCGCCGGCGAGCTCCGGGATGCTGCGAACCGGTTCCCAGCCGGACATACCCTGGGTGAACACCAGTGTCTCCTGGTTGTACTGACCGGAACGGACACGGGCGAGCAGGTCGTCGGTGGCCATAGGACCGACGCTCTGGCCGTCGATTGCTGCGTACCACATCTTGGACACGATCTGTTCCTCCTTAAGGCCTCGATCTGCCGTCACCGACGCCATCAACGGTCGGTGCGGTGCATCGTCATGATGTCGGGAGAGCCTACCACGGCTCGAGCCCGATGCGCAGTCCAACGGTTCAGACAACGCGGGATCGGTCACATCGGTTCCCGTCGAGAGTGCCACGTTTCTTCCAGCGCGGCCGCGGGCCGCAACCAAGGTGATGCTCCGAGGGTGACGGTTCCGCGGCCGTATAGCTGTTGGCGATGAGACCTTGGGTATGAGCTCTCCCACCCACCCAGTCTCACTCGCAGGAGCGACGACGCCGCAGTCCGGCCGCAGTCCCGGCCCCGACAGCCGGATCCCGGCCATCCCGTCCCCGGAGGATTCGAAGATGCACCGGCTTCGAGTCGCCACGACCCTCACAGCCGCACGATCTGGTGGTGACGGTCAGGCAGGGTCCAGACAACCCGGATCGTCGTTGCGTGGACTGTTGACCCGTCTGCTCACCGGAGTGGCGACCATGCCTTCGGAGCTGTGCGGCGTCAGCAGCGGCTGCAGCTGGTCGGGCTCTGAGACGGTGACATCGAGCCAGTGCTTCCACGTGACCCTCGGCAGAATGACCGGCATCCGGTCATGGATCTCCTCGACCAGCTCGTTCGGCAAGGTCGTCAGGATCGTGCACGAGTCCACCGTCTCGCCGGAGTTGCGGTCGCGCCAGCGCTCCCACAGACCGGCGAACGCGAACACTCGCCCATCGCTGAACCCGATTGCGTATGGCTGCTTGCCCGAGTCGGTCTTCTGCCACTCATAAAACCCGTCAGCAGGGATCAGACAGCGACGCTGCCGAAACGGTGTTCGGAACGACGGTTTGTCCGCAGCGGTCTCGCTGCGGGCGTTGATCATCCGGTTGCCGATGTCGCGCTCCTTGGCCCAGCGTGGGATCAGGCCCCAGTGGGCCATCGCCAGCTCCCGCTGTCCGTCGGGCTCCGGCGTCCGCACGATCGGCACTGACTGGGTCGGCGCGATGTTGTAGCGCGGCTGCCAGTCCACCGGCGTGGTGACCGAGAACGCGTCCACCAGAACGTCTCCGTCCACCGTGAGCAGGTACCGTCCGCACATTTGACCACCCTACCACAGTCGTGAGTTCTTAGTTCTAAGTTTTTAATTCTTAATGATATTCTCCGATTTAAGCTGGTAGCTTGAAAGCGTGTTCCCGTGCAGGCGGTCCATTATAGGGATGGTGGCCGAGCACCCGCAAAAGATGGGCGGGCGGCACTCAGAACTGAGAACTGGAAACTGAAAACTCGAGCAGTTACTTCTTCCCACCGTCCACCCACCAGCGCGAGCGCTGATCGAACCACCAGCTGGTGGAGTCAGCCTCGGCGATACGTGCGGCGAGCTCCTGGCCGATATCGGTGCGCAGGCGTTGGAGCGCGAAGCGGAGCCAGTCGGCGGCGTTCGGGTTGCCCTCGTCGAGGCGCTGGCGCAGCTCGAGGATCATCTCGAGATGATCGGCGTCGCGGGCGAGCTGCGCCTCGCGGGTTGCCTGCGCGCGGAACTCGGCGAGCAGCTCGCGGAGCTCCTCGGCAAACGGGAGGCCCTCGGTCATGGCTGCCGCGGCCGCGTCCTCGTCCGCGGTGACATACTTCTGGTTCACATAGTTGAGGTCGCCCGTTCGGGCTTCGGGGAGGTCGTGGAACAGTGCCAGCCGCACCGTCCGGTCGGCATCGACCGTACCGTCCATCCGGGCGAGCACGAACGCGATCACGGTGGTCCGGTACGAGTGGTCTGCCACGCTCTCCTGCGAGCCAGCGCCGAGGAACGGCCAGCCGGTGCGCGGCGTGCGCTTGAGCATGCCGGCTTCAAACAGCAGCTCCACGATGCGATCGAGCCCGTCCATGGTCGAGCAGTGTACCGCGCCGTGCGATGATCGTCAGCGTGAAGCCGATCGACGACGCCACCATGCGATCGATCCTTGCCGGGCGCCGCTGCATCGTAGTTGGCGGGGGCGACCGCTTGCTGGCGTGCTTGTGCGCCGGTCGGGACGGAACGTGGGTTGTGTCGTCGGATCCGGGGAGCCCGGTGCTCGGCCCACCGGCAGCTGTCAGCCTTGGCGTGGTGCGTGAGGGGAGCGTCGAGCTGGCGGCGCTGTCGGCGGTCGGCACCCTGGATGCGGCCCGGTACCGCCTGGCGGTTGTTACCGAGGTGGCAGCTCTGGTGCGCGCTCTGCCGAGCGATCGGTCGTTGGTCGTGGCGGCGCCGGCGATCACGCGCGGCATTGCAGCGGTGGAGCTGGTGCCAGGGCTGGTTCGGGCGCTGGGCGCGAAGGTCGTGGTGATCGCGGCGCGTCGCGCGGCGGAAGGCACCGCCGCAGCCGCGCACGCTGTCGGCGCCGACGTGCTGCGTTGGGTGGGGGATGAATCAGCGCCCACTGAGGCGACGCGGCGGCAACGGCGCTCTGAGCTGTGGGCGGAGTGGATGCAGCCAGCCGAGCCGTATGAGATCAACCTGGAGACGGCTCCGGTGCTCGGTGCGCCGCCACCGGTTACGGTGCCGGATGCGTGGTTGGACCGCATCGTCGGGTTGCTCTCGGACGATGGTCGTACCGTGGGGTTCGGCCGGATCGCCGGGCTCGACGGAAGCACGTTGCAGGTGCTCTCCGTCGCGACCGGTGACCCGGCTGAGCCTGTCGCCGTCGTCGTGCGCGACGCCATGGTTGGGCCTGACGGTAGGGTCCGCACCGCACCGCGGGCCACGCCCCAACCCAACCAGCCACAGCGGGGGCCCGAAGCGCCGATGCCGCTGCCGCGGCCCCCCGCGAGCGTCCACGCTCTGCTCGAGGGCGCCGTGCTCGGCGGTCTGCTCGGTGACCCGATCGTGGTGCTCGAGCATGCGCGCCGGGGGGGCGTGATCCTGATCGACCTCGGCGAGCATCCCGGTCTGCCGGTTCGGCTCGCCCACCGGGTCGCCGTGGTGCTGCTGTCCCACACCCACATGGACCACTTCGCAGGGATCCACTGGCTGCTGCGCCGACGGGTCGGTGTGACCGACGAGCTCCTGCTGGTGGGTCCGGACGGCACCTCACAGCGGATCGCCGCTGCAGTGGACGCCTTCACCTGGGACCGGATCGGCGCCGACGGACCGCGCCTGCGGATGGTCGAGGTGGGGGACGATGGCAGCCTGACGACGTTTCGGTTCCAGATCGGCCGCCACCGGACACCGATCGCCGAGCTCACCGCTGCGACGACGGATGGACCGGTGGTGGACGACGGGATCGTGCGGGTCCGCGCAGCCGTTCTCGACCACGGTGGCATCCCGGTGCTCGCGTACCGAATCGAGGAGCACGACTCGGTGGCAGTGCGCTCCGAGCAGCTCCAGCGGACCGGTCTGCCGGCCGGCCCATGGGTCGGTCAGCTGAAGGAGCGAGCGGAGCGCGGCCGATGGAGCGAGGTGATCGACCTACCGGACGGGCGCCGAGCGACCGTGGACGAGCTGGCGACGGATCTGCTCGAGCGGCGGCGCGGACAGTGTCTGGTCTACGCAACGGATGTCGCCGACACCCCGGACAACCGGCAACGCCTGATCACCTTCGCGCACGGCGCCGACCTGCTGATATGCGAGGCAGCTTTCGCCGACGCCGACCGCGACCGCGCCGAGGCCACTGGCCACCTCACGGCCCGCGCCTGCGGCGAGATCGCCGCCGCGGCCGAGGTGACACGGCTGCTGCCGTTTCACCTCTCCAACCGCTACCAGCGCAACGTCGACACCGTCCTCGACGAGGTGCGGTCCGTCTTTCCCGACGTCGTCGCTCCGTGATCTCCCCGTCACGTGCGCCCTTGCACGGACCGCGGACCTCTGGTCCGCATCGGGCCATGCAGCGAGCCCGATGCTGCGGACGAGACGTCCGCGGTCCGTTCGGAGGATGGGGCGTGCCGGTGTGCTGCCGTCCATGCAGGGAGCGTGTCGGTTGCTGCAAGGTGCTCATCCGGGGCCGGCTGCCGAGGCGGAGGCCAGGGCTGGTGCCGGGTCCGGAAGCGGCGGTTCTTCCACGGGATCTCTCCGCTCGCCATGTTCTCCGCAGCGCCCACGAGACGTGTCCGCGCGGAGCCATCCGCAAGCTCACGGAGGCTCGGTCGAGATGACGAAGGGGCGGAGCGCTCGGACCGGTCTACGGCCCCGGTTACCGGCCAACGGTCCCGGCCAGCGGATCCCGGTT
>CAZEJK010000101.1:0-17572 GCA_964512045.1 uncultured Thermoanaerobaculia bacterium
TTCATTCGGCCCCACCAACTCGGTGGGGCCTTTTTTTCAACAGCAGCCCCGACCGCCCTCGGCCGGGGCTTCGCCGTACAAGGGCTGGACTAAAAAAGACTTTCCGCCCGCGCCTGCCTCGTCGCGGCTCTCGGCGACGGCGTGGTAAAGAACCAGTCGGGCCTCCCCAGAGGCGTTCTCGGGCGCGATCCGACTCTCTGGATCGGAGAGCGGGGAGAGAGCACGGGGCCGCGTTCAACAGACCGGGCGTGCCGAGAGAGGCCGCTCAACAGCGCCACGCTCCTCGGGGGGCGGCTAAGGCGCCGTCCGAAGACTCGGGCGTGCCGGCGCGCCAGCGACCTTTCCGGGTGTACGACGCTCGCAGAACTCCGGCGCAGCAACTCGATGAGCGTGGCAGTGGCAGGGTTCGAAGACGTTGTTCGTGTCCCGACCCCAGCTCCCGAATGCCGCGCCGCCCCAGGGCCACCACCGACCGCACTGGCCATGTTCCCATCCGTCCACCGCGGCAGCGACTCAGCACCGATCGAGGAGGGCGTCCAGGTGGTTCAGCCCCTCAAAGCCCGGAGGGTCGAGCAGGTATCGGATCTCGTCCCTAGCCGTCTGGGGGTCGGGGCTGTGCTTCGCGTGGAACTCCTCCCCGATGTCATGCACGGCGAGTCCGCGCTTCCCGCCGAAGGCATCCATGAAGGTCAGCCACACGGGGTCGAGCTCATCTTCGTCTACTCCTACGGGACAGACGAGGGAGAGGAGGTCATTGCGCTTTATCCCGTTGTTGCGCTGGACCGCACGCGTGTGAAAGCCCAGGAGCTGGTATGCGAGCGTTGCCCTCTTCTCGAACTTCGACGCCTTGCGGAGCGGGGGGTCCCGGTCGCCTTTGACGGGCAGGCAGTACATGGCCAAGCCCAGCATTGCCTTTCTCTTCGTCCCGGAGTTCACGAACAGCTGGACTGCGCGTCGTGCCAGAGCAATCGACCGATCCTCGAGGTACCGCTCAACCGCGGCATGAGAGAAGACGTAGAAGGCACGCACCTTTTCCTGCTGATCTGCCGACGGCCCAAGCGGATTCGTCGTTGCCGGCAGATAGCAGCTATCCAGCCGCTTGATCTCCGTCTCGAGCCGATTGTAGGAGCGCGACGGCATCGTCAACCCCGTCTGATCCCGCCTCTATCCGTTCTGAGGTCTTGACACAGGGACGTCGATACCCGCGGCGAGAAGGGCCTCCCCAAAGATCGGAAACCGAGCTACGCTTTGCGCGGCGTGGCGGGCCGTCGCGTCGATTGACTCGACAAACTCAGCGTTCGTCCTGAAAAGGTCCTTCATGACCTCCGGGTACTTCGCTGGCTCGGCTCGCACGGTAGCCGGGTCTGTCTTCGCCAGATAGTGCAGCAGTACGTCCAGAACCGCTCTGTTCTGGCGCCCGCCGAACTTGTCCTCTTCGGCAATCCATCTCTTGCCGAAACCGTCCTCGAAGCACTCGAAACCCAGCTTCACGGCAGTCTCGAAACTGTCCATCTGGGCGCGGATTTCCTGCATCCTTGCTTCCCAAGACCTGTTGAGCATGGAGCATGCGCTGTCGAGGAACGGCCGCATCGGGCCTTCGTAGCGGTCGAAGCAATTCTGGAAGGCGAAGTAGCGCACCAGCAGCTCGGCGTCCCGCATCCTTGAGTCACCGTCCGGGGGCTGTCGTCCGAACAGGCGCGCGACCCCGGGACTCTCTACACTCTGATCATCGACGAAGTAGACGAACTCGCCGGGATACGCGGCCAGGCGGAGTTCCTGAGCATTCAGGCGGACTGATTCCGTGTTCAGCCTGCTGAAAACAAGATGGAGTACTTTCTCGGTCTGCCAGTTGCGGATAACGACGGAACGGACCGTGGCATTCTCAAGCTGGGTCTTGAGGTCCACAATGTCGTCCAACTCCGGCCAAGTCAGCTTCTCAGCGCACGTGGCGACCTCGAGCCCGTGCAGAGCGAAACGATTGTTGTTGCTATCTTCGGCAAGGCCGATGAACTGCATCAATGAGAGAAGGCGCTGACGACCATCCAGGACCAGGAATTGCCCCTTCTTTCCTTTCCTCTCGGCCAGGACGATGTGCGGGACTGGCAAGTGGAGCATGAGGGACTCAACGTAGCGGCTCTTGCGAACCACAGGCCATGCATCGCGACGCTGGAATCGAGGCGAGAGGTTGATGTTCCCGCGCTGCAGCTGGTCGAGGACGGTTCCGACGGTCCAGTCGGTTGCGAACAAGACGCAGTTGCTGACGTCCTCCTCGCTGAGCGGTTGCTCAAGGGAGTCCTCGTCTTCCTCGTCGAACAAGAGCGCGGTGTCATTCATTCTCTGCTCCTGGATACGAAAATCGATGCCCGCCATTCTACCGGAATCGGCACGGCCGATCTACGCCTGCTACCGCGCTGCCTGAACGCGTCGAATGACTTCAACCCAGTCCACGGCCTCCGTGCCGTGGCTCCAGGACACCCGAACCGTTCCCTCCGCCGCCGCCGCTGGCAGGCCCATCGCCTGGAGCACGTGGCTCGGCTTGTAACTGGTCGATGTACATGCGGACCCGTTCGAGAACGCCACGAGGTCCTTGCAGGCCAGCAGCAGCGCTTCCGAGTCGAGGCGAGGAACGAAGAAGCACAGCACGTGCGTTTGGCGACGCTGCGGGTCGCCGACGAACGACGGGGCGAGCGGTGCCAGAGCCGAAGCGGCTGCTGCGCCCCAGTCCGCACAAGCTCGCCTACGGTCCGCGGCGGCAACGCTCGCGAGCTCCGCGGCCACCCCCAGCCCGACTACCAAAGGCACCGGCAGCGTTCCCGGCCGCAGCCCCTTCTCCTGCCCCCCTCCGAACATCAGGGGCGCCAGCGGCGGCCGCTTGAACCTCCGCCGGCGCGTGATAAGCGCGCCAACCCCCTTCGGTCCGTAGACCTTGTGGGCACTGACGCTGATCAGATCGATCCGCGGATCCCGCAATAGATCGATTTCCTTGCCGAAGGCCTGGGCGGCGTCGACGTGGAAGTAGGCGGGGTGGTCAGCCAGTTCCCGGGCGATCTCCGGGATGGGCTGGATGATCCCCGTCTCGTTGTTCGCGCCCATGACCGACACGAGGACCGTGTCCGGGCGCAACGCGGACGCCACTGCCTCGGGCTCGACCCAGCCTCCCGATGTCGGGGGCACGAGGGTGACGTCGAAGCCGCGGGACCGGAGGTGATCCAGCGGCTCGAGCACCGCCTTGTGCTCGATCATCGTGCTGACGATGTGCTTGCGGCCGGCTCGCTCGGCTTCAGGGGCCAGGCCGAGGATCGCGAGGTTGTTCGCCTCGGTTGCTCCGCTCGTGAATATGACCTCGTCCCGCTGCGCCGCGACGACCGCGGCGACCTGCTCCCGGGCGCTCTCCACAGCCTGCTTCGCCCTGGCACCGTACTCGTGGGTCCGGCTGCCGGCGTTGCCGAACTCCTCGTCGAAGTACCGGAGCATCGCCTCGCGCACGCGCGGCTCCAGCGGCGTGGTGGCGTTGCAGTCCAAGTACACGGGCCCACGCATCGGCGCTCTCCTTTCTCATTACGATTATCGCTCATTACGCCGTCGAGCGCACGTGCGCCGACTTCGTTGACTTTGTGACAAACTTGCCATACTATGCCAAAAATTTCACGTGCCCGAAGGAGGATGACGTGGAGCTGAGCACCGAGCGGCGCACCTTCCCGGCGATACGCGGCGTCCAGGCGGGGCGTGAGTACTACGTGGCAATGTGCAGCGTCCGCCTCCTGCAGGAACTCTTCCTCTTCAACGACGAGCGCCTCGCGCCAGAATTCCGAGCGCAGCGGAAGCTGAACAAGGGCCGGCTCCCGGAAATAAGCCGGTACGTGCTTGAGAACCCGGCGAGCTACACGTTCAGCGCGCTGACGGCATCGGTCGACGGCGACATGCGGTTCGAGCCCGGCGCCAACCCCGAGGCAGGGCACCGGTCGGGGGCGCTCCACATTGCCAGCGATGCCCGCGTGGTACTCAACGACGGCCAGCACCGAAGAGCGGCCATGGAGACGGCGCTCCAGAGGAACCCGGACCTCGGCGACGAGACCATCGCGGTCGTCTTCTTCCAGGACCGGGGTCTTGAGCGGTGTCAGCAGATGTTCGCAGACCTGAACCGGTACGCGATCCGTCCATCGACCTCACTGGGGATCCTCTACGACCACCGGGACGAGCGGTCGGAGCTGATCCGCCGCGTCGTGCTAGCCTCGGATTTCTACCGGGACCTAGTGGAGACCGAACGCACAACGCTGGCGCGCGGAAGCCGCCAGCTGTTCACCCTGAGCGCTCTCTACCGCGCGACGCTCAGCCTCCTGCATCGGCGCGAGCAGGCGCCTGTGGACGAGCGAGTCCGGTCGGCGCGCGAGTACTGGGAGGCCGTCGCATGGCAGTTCCCCGAGTGGCAGCAGGTGCGCGATCGCGTCATGACGGCGGGCGCAGTGCGGACCAACTACCTTCACTCCCACGCGATCGTGTTGAACGCGCTGGGCCGGGTGGGTAACGGCCTCCTATCCCTGGGAGAGCCCTGGCAGGAGCGCTTGGAGCGGCTCCGGGAGATCGACTGGTCGCGCTCGAACGCGCGCGCCTGGGAGGGCCGTGCAATGGTGGGCGGCCGTGTGTCAAAATCCGGAAACCACGTGACGCTGACCACCAACCTGATCAAGAAGAAGCTCGAGCTGGCGCTCACCGATGACGAACAGCGCGTGGAAGACGCATTCAACTGGAGGGCAGATGACTGACAGGACAGCTCGTGCCTCGGTCTTCGAGAAGCAGGGTTTGCGGGCGACCGTCGCCTCCCTCGTGGCGGGGGTGCAGGACCTCTACCGGGCCGACGCTATCCCCTGGGTCGTGGGCTACAGCGGCGGGAAGGACTCGACAGCGGTCCTTCAACTGGTGTGGCTCGCCCTTCTCGGCCTCCCCGAGGCGGAGCGCGGCAAGCCGGTCCACGTCATCAGCACAGACACGTTGGTCGAGAACCCGGTCGTCGCGGCCTGGGTATCGAAGTCGCTGCAGGCGATCGGGGACGCCGCCGCTCGGGACCGACTGCCAGTGGAGCCCCACCGACTGACCCCAGCGCTCGGGGACACCTTCTGGGTTAACCTCATCGGCAAGGGCTACCCCGCTCCGCGTCCTAAGTTCCGATGGTGCACGGAGCGGATGAAGATCAAGCCGTCGAACGCTTTCATCCGGGACGTCGTTCGGGAGAATGGCGAAGCGATCGTCGTGCTTGGCACCCGCAAGGCCGAGAGCAGGCGTCGCTCCAGCAACATGGCGAAGTACGAGGCGAGACGCGTCCGAGACCGGCTCAGTCCCAACGGCAAGCTGCCAAATTCCCTCATCCTCTCCCCGATCGAGGACTGGTCCAACGACGACGTGTGGATGTTCCTCATGCAGGTCCCGAATCCCTGGGGCTACAAGAACAAGGATCTCCTGACCATGTACTCGGGTGCCTCCGAGGACGGGGAGTGCCCGCTGGTCATCGACGACACCACGCCAAGCTGCGGCGACAGCCGCTTCGGCTGCTGGGTCTGCACCCTCGTCGAGCGCGATCGGTCGATGGCCGCGATGATCCAGAACGACGAGGAGAAGGAGTGGATGCTCCCGCTCCTTGAGCTCCGGAACGATCTGGATCTCGGCGACGACAGGCATCTTCGGGACTTTCGAAGAATGAACGGTACGGTCCAGCTCTTCCGCGACCGGGCCATTCATGGTCCCTACACGCAGGACGCGCGTGAGCACTGGCTGCGTCGCGTCCTCGAGGCTCAGGAGCACATCCGTCAAGAGGGCCCCGCGTACGTACGCGACCTGGAGCTCGTCACCCTTGAAGAGATCCAGGAGATTCGGCGCATCTGGGTCGTCGAGAAGCACGAACTCGAGGATCGCCTGCCGCGGGTCTTCGAGGACGTCACCGGGCGTAGCTATCCAGCACCCGCTCTCGAGGACACCCCGATCTTCGGCCACGAGGAGGTCGAGATCCTCCGACGGCTCGCGGAGGAGCGGGGCGAAGCACATCTGTTCCCGCTGGTACGAGAACTCCTGGCTGTCGAGTGGCGCCACCGTACGAAGGCGCGGCGGTCGGGCCTGTTCGACGCGCTCGAATCCGCTATCGGGAAGTACTTCTATGAAGACGAAGAGGACGCGGTCCGCCGAAAGCGGCGCGAAAAGCGCGCGAGGGAGGTTGCGGAGGCAGGTACCTATCGTCGGCCTCCCATCGATTGGTCTGGAGCGGGGAGCAAAGTCGAATGATCCTCCAACGACTCGTGGTCGCGAACTTCGGTCAGTACCTGGGACGGCACGCGATCGAGCTGTCCCCCACCGACGCGAAACGTCCTGTGATCCTCTTCGGTGGGCTCAACGGCGCTGGGAAGACCACTCTGCTCGACGCGATCCACCTAGTGCTCCACGGGAAGAGGGCGCGCTTGGCGAAACGGAATGGCGGAAGCTACCCTGAGTACCTTGGCAGCGCCATCCATCGTGACGCCGACCCACGTCAGGGGGCCAGCGTGGAGCTGGAGTTCACCCACACGTCGGATGGGAAGCAGCATCTCTACCGCGTTGTTCGGGCTTGGCGCTCTACCGGCAAGGGAATTGCCGAAGCTGTGGATGTCGAGGTGGACGGTCGCCTCGATCGCGTGGTGTCGGAGGCATGGGACGAGCGGGTTGAGCAGTTCATGCCGGCGGGGCTGGCGCCCCTGCTCCTGTTCGACGGCGAGCAAATCGCGGACCTGGCGGACCTGACGAAGTCACGTGAGGTGCTGCGGAACGGCCTGCACTCCCTCCTGGGCCTCGATCTAGCCGATCAGCTGATCCAGGATCTCGCGGTCCTCGAGCGCCGTACTCGCGCAAAGGCGACCGCCGAAGCCGACGGGGGTGACTACGTCGCTGTGCAAGCCGAGCTCGACAAGATGCAGCAGGCCGTCGATGAAGCCGCGCAGCAAGTCGGAGCCGCCAAGGTGGAGCACGACGAGGCCGAGAAGAGGCGCCGCGAGTTCGAGCGGAGGTTCGAGAGGGCTGGCGGGAAGCGCTTTGAGCAACGAGTCCAGATCGAGAGCGCTGCGCAGCGGGCCCGTGAACACGTGCAGCTGTGCGAGCGTCACCTTGTCGAGCTGGCCGGAGGACCGGCCCCTCTGCTGATGGTGTCCGAGCTGGTGGGTGCAGTCGAGAAGCAGGCTGGGATCGAGGAGCGCGCGCACAAGGCCGGTCTCTTGAGAAGCGTTCTCAGCCAACACGATAGGGAGGCGGCGGATCGGCTCAAGGATGCAGGGGTAGACAGGGCCGCCATGGCGGCGTTCCGCCGCTTCAGCCGGGAGCAGCTGGATCGACTCCGCGTGGAGGCGGCGCGCAAGGTCTACCTCCAGCTGTCCGAGCCCTGCCAAGCCGCGGTCGCCGGCCTCGTGGGCGGTGGACTCAGCCAGATCCGCCGAGAGCTTCGCCGGCTGATGAGCCAGTACGAAGACGCAGCGACGCGCCTGGCTGACCTCGATCGGGAGCTGGCTGCCATCCCCGACGATGCGGCGATCGCGGGGCTTCTCGATGAGCAATCCGAGGTAGCAGCCCAGATCGAGGCGGCTGCGGCGAAGCTGGCAGTCTGCAATGAGCGCCTGCTCCGCGCTCGAGCGGATCGGGACGCCGCGCACGCCCGGCGGGCTAAGGTTCTCGGGCGGCGAGTCGATGCGGACTTCGAGAACGAGGACCGGGGTCGGATGTTGGACTTCTCGGCAAGGAGTCGAGCGCTTCTCGTGGAGTTCCGTGCAGCCGTCCTCCGCAAGCACCTGGACCGGATTCGCGACGTGATGCTGGACAGCTTCCACTCGCTGCTCCACAAGCAGGGCCTCATCACGGACATCCAGATCGAGCCGGACACACTTGAGGTTCGACTCTACGGGAGGGACTCGATGGAGCTTCCTGCCGATCAGCTAGCAGCCGGTGAGCGGCAGATCCTTGCGGTTGCTCTCCTCTGGGGTCTCGCCCGTGCATCAGGGCGCCCGCTGCCCACTGTGATCGATACGCCGCTGGGAAGGCTGGACTCGCAGCACCGCCACCGACTGGTGACAGAGTACTTCCCGCGGGCCAGCCACCAGGTGGTGCTCCTTTCGACCGACGAGGAGATCGACGCTGCCCAATTCAAGCGGCTGCGGCCGTACGTCGGCCGGCAGTATCGCCTCGAGTTCGATAGCTCGGCCGGATCGACCCGTGTGGTTCCCGGCTACTTCTGTGGGGAGGATGCGTGAGACACCCGATCGAGCACATCAAGCTCTCGCAGTCCGCCCGAGACCAGCTCATCGTCCTGAAGCGGCACACCGGTGTCGCCAACTGGAACGTGCTCTGCAGGTGGGCTTTCTGCGCATCGCTGGCAGAGCCCTCCGTTCCACCCGACGCGAAGATCGCGGCCGATTCCAACGTCGAGATGAGCTGGAGGGTCTTCGGCGGTCCGCACGAGGAGGTCTACATGGCGTTGCTGCGCGAGCGATGTCACCGGGACGGGCTCGGGACCGAGCCGGACGTCCTTGCCCACCAGTTCCGTCTGCATCTGCACCGTGGCATTGGGTATCTGGCGGGAAACCGAAGCATTCGATCTATTGCAGACATGTTCAAGACCCTGCCCGCTCGGTAGTCGGATGCACCCTGCCCACCGCGTCGCCCGCCACAAGACTGCAATTCGCAGGACGAGCCTGTCGAGACCCGTCCGGCGCGCAATCGAGGACGGCCTGGTTCCCGACGGCTGTCGGGTCCTTGACTATGGATGCGGTCGGGGCGACGACGCGCGGGTCCTGCGGCG
Organism: uncultured Thermoanaerobaculia bacterium; assembly: GCA_964512045.1. GTDB lineage: Bacteria > Acidobacteriota > Thermoanaerobaculia > Thermoanaerobaculales > Sulfomarinibacteraceae > CAZEJK01. The sequence continues at coordinate 8,804 of CAZEJK010000101.1, forward strand.
GCGCGGCTACCACGTCGCCGCCTGGGATCCCGTTCACCGTCCGAAGGGCAGTTTGAGCAGCGCCGACGTCGTCAACCTGGGATACGTCGTCAATGTCATCGAGAGGCACGACGAACGCGCGGAGACCCTGCGGCGGGCGTGGAGCTTCGCGGAGCAGCTGCTTGTCGTTTCGACCCGTCTTGCCGGCGAGTTTGACGATCTTGAGCTGACGCCCCATGCAGACGGGGGGATGACCCGGCTCGGCACGTTCCAGAAGTTCTTCGAGCAGGCCGAGCTACGCAGCTGGGTGGAGTCGGTGCTCGGATTTCCGCCCGTTCCCGCCGCCCCGGGCGTCATGTACGTCTTCCGCGACGAGAAGGCGCGGGAGCAGTACGTCGCCTCGCGTCATCGGAGGCGGACGAGTGCCCCGCGGCTCCGGCTGAGCGACCAGCTCTTCGCCCAGCATAAGACGCTCTTCGCGGCTCTTGCTGGGTTCCTCGCGGCCAGAGGAAGGCTACCCGCGGCGGATGAGCTTCCCGAAGCGGAGGGCCTGGTGGAGGTCGCGGGAAGCCTTCGACGCGCGTCGCAGGTACTACGCCGGGTCGCCGAGCAGCCGGAGGTCTGGGAGAGGGCGCGCAATGAGAGGAGCCAGGACCTGTTAGTCTACCTTGCCTTGTCGCATTTCGAGGGTCGGCCGCGGTTCGGTCGGCTCCCTGACGACCTCCAACGCGATGTCCGGGCGTTCTTTGGGAGCTACACGCGCGCGTGCGCGGCGGCGGATGCACTCCTATACTCGTTAGGGAAGAACGAAGCCCTTGACGCGGAAATCCGGGAATCACCAGTCGGGAAGGAGACGGGGCAGGCGCTGTATGTCCATAGAAGCGCCCTCGACCTCCTGCCGCCAGCGCTTAGGATCTACGAAGGATGCGCACGGGCGCTCATCGGCGAGGTCGAGGACTCGAACGTCGTCAAGCTCGGGCGTGGAGCCGCCGTCATCTCGTACCTCTCCTACCCGAGCTTCGAGCGTGCACCGCACCCCGTGCTGGCCTGGGCGGTCACGGTGAACCTGAGGACATTCCGCGTTCGCCGGACCCGATTCTGGGAGCGTGACAACCGGCCGGTCCTCCATCGGAAGGAGCTACTCGTTGGCCCTGAGCACCCTTTGCGGCCGAAGTTCGAACGCTTGACGCGACAGGAGGAGCGCTGGGGGCTGTTCGACGAGCCCGCTATCATTGGCACGGAGGACGGATGGCAGGAGACGCTCACGCGGTGGGGAGCCCAGCTCATCGGGCATCGGGTGGTCCGAGCCGAGGCACACCCCTCGTGACTAGGCTCCAGGACCGAGTTGGCACGCGAACGGAGGCGTCGCTGATATGAGCAGTGGAGAACGGACCAGGGGCGCCGTCGAAGCGCCTCGACGATCAAGCCCTGGACCCGACGACCCAATCGAGGCCCTTGATCCATCGAGCCTGCTACGGCCGCTGCTCGGGATGCTCGCGCGCATCCTCGACGTCCGAACTGTCGCCGACTTGGCCGAGTTCGACAGCCGCGTCGCGGCCCTGATCCAGGGCGTCGGGAAGACTAGGCTGGCCGAGCTGGAGGATCTGCAGGACCGTGCGCGACGGATCTGTGACACTCAATGCGAAGAGGGGGATCCGCTCTCGCCCAGGTCGGTCGCTCGGTCGGAGGATCCAATCGCAGTCCTCGCGCCGCCCGCCCTGCTCTCGGCGGTGCTCGATGCCTTGGGCCGGCAGATGGGTGTTCGGTCGATAGCGGATCTCGCTGCTCTCGACCTGGCCATTGCCAAGCGCATCAAGGGCATCGGGCGGCGCAAGCTCAAGGCTCTGGGCGAGCTCAGGGACCGCGCCTTGAAGGTCTGCGACCAGCCTCTTCGAACCGGAACGGAGGCTCCGAACCCGTCGTTCCCAGTAACGCAACTCGGCGAACTCCTGGTTGCTGCGCATTACCTGACGGGCGCCACGACGCTCGCCGATCTGCCCTGCGTTGACTGGCAAGTTCTGCTTGACGCGACGGGCCAGGACGTGACCACTCCGCTGGAGGATCTCGTACCGACGTCTTTCGCCTTCTTCGATGTGCCCTTGGTCGTTCGAACCGCTCTCGGCCGGTTGGGCGAGCGCGAGCGGGAGATCCTCATCCGAACCGCCCTGGCTCCACGCGACGACCGAGACACATTGGAGTCGATCGGGGATGACTTCTCCGTCACCCGCGAGCGCATCCGCCAGATTAGGATCCGAGCCCTGAGTACGTTCGATGCCATCACGTCACCCGTGCTTGGCCGGATCGCCCCCTGGCTCGTCCGTCTGGCCGGCCAGGCGTCCAGGGTGTCATCGCTTCCTATCCGCTGGAATCGGCTGCTCGTTCAGGAGACCAACGAGGAGGCAAGGAGAGTCTGCGTCTCCGCAATGCGGCGCGCGGCCGGGTACGCCGTCGGTGCCGATGGCTGGGCACGGACTGAATCGGCGGAGGCCGCGCTCCGTGGGGCTCAGGCTCGGCTCCTGGAAGCGGGCCAGTCGCGCGGCATCGTCCCCAACGAGGCCATCGCGAACATCCTCGATGGCCACATTGCGTTCGACGACGAGCGCGACGCATTCCTGAAGGACGTCGTCGGGTTGACGAGTTTCGAGGGGCGGTGGGTCGTGAACGGTTCCGCGAAGACCCGCGTCCGGGCGGCGCTCGCGATCCTCGGTGGCCCCGCAACGAAGGCAGAGATCGGCCAGCTCACTGGCCTCGATCCGTCGCGCGTCGGCAGCTACCTGTCGGCGATCCCCGGCGTCTGTCGAGCCGACAAGGAGCGCTGGGCCTATGAGGAGTGGGTAGACGATCCCTACGACGGGATCGTCGGGGAGATCCTCCAACGGATCGAGGAGGATGGAGGCTCCACCACCCTCGAACGTCTGGTGCGGGAGCTGCCGGAGATGTTCGCAGTCAGTGAGGTCTCGGTCCGGGCGTACCTGGCGACCCCCAGGTTCGTAATCGAGGGCGCGACCGTGCGCGAAGCATCTGAAGCCGAGATCGCGGCGACGCACTACGGGCACGTAAAGAACGTTGCGACGGCGGTTCGACTGGATGACGGCACATGGGCCGCCCGGCTCGCGATCGAGCAGCGGCACCTCGATGGCTACTCCGCCGGCCTACCTGCTCCGGTAGCGAGGGCGGCGGGGCTGGAGCCGGGCGAGTCATTGCTCGTTGAAGTCGAGGGCTTCCCACATGCGGTGAGCCTCAGCTGGCGGCTCGAAAGCTTGACCCGCCTCGTAGCTCTCGGTCGGTTGGCCCCCGTGCTGGCGTCCCTGAACGTCTCGCCCGGCGATGAACTCGTCGTCGCGCCGGGGAGGGAGCGCATCCGGATCTTCCGGGCCGAGGAGGCGCCCATCGACGCCCAGGCACGCCCTGGCGGCACGCCGCAGGTTGAGGTACAATCGGTCCTCGACGAACTGTTCCGACGTTGAGGAGTGCATGGCTGGACTGAGGGACACCGACTGGCGGGTCGGCTATTGCAGCGACGAGGACGATCTCGTCGCCGTGTTCTATGAGCCGGCGATGTCGTTGTCGATCTCATACGACCGCGCCGTGGGCTACTTCAGCAGCCAGGCCCTCGCGCTTGTGGCCGTTGGCATCAAGCGACTCTACGAGCGGAACGGGAAGATGCGGTTGATAGCATCGCCGGCAATGTCGGTCGAGGACCGCGAGGCCATCCGTCTCGGACACCTCTGCCGAGAGCACCTCTTGGAGCAACGGCTCTTGGACTACCTTGATCCAGCGCGGCTTACTGCGGACGAGGAGTACCGCCTTCGGCTCCTGAGCGGGATGGTCGCCGACGGGCTCCTCGTGGTCCGAATCGCGGTCAAGGAGGACCTCGACGGCATCCTGAACCTCTACCACGAGAAGATCGGAGTTTTCACAGACGACCACGGCGACTACTTGACCTTCATAGGGTCCCCGAACGAGTCGTGGAACGGATGGGTCGGCAACGCCGAGTCGTTCGCTCTCCACACCTCCTGGGGACCGACGGCGGCGCACGCCGCACACGAGCGCTCGCTGTTCGAGCGCACATGGGAAGGGCGGAGACCGCGCGTGCCGGTCTTCGAGGTTCCGGAGGCGGTCAAGAAGGCGCTCTTCGAGCGCTTCCCTCCGAGGGGTCCCGACGGAGCGCTGCCGACGCTGCGGGGGGCCGCCCCGTCCGTCAAATTGGATCTCCCTGGTTGGCTCCAGGACGGGAAGAGGATCCACCAGTACCAGAAGGATGCCGTGAACCGGTGGCTCGAGGCCGAAGGCCAGGGCGTGTTCGCGATGGCGACCGGGACAGGGAAGACGATCACGGCTCTGGTGGCCACCCTTCAACTAAGTCGGGCTGTCGGCGACTCCGCGCTGCTGGTCCTGGTTGCTGTGCCCTCGAAGGACCTCGTAACCCAGTGGGCCCGCAACGCTGCGCAGTTCGGCTTAGCAGCGATCGAGTGCCATAGCGGCCACAGCGCCCGATGGCCTGCCGATCTTTCCGCGGTCCTCCAGCGGCTGCGGTTCGGAGGCGCCGGCGTCGAGATGGTCATCACGACGGCCGACACGCTGACGACGTCTCGGTTCGCCGATGTCCTTCGGCGCTACGACGGCCGGATGCTCTTCATCGCCGATGAGATGCACTCCTTGGGAACCCAGCGGCGCCTGGCGGCGCTGCCAGATGCGCAGCATCGGCTCGGGCTGTCGGCGACTCCGCGGCGTCACGGCGACGAACTGGGCACCCAGCAACTGCTCGCCTACTTCGGGTCGATCTGCCAGCGGATCGGAATAAGGGAGGCGATCCAGCTGGGCGCACTGGTGCCGTATGACTACAAGCCCATCCTCGTGCCGCTTGCTGAAGACGAGATGGTCAAGTACCGGGAGCTGTCGGCGCGCATCGCTGCGGCGCTCGGCGCCGGCGGCGGGAACATAGATGACCTCATGGACCAGGCAGGCTTCCTGCTCCTGGAGCGAAGCCGCCTGCTCGGGCACGCCGTCGCCAAGCTGCCAGCGCTGGCGGGCTTGATGCGCCCGCTCGCATCCTCGAGCCACAACTTGGTGTATGTCGCCGAGGGAAGCCACCCGCTCCACGAGACGCGGCAGCTCGAAGATGTGCTACACCTTCTGGGCGACGATCTCGGGATGGCGGCCAACGTATACACTGGCGAAACTCCAGCCCCCGAGCGGGCGGCCTACCAGCGCATGCTGCGCGATGGCAGCCTTCAGGCACTGATCGCCATGCGGTGCCTCGACGAGGGCATCGACATTCCCGAGGTCCGGCGTGGGGTCATCCTGGCATCAACGCAGAATCCGCGGCAGTTCGTTCAGCGGCGGGGTCGGATCCTGCGACGCGACGATGCAGGCGGGAAGACCAGCGCCGAATTGTACGACATACTCGTCGTTCCTGAACATCCGCCGCCGAAGTCGGACCCCACTTTCAAGACGGAGCGCCGCCTCGTCGGGCGGGAGTTGACAAGGGCGCTAGAACTTGCGTCGGCCTCAAGAAATGGCCGTGACGTGCCGCCGCCAGAGCTGGTGCAAGTGATGGACCGCTACGAGCTCCTTGAGCTGGTAGCGGACTACAATCAGCCGGCCGAGTGGGATTCGGGAGGAGCGAATGTCTATGAGCGAACATGACGCCGCCACGGCGCTCGACGCGGAGGCCATCAGGAGGCTGGTTCAGGGCATGTCGAAGCAGGAGCTGGCCATTTTCCGGGACGTCATCATCGACATTCGGGAACTTGGGGCGGGTATCAGCTCCGCTGCCGTCGTGGAGCTCGCGAAGAAGTACGCCGACAAGGCGCGGCGGCTCGCCTGCGATGGGGGAGAGTGATGCGTTTCAAGCGCCTGGAACTCAACAACTGGCGGAGCTTCCTCGGGAACTGCGTGATCGACTTCGCCCAGACCGGCGAGCGCAATGTCACCGTGTTCGTCGGGCAGAACGGCGCGGGGAAGACGGCCCTCCTGAACGCGTTCACCTGGGCGCTGTACGGGGAGACCACCGCGGGGTTTCGTCAGGCCGATGACCTGTTCAACCACGCCGCGCTCGCGGCAATCCCGGTCGGGGGTTTGGGACGCATGGAAGTGTGCCTGGAGTTCGAGCACGACGGGGCGCACTACGCCGTCCGTCGCTACCAGGAAGCGCGCCGGGACGAGGGGGAGGACGCGCCGCGCGTCCATCCACCCGTGCTGGTCGCCACGCGTCGGCGCAGTTCGACCGAGACCATCACCCAGGACGAGATTAACGCCGTCCTTCCCCCCGGATTGCACCCGTTCTTCTTCTTTCCGGCCGAGAACATCGGGAAGGACATCGACCAGAACGACGCCGCGGCTATCCGGGCAAGCATGTCAAACGCCATAGACGTTCTTCTCGGAATCGAGCGGTACGACAAGGCCCTCGCAGTCATCTCGACCGCGCTCTGCCAGCATCTGAAGACTCCTCGCGGCGCGCGGCACACGGCCCTGGAGGTGTCGGAGGCGGAGTCTAAGCGAGCACGCGAGGCCTGGGAGCAGGCCAACGCTCGAAAGAAGGAGTTGCCGGGTCGGGTCAAGGAGGCCGAGGCCCTGGTAGAAAAGCTAAAAGCCCAGCTCGACGTTAGTGACCAGCACCGCAAAGCCATGGATGAGTTCAAGGAGGTGAAGGCTGGGAAGGCGGAGGCGGAGAAGCGCGTGGCTGACTCGAAGGAGCAGCAGCGCGCCATCGCCAACCGGGAGTGCGCCGTGATCTTCGGCCATGAGCTGTTCAGGGACGCATCCGAGGCCCTCAACGAGGCCCACCGGCGAGGCGAGATCCCGCCAAAGGTCTCTGCGGGGCTACTGAATGAACTCCTTGATGAGCGCCACAAGTGCATCTGTGGTCGCGAGCTTGGCGAGCACGAGCGGTCCGAGCTGGAAGTGCTGCGGTCCAGGACGGTCGAGGACTTCGTTGCTGAGATCGCTAGCAACCTGCGCGGCCGCGCTCCACAGCTTGCATGGCGCGACGGAGCGCGACGGGACGAGGAGGCCGCTCAAGCGCTGCTTGACGAGGTCGGAGGGGGTGCCAACGCCGAGGCCGAGTTCCGGAAGCTGCGAAACTGCGAGATGGAGCTGCTGAACCGCCAACCGGATCTGATGAGCCACGCGGACCCCGACCAGACGATGGCCGCGTGGCAGGACGCTTCGCGTGTCGAGCTTCGCCTCAACGCCGAACTCCAGGCGGTGGCCGCCGAGCTACCCAAGCTCGAGCGCGCAAAGAACGACGCAGAGCGAGACCACCAGAAGGCGCTAAAGAAGAACACCGACGCGCAGACCATCGGGCGGGCCCGCGAGTTTCTGTCCAACGTAGAGTCGACGCTCTCGACCATCCAGATCGCCATCCGCGCAGCGGCCCGAAAGGACGTTGAGCGGGCAATGAACACGTTCTATAGCGCCCTATTGATGAAAGACTATAGGATCAGCCTCACCGACGAGTTCCGCTACGAGATCACCGACGAGTCGTCCGGCCGACGTGTCGGCGCGTCGTCGTCCGAGGTCGCGCTCGCCACGTTCGCCTTCGTCGGCGCCCTGGCGGGTTTGATGCCGGTCTACGCGAACATCGATCAGCTGCTGCCGAAGGGGGACGACCAGTCCCCTGGCGGGCTGTCCGCCGACACGTCTCGGGCGTACCCCGTGGTGCTGGATGCCCCGTACAGCCCGTTCGGGACGGACTACTCTGCGCGGTTCTCAGAGCAGCTGCCGGGGCTGTTGCCGCAGAGCGTCGTGATCGTCCGAGAAGACCAACTCCAGTACGTCGAGCCGATGCTGGCTGGGCGCCGGGTCGGCGCCGCCTACGTGATCCAGCTCCACTCGGGCAAGGAGGAGTCGCGGACGATCCGGTGGCTCGCCCACGACGTCGACTATGTGGTGAATACGGACGATCAAGAGGCGCCGCACTCGAAGCTCGCGGCGCTGCCGCTGGGGTAGACATGGCCTCCAAGGACCGTATTTACATCGACAAGGACCTGGTCCCGATCGCGGACCGGCTGGTCAAACGATCGATTCCGGGCTCGGAGTCAGTGCAAGGCGTGTTCCGTGACACGAGGGAGCTGGCCGTGTTCGCCGCCGGTCTTGGCTACCGGAAGAAGCGCACGCGCGCCGTCGCCGCCCATGGTCGTGAGATCAAGCTCTCCGCGGTCGAGCGAATCGACCTGGGGGGCGCCGACATCGTCAACGCCCTCGCCGTGGCCGTGCGCGGCACGGTCCACATCCTGGCGCCGGACTCAGCGCAGGATCGAGCCGAGATCTTCGAACAGTATGTCAACGGAGGCCTCGACTACATCGCCGGGATCGCCGGCGAAGAGGAGGCCGACCTGGATATCGTGGCGCACCTCGTCAAATCGGAGCACGCCCCAGGGGAGGCGCAGGACGAAATGCTGGACCTCCTCAGTCAGAGGTTGTGATCCTTGCATAACGCCCTACTCTCCACTCGCCGCATAGAAGACCAGGCCACCCGCTGATCGGCCCACGCGGGCTGGCGGGCGAGCTGGTGCAGGTCGCGCTCGGGGAGGGGCTCCACACCGTCGACGGCCTCGAGGTGGAGGACCTCTTCCTGGATGTCCGGTGCGAGCAAGGTCAAGGCGAGCAGCTTCGACAGGCGCCCGCGGGTGAAGCCGAGCTGGGCGGCGAGGGTGGCCTGGTCGGGGTACTCGCCGCGGTCGAGCTTGCCTTGCAGGTCGTGGGCGAGGGCGAGCATCCGGGCGACGCGTGCGGGCTGGCGCTTGGGGGCGGCCTCGGGCGGTGGCGGGATGACGCCGGAGACGG
>CAZEJK010000102.1:0-17566 GCA_964512045.1 uncultured Thermoanaerobaculia bacterium
GAGAGCTGTGGATGGTGATCGCCAGCCATGACGGTGCGACCACCCCGGCCGGCGTGCGCAGCGGTGGACGACCGGTCGTGCTCGCGCAGGCCGCGATCCACTCGGGTGAGATCGACGGCAAGGACGCCGGTCTCATGCTGCTGCGCGATCTGACCGTTGGAGGAACGCTCCGCCCGTTGCTCGACCAGGTCAGCTTTCTGTTCGTTCCGATCCTGAACCCCGATGGGCACGAGCGCAGCTCTCCGTACAACCGGATGAACCAGCGCGGCCCGCGCGCGATGGGATGGCGGACCAACGCGCAGAACCTCAACTTGAACAGGGACTATACGAAGCTCGACACCGTCGAGCTGCGGGCGTTGGTGGCCGCGATCAACCGGTGGCAGCCGGATCTCTACGTGGACCTGCACACCACCGACGGTGCGGACTTTCAGTACGATGTGACGTTCGGCTGGAACGGCCGCAACGCGTACTCGCCGATGATTTCCGGCTGGCTCGACAGGAGCCTGGGCCCGCAGGTCTCCGCCGATCTGGAGGAGGCAGGACATATCCCAGGTCCGTTCGTGTGGCTCGTGGATCGACTGGATCCGGCTGCTGGCGTCGTCGAGTGGACGGCGAGCCCGCGCTACTCGAACGGCTACGGCGACGCCCGCCACCTGCCAACTGTGCTGGTCGAAACACACTCGCTGAAACCCCACCGGCAGCGTGTGCTCGGGGTGCGAGTCCTGCTGGAAAGCGTGCTGCGCGTGGTGTCCAGCGAGGCCGAGAAGCTGCGAGACGCGATCGTCGCGGATCAGAGTCGGCTCTCGGCAGAGCTGGTGCTGAGCTGGAGCAGAGCGAGTGTGCAGCCAGTCGCTGAGATGCGTTTTCTCGGTATCGAATCTCGTCTGCGGCCGTCAATGGTGACCGGGGTGCCCGAGGTGGAGTGGACCGGTACACCGATCGAGGTGACGGCGCCAGTGCTTGCCGCAACTCGGGCCGAGGTGACCGTGCGCAGACCCGAAGCGTACTGGATTCCACCGCAGTGGACCGACGTGATCGAGCGGCTGGAGGCACATGGAGTGCAGGTCGAGCGTACCGAGTCACCACGGCAGATCAGCGCTGAGGTGTACCATCTGGACGGTGCCGCGATCGAGCCCGAGCCGTTTGAAGGACGGTCTCGGGTGGTGGCTGAGCCGCGCGCTGTGAGGGCCGTCGTGACGGTTCCGGCTGGCTCTGTGCGAGTCGACCTGGCACAACCGCTTGGCGACCTGACGGTACTCATGTTGGAGCCGGCGTCGCCCGACTCGTTCTTCCAGTGGGGGTTCTTCCTCGAGGTGCTGCAGCGAACCGAGTACTTCGAGCGCTACGTGATGGAGCCGTTGGCGCAACGGATGCTGGCCGATGATCCTGATCTCGCCGCAGAGTTTATGCGCACGCTCAGGGAGGACGCAGCCTTTGCCGGCTCGCCGCGAGCGCGGCTGATGTTCTTTTACGAACGGACACCTTTCATGGACGACAGGTACCGCGTGTACCCGGTGATCCGAGAGCTGGCGCAGCCCGTCAGCTGAGCCCGGTCGAGGCAGCGGGGGTTGATCGGCGGCGCCGTCTTCGCAATACTCCTGCGCTCGATCTGTTGAATGGGGTGGGCGATCGGGAGAATCGCTCCGATAGCAGTGGAAGGAGGCGGATGTGCCGAACGGAATGAACGCAACCCTCGAGCAGCTCAAGGTGGACCGCAACAACCTGTACCGTGAGGAGTCATACACCGATTTGAAGGTGGCCTCCCTTCGTCAGCTCGTTCCCATCACCCCAGAAGGTGACCGCGACCTCGGCCGTGAGGTGGTGTTTATCGCCCAGACGCAGCTGATGTCGCAGATGGGGCCTCTGCCTGTCCAGGCCCGGATCGAGGCCGCCACCCTCGCCGAGGCGATCGACGAGTTTCCCGACGCGATGCAGGCTGCTGTGGAGCAGCTCATCGAGGAGGTGCGGGAAGAGCAGCGGCGCGAGGCGGGTCGGATCGTCACTCCGCAGGAGACGGGCTTCCCGTCCAAGCTCAACCTCAAGTAGCTGGGGTCACCTCTGCAGGATGCTGCAGGGTGCTGGTTCCGACAGTGAGAGGGGTTCAGAAGGGCTCGGGAGATCTGGCCGATGCGCGACCCTCTACCCCCGGCTGGTGACCACTCGGTTTCGACCGCGATGCTTGGCACGGTACAGAGCCTGATCGGCGGAATGGAGCACCGCGTGCGTGTCTGGCTGTTTCGCTCCGGGTCCAGAGACACCGACGGAGATCGTTATTTGAACCCCGGTGGTGCCAGCTCGCTTCGTGGAGGTGCGTTTCGGTTTGCGGCGCGGTCGCTTCGGGGATCGAATGGTGAACGGGGTGTCTGCGAGCTCGCTGCGCGCCTGCTCGAGCCTCGATGCGGCCTCGGCCACCGAAAGGCCGGGGAAGAGGACCGTGAACTCCTCCCCGCCGTACCGGTACGTCGTCCCACCTGCGATCCGCGATAGCTGACCCGCGACCTTTCGAAGCACTTGATCCCCAGCGTCGTGGCCGTACCGATCGTTGAACTTCTTGAAGTGGTCGATGTCGACCATTCCGATGGCGTAGCTGCCGCCCAGAGTCCGCAGCGCCTCTGCCAGCGCTCGGCGACCCGGGAGGCCGGTGAGCTCGTCATGGTAGGCGAGTCGGTAGGAGCTCTCAACGAAGCCGGCGAGGAGGGCGAGCTGTGCCGCAGGAAACGCGAAACGTGCCCGTTCGGGATCTCCGGCGATCGCAATAACTGAGGCCGCCAGAACCCAGAGTAAACACGACTCGAAGGTGCCACGACGGAAGACCATCCCGATCACGATCGCGAGTGCTGCGAGGATCGGCGCGATGAGACGGACTTCGGGAGCGCAGAGCGCACTGGACGCGATCGAGCACAGCTGGGTGACGAGCATCGCCGAGGCATCGGCCGGCTGCGTTGGTGATGACAAGATCCAGCTGACGAGCCACGGTTGGATGGCAATGAGCCCCACGTGCGCCAGGACCATCGGGTGCAGCAGTCGGCGCGATCGCACACCGGCGAGCAGCGCCAGATTGAGCGAGACGAGGATGAGAAGGACGTTCTGCTCGATCGTGGCCGCAGGCGTCCCGCCGCGGCCGAGCCCCTCCTCGACGAGGAGGTCGACGACGGCGATCAGGGCGGCGGCAAGCGCGAGTCGACTGCGCCGAAAACGCCATCCGAGCAGGATCAGGAGCCCTCCGATCACTGCAGGCATCAGGTCCGTGACCTGGGTGGTTCCGGGTGGGAGCTCGAGGCTTCCAGCGAGGTACGCCACCAGGACCAGGACTGCTCCGGTGGCAAATGACACGGCCCAGTCGGTTCTCATCTCGTCGTGGCTCCAGTCGACAGGGACCTGACCGGCACTCCACTGTACCACTTGCGTGTCGTGAACATGCTGTACCGTCTTGGCGACTGGAGACCGGCGCATCCGCGAAGACTCGAGGCATCCGCCGGCGACCGGATGGCCGGGATCCGGCTGTCGAGGCCGGGACCGGGCTGCGGCATGGTCGCTCCTGTGAGTGAGACTGGGTGGGTGGGGGGACTCATGCCCAACGTCTACTACCTTACTGCTGCGCGGCCGTGGGACCGGCAGCTTCGGAGTATCCCTTTGGTTGCGGCCCGCGGCCGCGTTGGCTGGAGGAGAACAGAAATGGCCCGCGCGTGCGGCGCGGGCCGGCGATGCGTTCGTCGTTGCACGGGAGGTTACAGCTCCGTGAACACCTGTTCGATCTGATCGAGGGCCCAGTCGAGCTCCTCACGACTGATCACCAGTGGAGGTGCCAGGCGGATCACGTGCTCGTGGGTTCCTTTGCAGAGCAAACCCTTTTCCTGCAGCATCTCGCAGACCTTGCGAGCACCGCCAGCGGCCGGGTAGAGCTCGATGCCGGCCCACAGGCCGCGTCCACGGACCTCCTTGATGTGCGGGGAGTCGATGGACCTCAGGCGGTCCATCATGTGCTCTCCGAGGCGCGCTGAGTTCTCGATCATTCCCTCCTCGACGAGAACCTTGAGAGCCGTCCGCGCAATCGCGGTTCCGAGCGGATTGCCGCCGAACGTGGAGCCGTGCTGACCAGGCTCGAAGACGTTCATGACCTCGTCGTCTGCGAGCATGGCGGATACAGGGTAGAGACCTCCGGCCAGGGCCTTGCCGACGATCACGACATCCGGCCGGATTCCCTCGTGCTCGTAGCAGAAAAGGCGTCCGGTGCGGCCGAGACCGGTCTGAATCTCATCGGTGATGAGGAGCACGTTGTTGTCGGTGGTGAGCTGGCGAAGCTTCTTGAGGTAGCCCTCGGGCGGGACGATGATGCCGCCCTCGCCCTGGATTGGCTCGAGGAGCACAGCAGCGGTGTTCGGCGTGATCGCGTCTGCCACCGCCTGGGCATCGCCGTACGGCAGGATCTGAAACCCGGGAGTGAACGGCCCGAAACCGAACCGGTAGTCCTCTTCGGAGGAGAAGCCAACGATGGTGGTGGTTCGACCGTGGAAGTTCCCATCGAAGACGAGGATCTCGGCGTTGGCGTACGGAACACCTTTGACGGTGTAAGCCCACTTGCGGGCGGCCTTGATGGCGGTCTCGACGGCCTCGGCGCCGCTGTTCATCGGCAGGACCTTGGCGAAGCCGGTCATCTCGCACAGCTGCTTGCAGAACAGGGCCAGCTGGTCGTTGCGGAAGGCCCGCGACGTGAGCGTCAGTCGTTGGACCTGATCGAGCAGCGTCTGGACGATCTTCGGGTGGCAGTGTCCCTGGTTGACAGCGGAGTACGCCGCGAGGAAGTCCATGTACTTCCGGCCTTCGACGTCCCAGACCCAGACGCCTTCGCCACGGCTGATGACGACGTCCAGGGGATGGTAGTTGTGGGCCCCGAAGGTGCTTTCGATCTCGATGTGCTCGGCACTCGAGAGGTTTGTTGATCCCGGTGAGGAGTTCGGGAAGGTGCTGAGGGACTCGGTCATGGCAGAACCTCCTAAGATCCGGAAATGTGCGTGGCCGGCGTCGAGCCGTGGGACCCCGGTCCGTGGGCGATCCAGCCGCCGCCACGGTACACTCAGGACCGTGCGGTGGCAACCCCTGACATGGTGAGTTTTCGGGTTGCTGGGGTGGGGCGGTTCCGGGAGCCTGCGCGGGGGCTGTCCGGTCCCCCGGCATGCCCCCGACATCCCGGCACCGGCGACGCATCGGAGCAGGCCACCCTTGACGAGCCACCCAACGAAGCCGCCCGGCTTCGCTTCCCCCAGCCGCCCACCGCGGCTACGCCGGGGCACGCACGGCACCGGTACTGGCCCCGGTCCCGGCCCCGGCAGCCGGCTGCCGGCCCCGGAGCACTGGAACCCCGCTCATCGGGTTGACCGGTACGCGCACTGACTGCTGCCCCACCAATATCCACCACCGAACCCCAAGCGCCGACCACCGCACCACGAAGCCCACGAGACCCCGCCAACCCGTACGCTCATCGCCGCTGCATGGTCATCGCCGGGCGCCGGAGTCCGGTGACCGGCTGCCAGGGCCGGGGCCGTTGACCGGAACCGAGGCCGGATGGCCGAGGTTTCTCCCACGGGATCTCTCCGCTCGCCAGGTGCTGCGCTGAGCTTGGTACGGGAGCGTGCTCCAACAGCATCCGCAACGCCACGGAGGCTCGGTCGAGATGACGGAGTCGGCGAGGCGCGAGGTTCTCCGAGCACCTTCTCCCGTGCAGCGGCTACGCCCCGGCCTGGCTCCGTTCGCGATCGGAGCTCCAGCGAAGGAACGCCTCGATGAACTCGTCGATCCCTCCGTCCAGGACCCGGTCGGCATCGCCGACCTCGTGGCCTGTGCGGAGATCCTTGACCATCCGGTACGGCTGGAGGACGTAGGAGCGGATCTGGTTGCCCCAGGAGATGTCCTTCTTCGGCCCCTTGAGCTTCTCCATCTCCTCCTCACGCTTCTCGAGCTCGAGCTCGTACAGGCGAGCTCGGAGCACCTTCATCGCGGAGGCCAGGTTCTTGATCTGCGAGCGCTCGTTCTGGCAGGTCACGATGATTCCGGTGGGAATGTGGACGACCCGCACCGCCGAGTAGGTCGTGTTCACGCCCTGTCCTCCAGGTCCGGAGGAGCAGTAGCGGTCGACCCGGATATCCTTCTCTGGAATCTCGACATCCACCTCGTCGTCGACCTCGGGGTACACGTGCACCGATGCGAACGAGGTGTGACGGCGGGCTTGGGAGTCGAACGGGGAGATCCGGACCAGGCGGTGCACGCCGTTCTCGGACTTCAGGTATCCGTAGGCGTACGGCCCGCGGATGACCAGCATGGCCGACTTGATGCCGGCCTCCTCGCCGGGTTGCTCGTCGAGGATCTCGCACTCGAACCCGCGACGCTCGGCCCAACGTGTGTACAGACGCAGCAGCATCTCCGCCCAGTCCTGGGACTCGGTGCCGCCAGCGCCCGGGTGGACCTCCAGGTAGGCGCCTGTGTTGTCGTGCTCGCCGGTCATCTTGGTCGTCAGCTCGAGCTGATCGAGCTTTGGGGTAATCCGGCGGAGAGCGGCGGAGAGCTCGGACTGGGCGCCGGACTCGTCCTCGGCAGCGAGCTCCTGGAGGACCTCCAGCTCTTCAGCCGCCTCCTTGAGCATCTCGACCGTCGCCACGGCATCCTGCAGCTCGCTGCGACGCCGCATCACGTCCTTGGCGCGGTCCTGGTCCGACCAGATGTCGGGTTGCTGAGCCTGCTCGTCGACGTCGGCCAGCTTTGTGCGCAGTCTCTCTTCGTCAAAGGTACCCCCGGAGCCGCTCGATCCGCTCCAGCTCGTCATGGCATCGTTGGGTCAGCTCATCGAGCATGATCGCCTCCATGCGAGGTGACTCCTCGCGTGCTCACGATAGCGGAGGTCGCATCGCTGTTCAACGGGCGTCCGCTCGATGCAGTTTACCGGGGGAGACTCATCGTCTGCTGCGTGCTTGTCTTCGATGGCGGATAGAAGCGGCGATGAGGATGGCGACGGTGGCGAGACCGCACAGTCCGGCCCACCAGTCGCCCCAGCGGACGCGAGGGGTCAGACCGCCACACGGCTGTACCGGTGAGTGGATGAGACCGCTGTGGCCCAGATCGAGCTCTGTCGTGACCATACCGTTCGGAGCGATCGCACCGGAGATCCCTGTCAGGGCTGCCCTTGCCACCCAGCGGCGGCACTCTACCGCTCTCAGGATCGCCTGCGCAAAGTGCTGGCGTGGCGCCCAGGAACGGCCGTACCAGGCGTCGTTGGTGATGGTGAGGATCACCTCGCCGCCGTCGCGGACGCCGGCTGCAACCAGATCGGCGAAAACGATCTCGTAGCACAACGCGACGGCCAGTCGGAGGCCGCCGGCGTCGATCGCGTGGACCCGTTCGCCGGGGGTGAACTGGCTCACCTCGCGCACCAACGACTCGGCGAACGCGAACCGGGCGATCGCTGGCACGTACTCGCCGAACGGAACCAGGCGGACCTTGTCGTAGCGAGCGAGCTCGACGGAGCCCGGGTTCACCGCGAACACTGCGTTGGCATACCCGGTGGGAGTGTGCGCGACACTGTTGAGAACGATCGCCATGTCGTGGACAGTGGCCATCTCCACGAGCTGGGCGCGGTACACCGGGTCGGTGTCGGCGCGGTATGGGAGCGCACCTTCGGGCCAGGCTACCAGCCCAGCGCCGAGCGCTGCTGCCGATCTGGTGAGGTCCCACATCCGTTCGGCGAGCTGTGGCCAGTAGTCTGCGTTCCATCGGTCCCGGAAGTCTCCTCCAGGCTGGAGCAAAGCTACCGTGACCGGCTCTCCGGATGGCTGTGGAGGCGGTGCGGCCAGGGTGGCCGCGGCCACCGCTGCCGCGGCGGCCCCGAGCGTGATACGTGACAGCATACGAAGCTCGGCGCGCAGCAGGCCCCAGAGCGCGGCCCCGACTGCGAGCACGGCCCATCCGAGACCGGAGGATCCCCACACCGGTAGAGAACCGAGTGCCCACCAGTCGTCCACGAGCCCGGCCGCGACGGGGTTCCATGGGAACCGGTACGGCAGGACTTGGCGCGCGCCCTCGAGCGCCGTCCATGCGGCCGGTAGCATGACGATCCGCCATTGCAGTGGAACAGCGAAGGTGACCGTCGCCGTCACAGCCCACGGCACAGCCAGCGCGGCGGCCATCAGCAGCAGGCAGACGATCGCGAGCATGAGGGGGAGGCCACCATAGTCTGCCATGACCGGGACCACCCAGTGGACCGTGATCGCCCAGTGCACCAGCCCACCCACGAAACCGAACGCCGCAGCACTCTTCCAACCCTGGCTGAGCCCCACTGCCTCGAGGAGGAAGCCGGGCATGAGAAACGCTAGCGGCCACCAGGAGAGGGCAGGCAGCGCCAGAGCCAGGACGATCCCTGCCACGACCGCGCACGTCAGCGCGGTAGCGGCTCGAAGCCTTGGACGGTCTGGGGACGCAACGGTGCGCATCGCTCGCTGAGGACCATAGCCCGCCGATGGAGCGATGACAAGTGAACGGCCCACCGCGAGGTGGGCCGTGGTCAGAGCGTGGCGGATGGAGACAGGTTACTCCTCGCCGCCCTCGTCCGGAGGTCCGTGATGCGGTCCGGCAAGGAGACCGAGCAGGCGGAAGTCGCTGAGCAGTGGCTTGATCCGGTCAGCGGTACGAACCACTCCGAAGCGGCGGCGCTGCTCCTCATCGAGCATGTCGGCGAAGCCCTGGAGGTATGCGGCGTGTGCCTGGGCGATCAGCTGACGAGATTCGGCGATGGTCACCGTCGTCTCACCGATTGCGGTGTAGTCGTACTCCTCGGCTGCGAGCAGGTCGCGCAGCTCGCCTTCGGCGGTTGCGATCGCTTGGCGCAGCGGCTCGACAGTGTCCTGGCGGACGTCGATCAGGATGTCCCACTGCTCGAGCTGAGCCTCATCGAGCTCGAGGAAGGCTGCGACGTGATCCATGGCGCGTTCGAACACAGGCGGCGCCTCCGGCGGCTCCTGGGCGGCCAGAGGGAGAGCCAGTGCCAGTGATAGGAATGCAGCGACGGTGACTGTGAGTCTCATGGTTCTCGGACTCCTTTCCATTCAGGCTCGTGACGGTGCAGCACCGTCAGTGTCTTCAGAGCAGCGCGCGCGTGAAGCTTGGGCCCGTCATCGCTGAGTGTGACGCATGCCGTCGGCAAAGGTTGACAGGTGCTGGTCGGCGACGTGCCCGCAGGGACCCTCGAAAGCGCGCGTCAGGATCTCCGGGAACCGGCAGCTCCGGGGCATCGCTTCTCATTCGGCCCACGGTTGCGCTCGTCAGAGTGGTCGGGTTTCTCGAGCTCGGCGAGCACGGCGGCCGTGTGCTCACCGAGATTCGGGGCGGGCTGCTCGGGGGTGTGGCCGAGAGATGGCAGGAACGGGCCGATTGAGTGCAGGGTGGTCCCACCCGGGGCTGGTGTCGTCTCGAGAAACGGCATCACGAACGGGTCGTGGCGTGCGGCCTCCAGATTGTGCACAGGCGTCACCGGAAGAGAACCTCCCTCGAAGACGTCGAGCCAGTGCTGACGTGGCCTGGAGGTGAACAGCTCCTCCAGCTCGGTGATGGCCTGGTGGCCGTCGGGGCCGCAATCCAGAGCCAGCGGTGCGAGATGATCCATCCCGAGCCGTCCGAGGATCTCCTGCCAGAACTTCGGTTCGATGGCGGCGATCACCAGCTCGAGGCCGTCGCGACAGCGGTACCGTCGGTAGCCAGGGCAGAGGCCTGCCAGAACCGAGGTCGGGAGGCCGCTGCTTCCCGCCGCCGACTCTGCCCACATCCATGCCATGAGCGGCAGTGGGCCCGTGGCCAGCGGCTGCTCGAGATGACGACCGCGGCCGGTTCGGGTTCGCTCGAGCAACGCTGCCAGAATCGCCGAGCTGGCGAGGAGTCCACAGCCGACATCAGCCAGCTGGAGGTGGGGAACTCCGTCGCTGACGTGAATCAGAGCGCCTGTGATGGCGGCCAGGTTCAGGTCGTGCGCCACTGCGGTTGCTCCTGGGCCCGAGGTCCCGTAGGCGCTGATCGAGCAGGTGATCAGCCGAGGCGCCGATTCGCGGAGGTCGTCCAGTGAAAGGCCCCAGCGATCGAGGGTTCCTGGCCGGAAGCTCTCGACGAGCACGTCGGCGGTGCGCGCGAGTCGGCGGATCGTATCGATGCCCTCCGGTGTTCTGAGATCGACGCTGACGGACTCGGCCCCGCGCAGGAGGGTGGCGAAGCCGGCGCCGGTGCCCCCGACGGTCGGTTCCAGATGGCGCATCGGATCGCCTCCCACGGGCGCCTCGATCTTGATCCAACGTGCGCCGAGGTCGATGAGCTGGCGGGCGAGAATGGCGCCTGGGACCATCCGAGTGAGGTCGATCACGGTCACGCCCGTCAGTGGCCCTGGGCCGCTTCTCGAGGACCCTTCGCCTTCGGTACCGCCCGGTGGGCGTACACGAGCGCGTGTGGCGGAGCGCGTATCGTCTCGTGAGCTGGGAGATTGCAGCGTGCGCAGCACCGCAGCGAGCAGGGCGGGGTTCGAGGTGCGGACGGCGCCGGTCAGGTAGGCCCGCTCCGGCGTTAGCGAGCCGTCGAGAACCCGCTGCAGGGTGGAGGCCGAGGCGCGGACCGTGACCGCGGGGTCGTCCGTTCCGCCCGGAGTCGCGGTGCACGCTGAGTCTGTAACGGCGACGGTCCAGGGCTCACCGTCGAGCTCGACGACGGCGACGGTGGGAGAGATCCGCGACGGGTCGATCCGTCGCGCGAGCTCGTGGATCGGCGAGCCGCTGGGCACGGCCCGTGCTGGTGGTGGAGGGCGGAGCCGGCGCAGCAGCCGTTGGAGGGCGCCCTGGCGCTTCACTCTAATCGGTCTCCCCCGCCGGCCGCGTACGCCAACGGCGGTGCATCCAGACCCACTGCTCTGGGTGGGTGCGGATCTGCGCTTCGATGGTGGTGGTGGCGGCTGCGGTCAGTGTTGCCAGGTCCTGCTCTGGGTCGCCGGTCCTGGGGGTGTCGATCGGAGGGTGGAAGGTCAAATGGTGACGCCTGTCCGTGCTGCGGTGCGCGAAGCCGGGTACGATCGGACAACCGTTGGCCAGAGCGAGACCGGCGGCTCCAGAGGGAGTCCAGGCCAGACGGCCGAAGAACCGCACGAAGACGCTCGGGAGATCGCGGATGTCTTGATCGATCAGGAGGCCGACGATCCGGTTGCGATGGATGGCCTCGGCGAGCTTGCGGCCTGCACCCGCGCCACGCGGAATGACCTCGGGTCCGAACCGAGAGCGCAGGCGGGTGGCGACGCGGTCGATTCGCGGATCGTACGCTTCACGGACCGCGACGGTCAGCGGGTACCCTGCTGACCCGACCCAGGCGTTGAAGACCTCCCAGTTCCCGCAGTGCCCCGTGGTGAGGATCGCTCCGCGTCCGGATGCAAGAGCCGCGTCCAGATGCTCTGCACCAACCACTGTGCACGCTTCCAGCACCTGCTGTGGTTCGGCGCGCCAGAGCCACACGACCTCGGCGAGCATCTCGCCGAAGTGCAGTCCGGTGGCGTGCAGCAGGCGAGCCCGGCTCGGACCGTCCATCTCGGGGAACGCCTGTGCGACATGTGCGTCGCTCCAACGGATGGAGCGCCTGGCCGTGAGCACGGCCACACGTCCGCAGGCGCGACCGAATGGCCGGAGGAGACCGAGCGGGAGACGTGAACCGACCTCGAGGGCCGCCCGGAACGGGTAGTAGAGCAGATCGTGGCGCAGCTGGCGGAGCATTGAGTGCAGTGTACCGCGCCTTGGCGACGAGCGAACGAGCTCGTGACGGCCTTCATCCAACGCGGCCGTGTTCGGAGGGTCTCTGGGTTCTTGGAGGTGATCCGCTAGCGTGGTTCCGACCTCGGAGACGTCGGGTTCTGACGTTGCGGTCGTGGCGACTTTGCGGTTCAGTCTCGGCTCATGAGCCGTCGGTGTTCGAGGTCTGCTATGGGGATCGCCGAGCCCTGGTGTGGAGAAGGTCCGCGCTACTTCGGGCTGGCAGCCTGCTTGCGGACGCGCTCCCAGCACGACCAGTGGCACTCCCAGTTGTCCAGATCGCGAAAGTGGGGGTGGTCACACTCCACCGAGACCAGCTGTCGATCCTCGCCAGCGGTCTCCCAGGTCACCAGTAGCGTGGCCTTCCGATCCTCCTCAGCACACTGGATCTCCATCGTCTCAGTGAACCGCGTGTCACTCATGTCAGATCCCTCCGGCGGCCGACGGGCTCTGCGGTCCGAATCCGCCGTGTCCAGCATAGCAGACAGAAGTGGTTCCTGGTCGCGAAATCGCCACCTTCGTCATCAGGAACGCCCGGCTCAGTGTCACAGTCTCCGGATGCCGGTAGCCCGGCTTCGCTGGCCCCAGCCGCCCACCGCGGCTACGCCGTGGCACGCACGGGCCCATTCCTGCCGGATGGCGCTCCAATTGTGGGAGCCGGCGTCTCGCCGGCGGGTGGGTGGAAGGGTCTGGGTTCACGATCCACCCAACGAAGCCGCCCGGCGCCGGTACTGGCCCCGGTCCCGGCCCCGGCAGCCGGCTGCCGACTCTCCGGCTCCCGGCGATGATGCTTCGGATTTTCGAAGATACTGCTCCGTGGGACGCTAGAACCGGAAACCGATCCAGAAGTCCGTCTCGTAATCGGAGAGCGTCTCTTCGAAGTCCCATCGCTTGGCGAACTCCCAGTGCACCGGGAGCCCCAGCAGGCGGAGGGAGATGCCGAAGCCGTACGCCGAGAGCCCATCGTCGAGCTGATTGTCCTCCATGAAGTTGAAGTCGTTGTCGAACCCGTCCTGCTCGAACCAGGCAGCACCGACATCGACGAAGAAGTGACCTCGGATCTCGGTCAGACGGAGCCACGGCATCCGGAGCTCGTCGATCAATGGAAAACGCCACTCGATGTTGGCGTAGGCAGCGCGATTCCCAGAGATCGTACGGTAGGCGAAGCCACGCATCGAGTCGAGTCCGCCGAAGTAGAAGACGTTGGGACGGTTGCCGTCTGCAGCGGCGGCGTAGAGCCGGATCGCGAGCTCGTTGC
This sequence comes from uncultured Thermoanaerobaculia bacterium, assembly GCA_964512045.1. Lineage (GTDB taxonomy): Bacteria > Acidobacteriota > Thermoanaerobaculia > Thermoanaerobaculales > Sulfomarinibacteraceae > CAZEJK01. Next base: position 13,069 of record CAZEJK010000102.1, read on the forward strand.
GACGGGTGAGCGGAATGTACTGCCGTCCCTCGAGCTCGAACTGTCGCGACAGTGCGCCGCCCTCATTGGCGTCGTAGTAGTACCCGAGGTTGAGCTCCCATCGTCGCCCGGCGTGCGGTCCGTACGAGCGGTAGATCGTGGTGTCGCCCACGATACCAGCCTGAACGAACGGGACATCGTCCTGGAACTGTTGGAACTGGAGGTTCCGGTCAGCATCATAAAACGGCAGGTCGGCGTCCCGGCGGATGTACCCGGTGCTGGCCTGGAGTCTCAGGTATGTGGACAGCGGGTACTGTCCGGTGAGTGCTGCTCCGGTCTGACGGTAGATCTGGCGCCGGCCGCGAACGACGCCTTCGACCGTGTTGAAACCTTCGTAGAAGAACGCCCGGTCATCGAACAGCGTCACGCCCCACTGCAGACGCTTCTCCAGGTTGAACCAGGCCAGACGGACGTTCGAGTAGCCGGCCACCGACTCGAGGATGCCGATGACCCGCCGGTCGCCGTACTGGTCCGAGAGTGCAACGTAGGTCTGTGAGACGAAGTCGCTTCCGTTGTTGATCCCCACGAGCGCCTGGGCGTTCTCGAGGAACAGCTTGCGTTTGGCCACCTTCTCGGCACGCTCCTCATCGAAGGCGACGCTGACAGCAGGCACGAACGGCTCCAGGTCCGTGTCCTCGGTGGGCTCCTTCTCCTCTCCGATGAGCTCGCCCTCACTCGGGTTGACCAGGTACAGGGACCAGCTGCCCTTGTAGTACGCCTGGTACGCCACGCGCTCGCCTTCCACCGTCACCACGGGCGTCGGGTTGAGCGCCGCTCCGATCACGTTGGTGAGCTTGGTGAGGTTGCGGGTCGTGAGGTCCAGCCTGTAGATGTCGTACACCTCCTGGTTGCGATCGGAGGCGAAGTACAGCGCGTTGCCGTCACGCGAGAACGCCGCCCCTTCGTCATGTCCAGGACCGAAGGTCAGCTGGGTACGATCGGACGGATCCTCCAACGAGATCTGGACGAGCTTGGCCCGCGTGGCGCCCTCGGCGGTGTACACGAGGTGCTTCCCGTCGGGTGCGAATGTCGGTGAGCTGTCGTACGGGTCGTCGTCGGTCAGATTGGTGATCGCTTCCGTGTCCAGGTCGATCAAGAAGATGTCGGAACGCTGGTTCGCAAACGCGTGAAACGCGATCGTCGAGCCATCGGTGGAGTACGCCGGCTGACCGGGGCGTTCGTATCCTCGCGGGATCTCGATCGTCCGATCAATGTCGCCGGTGATCACATTGAGGAGAAGCAGCAGGCGGCCACGCTCCTTGCGTGCGAACACGGCAATGTGATTGCCGTCCGGGGAGTAGGCGAGATCGCGGCCCCGTGCAGGAGCGATCGTGAGCCCCTGCGCGTCGAGGTATCGGTACCGGTTTGTCAGACCGTCGGTCAAGTTCTTGTACAGCCGGCGATCTGGGACACCGAACAGGACCACGTCCACGTCCGCCTTGTGCGTGGCGAAGGCGGCGATCAGATCGCCTGAGGGCGAAGCGATCGGTGAGGTCTCCGGTGTGCCCTGGGAGGCGTTTTGGATTCGAAACCTGGGACCGAACTCGCGCGGTGTGCCACGCTCTGCTGAGTCCAGGTAGTAGTCGCGGAGCCATGCGCGGAACTTCGAGTCGAACTCCTCCACGTCCAGATCGAAGGCGCGTTGCAGCGCACGGCCGACATCTCCGCCGAGAGCGTTGCGCATTTCGAAGATGAGATCGCGCATGCCGATCTCACCCCATTCCGACTCGACGAACTCGAACACCATGTGGCCAAAGCGGTAGGCGAAGAAGCCGCCGACTGGCAACGCCACCGACGGAACGATGTCAGCCAACACCGCATCACGCATGTAGGCGGTGTCGCGGGAGGTCTCGTCGCGTCCAAGGTACGATGCCATGCCTTCCATGAACCACAGAGGCGGTTGTGAGTACAGCACCCGTCCGAGCCGACCCTGGAAGAAGATCTCATACTGGAAGATGTGGGTGAGCTCGTGCTGGATCAGAGCTTGCAGCTCGCGATCGGGCAGATCGACCGGAAGTACCATCCGGTTTCGGCTCGGGGTCGCGAAGGCGCCCACCCCCTCCGGGATGAAGTTGGAGATCACGTTGGTTTGCTGGAACTCGGCGTGATTGGCGTACGCGATCAAAGGGATCGGATCGTCCACCTGGAAGTCCAGCCGTCGCGCCAGCTCGTCGTAGGCGCTCTCGGCGTAGGAGGCCACCTTGACCAGCGACGGCTCCACGCGGTCGTAGTACGAGATCCGGAAGTGGGGTGTGGAGTACACCTTCCACTCGAACTCGTCGTAGCGCACGCGGTTCTTGCCGCCGAAAAAGTTGCTCTGGGCCGCGACGGGCAGCGCGATCAGCACGGCCAAGGTGACAGCACACGCAGCGGTGATGGGGCGACGAAAGAGAGTCATAAGGATCCCTTCCTCAGGCACGTCGGGTGCAGCTGGTGACCGCCGTGGGACGTTCTTCGGTCCCCGAGCCAGCGCGGCTCCAGACGTGAACGGGGTTACGCTTCTGCAGCGAGTCATGTGCACGGTAGCTTTCGACCCGGAGCGTCCTCGGTCACGGTGTGAACAGGTACCGTTTGCCCTGCACAGACCGGGAGGCAAAGATGTTGATCAGCTTGTCTTCAAGCTGGAACAGGTTGGTGAACATACCGGAGAAATCGTCGAGCTCGTCGGCTTCCCGTTGCTGGAAGTCCTGGAGCTGCTCGGAGTAGACGAGCTCGCCGGTCGTGGTGTCGAAGACCATCAGGAGCACGTCGTAGGAGAAACCGGTCTGCTCGACCATCACCTGGCGGTAGTAGGTCTGACCGTCAACCGGCGAAACGTACCTCTCAGAGCGGAACCCGGCGCGATCCAGTACCTGGTAGTCGATCGATCCGGTGACCACCAGGTCGGCGTCGGTCAGCTCCCCCAGCTGCCGCCAAAACGCTGACTGGGACTCGAGCTGAAGAGGGTCGCGAACCGGCGGGCGGATCGTTCTGTCCGACTCGAGGACGATGAGCGAGGTGTGCTTGCGCACCAGCCGGTGGAGGTACCGCTGGAACTCCTCGGCGACGTCGAAGGTGCGGGCCGGGCTCGGACGGTCGCCACGGGGCTCGAGCAGGAACGGGCCGATGTACACCTTCTCGCTGCCCGCAAGCTCGAGCTTTGGTCGTACCTGGAGCTCGACGCGGAGCTCGCGGGAGCCCGCGGAAGCGACGGTCGGCAGCACGAGTGCCACCACCAGGACGCTACCCACGATCAGAGTCAGCCGGCTCGTCGTCATCACTGCCATCTCCTTCGTTCGGTGTCTCGTTGGACGTGGAGGACTCTGTCGCTGCGGGCTCGGGCGGCGCCACGTAGCTCGAGTAGAACTGGTCAAACCGCGCGATGTTCCGGGAGAGATGGTTCGAGGATGACATCAGCTCCTTGGCCCGATCGTACGCAGCTCGGGCTTCGCCGTGCTCGCCGAGGGCCTCGTGGGCGACGGCGAGGTTGTTCCACAGCTCGCCGTCGTCGCCAGTGAGCTCGAGCGCCTGCTCGAAACGGAACTTCGCTTCATGCCAGTAGCCGTTTCGGGCGGCATCGACTCCTGCTTTCATCGCCAAGGAGGCCTGACGGCTGAGATCTGGGCCGGTGGAGGAGCAGGCGGCTAGCAGAAGGAGCAGGACAGGCCCCAGGAAGAGAACAGGACGTATGGATCGCATCGTCGGCCTCCGGTGTGCTGCCGGTATCATCGCACGGATCCCCGCAGCTCAAACGGAATCCGCACCTCGCTTTCTTCCAGCTGGATGACGAACGTCCATGGGCCCGCCTGAATGCCGCCCGGTACTCGGAACAGCACCCGTCCAGCCGCGACCCTTCGGTCATTGAGTGTGATGGTGTCAAAAGCGATCCCTTCGCCAGGGACGACAAACAGCTGCAACGGTTCGCGTGTCAGGCTGGAGGGGAACATATCCACCGGGTCAGCGCCGATCGCCACCTGGCGCAGGACCGGCCGCAGGGAGGAGTAGGCCTCGGCGAACTCTCGCTGCGTCGCGAGCGGAATCCGGTCTCCGTTGGGTACCACCACATGGACGGAGTCGCGCGTGATCTCGCCCGTCTCACCGTACTGGCCGCGGACGGCGAGGTCCAGAATCAGCCACTCGTCGCCCAGGTGTGTTGCCGGGTACCGGTAGCCAAGCACCGCTTCCAGCTGTGGCCCCGAGTAGCGCAGCACGAACTCGCCGACGCGTTGGACATCCGGTTCATCTGTTGGCGCCGTGGTGGTGCAGCCTGCGATTGTCAGCGCGAGCGTGAGCAGTACAGGCACATACAGGCTTTTCGCAGTCATTGCAGCTCTCCCAACGCAGCCGCGGGCCGCAACCAAAGTGATGCTCCGAAGCCGCCGGTCCCGCGCCCGCGTAGCGGTAAGGTATTAGTTTTTAGCATTTAGCTCCCCCACCCACCCATCTGCCCTTGCAGCGAGCGTTCCCCGCACCCGTCGAT
>CAZEJK010000103.1:0-10571 GCA_964512045.1 uncultured Thermoanaerobaculia bacterium
GGGTCGTGCAACGGATGGTTCCTACCGAGGCGTGGGGGTGCGACCGCTGGCAGGTGGAGCCGTGGCTGGAGACGATGCCCCTGCGCCGGGCGCAGCAGAGGTTGCATCAGGAGGCGCGCTGGCAGCTCGAGGACGCGGGTGCAGCGTTGGCCGCGGTCGAGCACGCACTGCGGTTGCGGCCGTACAGCGCGGAGCTGTGGCGTGCTCTGGCCGCGGTCTCGACCCGGGAGCTGCGCGAGATCGGAGCGTCCGACGCGGCGATCGATCGGGCGCGCTTTGCCTTCACGCGAGCGACCGAGCTGGACCCGCATCTGCCGTGGCCGTGGCTCGGTTGGGCCACGCTGGAGCGGAGCCTGGGACAGCTCGAGCGCGCCCGCGCTCTCTGTCAGCGAGCGGTGTCGGTGGAACCGAGCTTCGTCTCCGGCTGGCTCCTGCTCGCCAGGCTCGAGCTCGACATGGGGCGGGCGGGCCCGGCCCGCGAGGCGCTGCTGCGTGCCGGAGCCGTACCAGAGTTGCGTCGAGCCCCGCTTCGCTATGAGCAGCGGCTGCTCGCAGCACCACAGTGGCAGCGTGATGCTCTTGAACGGGAGCTTGGCAGACGATGAGCTGGCACGATCGTGCGCGTCGTCCGGTTGCCGTGTGGTGGGTGCCGCTGCTCCTGGTTGCCGTGGGGCTGGTCGGCTGGACGCCGCTGACCCGCGACCTGGCGGACTACTTCGTGCCGATGCGGATCGCGACAAGCGATGCCCTTGCAGACGGTCGGATCCCTTGGCTCAACCCGGATAACGGCTGTGGTGAGCCGTGGTTTGCCAACCCACAGACTGGAGTCCTGTACCCGTTCCACTGGCTCTACATGCTGGCCCCGGCGGGCATCGCAGTGGCTGCGGAGATCGCGCTGCACCTGGCGTTGCTATCGGCCGGGCTCGGGATCTGGACGCGGCGTCTGGGAGGCTCCGCGGTCGCGACACGCCTCGCAGAGGCCATCGGGTGGTCGTGCGGACCCGTGCTGGCCGTGGTGGGAATGGTCAACAACCTGGATGCGCTCGCGTGGCTGCCGTGGATGGCCATCACGGCAGAGGCTCGCCAGTGGCGCAGGTTGTCGCTGATTACGGCGTTGGTATGGCTTGCTGGTGAGCCGCATGTGTGGGCGCTTTCGTGTCTGCTCGCCGTTGTGATGGCGGCACGGCATCTCCTCCGCGCCGTCGTGTCCATCTGCCTCGGCGCTGCGCTGTCTGCAGCTCAGCTGATCCCGTTCCTGGTGTGGGTGATGATTGGCAATCGGGGCGCGGAGGTCGATCCTCGACTGCTGCTCTCCGGTGGTGTCGATGCGGTCGGCTGGTTGGCGGTGATCGTTCCGGGGCTGTCCGTGGCGGCGGGCTCGATGTGGGCTGACAGCCTCCTGCTGGGGCCGGTGCTCGTGGTGTGCCTGTTCGTCGGGGTGCGTGCTGCTCCGCTGCGCCTGACCGCATGGGCTGCGGTGGTCGCCGGGCTCGCCGTGGTGCCGGTGCTGGCTGGCGGTGAGCTGTACATCTTCATCACGCAGGGGATGACCCGGTACCCGTCCCGCTTCGCGGTCGTGGCACTCGTGGCCTCGATTCCAATCATTGCGCTGGGAGCGGACCGGTTCGTCGGGGATGTCCGGAGGTGGCCAGCTCTCGCGGTGATGCTGCTGGCCGTGCTCGGGGTTGCGTGCGCTGATGCCCCCTTGGCGTTGCTGCTGCTGGTTGTGACGGCTGTGCTCGCGGCCGTGCTCGTCGTGGCGCCGGAGGAAAGCGCGTGGCGAGGGGCGCTGCTGGTCGCGGCCGTCGTGCTCCTGATCGTCGATGGCGTGCCTCGCCTCGGCCTGCGATCGACAGCAGAGCTCGCGACGAGTCGGCCTGTGTGGACGGAGCCGCCTGCGGATGACCGGATGCACGTTCCGCGACCGACTGGCGAGCGCTTTGACTGGGTCCTTGGAGCGATGGAACGACGCCGGGCGTGGCCGATCGGCTATCTGAACCGCGTCGATGGTCTGAGAGTGACGACCACGCCCGCTCCCGTCGTGCCTGCGACGCTTGCTGAGCACCTGCGAAATGCGGACTCGGGGCCATCCGGACGGTGGTGGCTCGATGCTCTTGCAAGCCCATGGGTCATACTCCCGAAGGTGACGGAGGGGCCGGGTCTGCACCCGGTGGCGGTTCGGTACGGGGTATGGTTGCACCGCAACAGCGAGGCATGGCCGAGCTTGGGGCTGGCATCGGAGATGCCGCAACCTGGACACGCTCCACACTGGCTGGACGGTGTCGAGGTGGTCTCGAGATCCCCGGAGTCGCTGCAGCTTGTGGTGCGAGTCGACGAACCGTCGTGGTTGGTGGTCTCGCAGGCTCCACTGCCGGGATGGCGGTGGCGGATCGATCATCGGCCGGTCTCGCCGTCGGTGGGCCCCGGCATCGTTCATGGAGTGCCTCTCGAGCCGGGCACACGCCGGGTCGAGGCGCGCTACCGTCCTTCTGGGGTGCTGCTTGGCGCGATTGTGTCGCTTCTGGCTGCCGGGATACTTGCGGCCTCCGTGAAGATCTCGCGGAGACCTTCGGCAGTGCGAGCCCAGCTCAGCACCCGCGACCGCTCGAGCGATCGCTCCACCAGGGCCTGTCGGTGGTCAGAGTCTGCGACGAGGGACTGGACCGCGGAGATCCACGCGAGCTCGCCAGCCGCGGGGTCCAGATAGACGGCAGCGTTTGCCGCAGTCTCCATCAGTGCTCCCGCGCGGCTCGCCACGACGGGGCAGCCACACGCCATCGCCTCGACCACGGGAAGACCGAACCCTTCCCAGAGCGATGGCACGAGCAGCGCAACGGCAGCCTGGTACAGAGCGCGCAGCACGCCGTCGTCGACGCCCGGGTGGAGCCGAATACGGCGGGGAGCTGCGGCTGCTGCTGCGCGGGCGAGCGGGGCACTGGCCGCCGAGCCCGCAATCGCCAGAGGGGGAAGATCGCCCGTGTCGGGACGACTCCATGCGTTGAGGAGGAGCGACACGCGCTTGTGGGAGTCCGCGCCTCCGACGTAGAGCAGGTGCTCGGGGCGGACCGTCCGGTCTTCGAAGAACCTGTCCCGATCCACGCCGAGCAGCATCGGCCGGACCCGTGACGAAGGGATCCCGAGCACGCGGACCGCGTCGTCCCCGGTCGTCTTGGAGTTGGTGTGCACCAGCGCGGCGCGACGGTGGGTGCCGAGACGCTGGACCGCTCGCCGGCGGGTCCGGCGCGACGGGATCGAGTCCGGGAAACGGATCGGGATGGTGTCGTGCAGCGTGCTGACCACCGGGACGGGGACGCGGGGCGGCACACCCCAGGCGGGCAGGTAGAGAACATCGACTGGGTGTCGCAATAGAGTCCAACGCCATGCCGGTCCATCCCACAGGTACGCTCCCCGCACAGGACGCCGGAGGTGGACGACCGTCACCTGGCCCCGGTACCATGCCTCTGGCACCTTTGCCTCCCGAGGAACAAAGACGGTGACCTCACACGAAGGAGTCTTCAGCAGTGCCTCGGTCAGCTGACGGGCAACCCGCCCCAGCCCACGATGGGGGTCGAGGAACGCGGCACGGGCGTCGATGCCGATGTGGAGGTCGTCACGTCCCACTGGACGACATGGTACCGGAGTGCATGTGCGAATTGTCCATCTGACGCCTTCGCCCGTGTATGGTGGTCTTTTCACGGCGCTGGAGGGACTGGTTCGTGAGCAGTCTCGTTCACACGCCGTCATCGTCCTGTCTCCAGTTTCTCCGCGCTCGGAGCGAGCAGGATCGGACCACGAGTGGATCCGGTGGCGAGCTTCCGGTAACGCGGACTGGCGCGCCCTCCTGTTCGCTCAGCAAGTCGTCCTCGAGTCGTGTGCCGACGCACTGTTGCTGCATGCTGGCTCACCGGGAGAGTGCGCGACGCTGGCTCTTCTTCTCGGCTCGACGGTTCCGACCGTAGTGATCGAGCAGCTTCCGGTCTACTATTACGCGCGTCCTTCTTGGACAGACTTCGTTCTCGCTGCGTGCAAGCGCAGGGCCGCTAGGTGGGTTTCTGTGAGCGATACGGGCGCACGCACTCTGGAGCTGATGTGGCGCTTGCCCGAGCGCACGATCAGGACCATTCGTAACGGCGCCGATCCGCCCCTGGGCGCCACGACGCCGCTGCCGCCTCACGATCGGGAGGCTATCGTGCTGGCGCTGGGCCCGACTGAGCCACGCAAGGGCTTCGACACTTTCGTCCAGGTGGCCGAAGTGCTCAGCCCCTCGTTTCCCGGGTGGCGCTGGTTGTGGGTCGGCGGCGAGCAGCGGAACCGAGTGGGTATGGTGGATGTGGAGCCGTGGCGCGCAGATGTTGGTGATCTACTGGCACGCTCAGCTTTGCTCCTGATCCCTTCGCGGGCCGAGGGCCTTCCACTAGTGCTTCTGGAGGCCTTCTCCTGCCGGACTCCTGTGGTTGCAAGCGCCGTTGGAGGGATTCCAGAGGCGATTTGTGACGGTATCGAAGCTGTGTTGGTTCCGCCGGAGGCAACGCAACTTTGGATCGAGACCGTGCGTGCCGTGCTGTTGTCCCCTGCGCGCCGTCGCGAGCTGGCGATCGCCGGATTCGAACGGTGGCAGAGGGACTTCACCGCCCGGGCCATGGCACAGCGGTACGAAGCGCTGATCGAGGAGCTGCTCCATGGTGCCTGATCAATGCCTGCAGGTTGCAGTCGACGGCAAGCACCTGGTCGGACAGCCGACGGGCGTCGGCAGAGCGTTGGCCGGAGTCCTGCAGGGCCTCGAAGAGATCGCTCCGCACGATGTCTCGTTGCGCGTGTTGAACCCACCTCCAGGGGCGCGGACGCTGCCGTGGACGATGCTCGGGCTGCCATGGCGGGCCCGGGGGGCGCATGTCCTCCACTGCCCGTTCTACTACCGGCCGCTCCTCTGTGCGTGCCCGACGACGGTCGCGGTGCATGATGTGCTCGTGCTGACCCATCCGCACTGGTTCCCGTGGCATGGACGACGTCCTTTTGCGGACCTTGTGCGCCACGCTATCCGAAGATCCGAAGCGGTGATCACGCCTTCACGCTGTATCCTGGAGGAGATCGAGACACGTATGGGTCCGCTGGGTGGGCGTGGCGTGACGATTCCTCTTGGTGTGGACAGTGCACGATTCTACCCGCGCGATCGGCACGCCGTGCGCACCCTGCGCTCTCGACTCGGTCTCGAGCGACCGTACCTGTTGCACGTTGGGTCGCTGAACCCCAGGCGCGGCCTGGAGACTGGCCTGGCTGCACTCGCGCTGCTCGACACGGACCTCGAGCTGGTCATCGCCGGCAAGGCAGAGCACCGCTGGAGCGGGGTTCCGGAAGAGCTGGAGCCTCGGGTGCGGCGCCTCGGGTATGTCGCTGAAGACGACCTGCCGCTCCTGATGAGCGGCGCGGAGGTCGTTTTCGCCCTGAGCCGCGGCGAAGGTTTCGATCTTCCTCTGCTCGAGGCGCTGGCGTGCGGTGCTCCGGTTGTGGCCTCCGACATTCCTCCGCACCGCGAGCACTTTGCCGATCTGGCCGAGCTCGTGCCGGTGGGAGAGGCAGAGGCCGTGGCCGCCGCAGTCGGACGTCTGAGAGAGAGCAGCACCCCTTCGGAGCGGTCGCAGCGCAGTGCGGTAGCGCATCGTCGGTTCCGCTGGAGGGACACGGCTGCTGGGTATATCGAGGTGTGGAGAAAGGTGGGTGGGTGGCGGTGATCGGTGCCGTTGTCGTCAGCTATCAGTCGGTAGAGGATCTCCAGGGGTGCCTCGATGCGCTGCTCGCAGGGTCTCCGCGGCCTGCTGTGGTCGTGGTCGACAACGGTTCGTCCGACGGCTCTGCCGAGCATGTCCGACGGCTTTTCGGTTCGCAGGTCCGGCTGCTCGCGCTCGACGAGAACACCGGTTTCGCCGGTGGGTGCAACCGTGGTCTGGCTGCGCTGCCCGACGAGGTGGAGACGGTTGCCTTCGTCAACCCAGATGTGCGCGTCGAGCGGGACTGCCTCGAGCGCTGCTCTGCGATGCTGACGGCGGACAGCACGCTGGCGGGGGTGGCGCCGCGCCTGATGCGCCCGGACGGCGTGACGGTGGACAGTGTTGGCCAGGGGCTGAACCGCACGACCTTGGAGGTGCGGGACCACGGTTACGGGGAGCGCCTCTCAGAGGATCTGCTCCAGCAGCGACCGGTCCTGTCCGTGTGCGGGGCTCTGGCGGTGTACCGCCAGATAGCCCTCGTGGCGGCGGCCGCCGAGGGACAGGTGTGGGCCGAGGAGTTCTTCTGCTTCTGGGAGGACTTGGAGCTCGGCTGGCGTCTGAACAACCGCGGGTGGGGAGTACGATCCTGTCCACATGCGGTCGGGGTCCACCGACGCGGCGCTGGCGCACGTGCTGGAACCGGTCCGTTGCGCTGGCGCCGGCCAGTTGAGCTCGAGGCGTGTATCCTCACGAACCGGTGGGTGACTCTGATCCGACACCTCCATCCGCTTGATCTTCTGGCACGGCTGCCCGTACTCTTGGCGTGGGACTGGGCAGCAGTTGTTGCCGGCACGGTGCGTCGCCCCTCGTTGGTCCGCCACCTGCTGCGCAGGCTGCCGGTGGTTGCGAGGGAGTGGCGTGGTCGGGGCGGCTGGCCCCGACGGCGGCTGCGGGAGCTTCCGTGCTGGTACGACTGATTCTCGGCTTTGTTCTGGCGTATCTCCTCGCGTTGCGCGCCGTACCGATGGCTCGCGCGGCCGCGGTCCGCTTTGGCGTCGTGGACGCGCCGGACGGCCATCTGAAGCGGCAGCGTGAGCCGGTACCCTACCTTGGCGGCCTGGCGGTGTTCGTGAGCTTCCTGCTCGCTCTCGGCATGACGTTCGAGCTCCAGCACGAGCTGTTGGCTCTGCTGTTGGCGAGCACCATCACCGCCTCGATCGGTCTGATCGATGACTTCGGCGTCCTGACACCGCGCGCCAAAGTCCTTGGACAGGCTGTGGCGGTCTTTGTCTTGATCCGAGCGTCCGTCACCGTGCACCTCGTGTTCTTGCCGTGGTGGGTGCGGTTGCTCGTGACCGTTTTATGGCTGATCGGTATCGCCAACGCCTTCAACCTGACCGACATCATGGACGGTCTGGCGTCAGGGCTGGGCGTGATCAGCGCCGGGTTCCTGTTAGCGATCGCCGCGATGAACGGCAGCTGGGTGGTGGCAGCGTTCACGGTGGCCATGGTCGGCGCGCTTCTCGGGTTCCTCAAGTTCAACTTCGCCCCGGCCTCGATCTACCTCGGTGACTGCGGAAGCCTGTTCGTAGGGATGACCTTGGGGGCGCTGGCGATGGTGATGGACTACACCACGCACAACCCCCTCGGGTTCTTGGCGCCCCTGTTCATACTGGCGCTACCGATTATCGATACGGTGTACGTGATCGTGCTGCGGTTGCGCTCGGGCAGGAAGATCTATCACGGGAGCCCGGATCACTTCCCACTCCGCCTGCGCAAACGGCTCGGCGGTTCGACGGTGCGAACGGTTATCGTGTGCTACGCAGCAGCCGTGGTTCTGGGGACCATCGGGTTGATCGTTCCGTTTCTGGACCCGATGACAACACTCATCGTGTCTGGAGTGTCGGGGCTGTTGGTACTCATCGCACTGATCTGGCTTGCAACGGTTCCGATGGAAGAGACCGAGACGTGAGACGAGCACAGAGAGCACGTGTGCTGCATGTGATCACCCGGCTCGAGCTGGGCGGCGCGCAGCACAACACGCTGTACACGGTCGGGCATTTGAACCCTGCGGAGTTTCAGCCAGCGCTGGCGTGGGGTCCGGGCGACCTGCTCGACCGCGATGTACCGCGGGACCTGGAGCGGTTCGAGGTACCGGAGCTGCAGCGCGCCGTCCGGCCGAGCCACGACCTCCGCGCGCTCCGGCGGCTGCGTGAGGTGATCAGGGGCTATCGTCCGCATCTGATCCACACGCACTCGTCGAAGGCCGGTGTGCTTGGCCGGGCAGCAGCGCGCATCGAACGGGTGCCGGCGATCCACTCGATTCACGGGTTCGGCTTCACGCCGACGCAGCCAGCTGTGGTGCGGGGCGTGTTCCTCGCGTTGGAGCGGTTGGCGGCTCGGTGGACCGATGGCTTCATCGCGGTCTCCCATGCGAACGCACGTGAAGGTGTTGCTCTCGGTCTGTTCTCTGCCGACAAGGTACGGGTGATCCGCTCGGGAATTGATCTTGAGCGGTACGCCGCTCCGCGACAGCCACCCGGGGAGCTGGCGCAGTCGTTGGGAGTGCCGGCCAACGCCACGCTGGTCGTTCAGGTCGGCAACTTCAAACCGCAGAAAGCGCCGTTGGACTTCGTCGAGATGGCAGCGCGAGTCGCAGCTGAGGTCCCCTCGGCCTGGTTCCTCATGGTTGGCGACGGTGTTCTGCGTCCCGCCGCAGAGGCCCTGGCGCACCGACTCGGGATCGACAACCGGTTGGTGTGCGCGGGGTGGCGGGATGACGTCGCCGAGATCGTGAACGCCGCACGGGTCGTCACCCTGACCTCGCGCCACGAGGGTCTTCCTCGAGCGTTGGTGGAGGCACGCGCCAGTGGTGTCCCTGTGGTCGCGACGGCCGTGGACGGAACACCGGAGATCGTGCTCGATGGTGTCACGGGCGTTCTCGTTCGGCCCGGAGATGTGAGCGCACTGTCTGAGGCGGTGGCACGACTCCTCACCGATGACGAGCTCCACGCCCGGCTCGCAGCCGCGTCGCGTCGCGGTCTCGAGGAGTTCGACATCGACACGATGGTGCGCCAGCAGGAGGAGCTGTATCGATGGGTTCTGTCCCGCAACCGATGATCGTGGTGTTTGCTTTCGCCGTCGGGGCTGTGGTGGGCAGCTTTCTCAATGTCGTCATCCTCCGTCTGCCCCGTCAGCAGTCTGTGGTGACTCCGGGCTCCCGCTGTCCGTCGTGCGGCACGGCGGTGCGCTGGTACGACAACATACCGATCGTGTCATGGCTGCTCCTGAGGGCTCGATGCCGCACCTGCCAGGCGCCGATCTCGTTGCGCTACCCGATCATCGAGCTGTGTGGCGGTGCGATCGGGGTTCTGTCGCTCCTGCTGTACGGGACGAGCGTGGCCGGGCTCGAGGCGGCACTGTTCGGCTGGATCACCCTGGCGCTTGGCGTCATCGACCTGGAGCACCAGCTGCTCCTGGATGTCCTGACCTATCCGTCGATCGTGCTCGGGGTCGCCTTCTCTTTTGTCGGAGGGCTGACAACACCCCTCGAGTCGATACTCGGCGCGGTGATCGGTGCCGCGATACCTGCCGCAACGATCGGGCTGTACAAGCTGTGGCGTGGGATCGAGGGCATGGGGTGGGGAGACGTGAAGTACCTGGCGGCGATCGGCGCCGTCGTCGGGGTTCAGGGCTGCCTGTGGGTGCTGGTGCTTGCGGCGATTCTCGGAGCGGCAGTGGGCGGGGTGCTCATTATCGCCCGTCGAGGTTCGATGCAAACGGCACTTCCGTTCGGCACTTTTCTCGCGGCTGCGGTGCTGCTCTGGCTCTACGCGCCTCCCGGCTGGCGCTTCTGGCTCGTGGTGTAGGCGGCTCGAATCGCCCCGAGGAGTGTGCGCTCCTGCTCAGGCAGGATCGCCTTCAGATCGATCAGGAGGCGCCCTTCAAGCATGCGCACGATCACCGGCGGTGTGCCACTGCGCAGCTGACGTGCCATCTCGACATCGTCCGGGAGCTCGACCGCGAAGCTCGGGATCGTGTCGGTGGGAGACGATCCGCCTCCGACCGTGGCTTCGCTGGCCACGGCCTTCGCTGGGATGCCGTCTGAGCGGAGAGAGCGTGCGATCCTGCGCGCGCTGCGTTGGAGGCTGTCCAGCGATCGCTCGAGCATCCGGTACAGCGGGACCGCCTCGAGGTCGCCGCGACGGTGTGCTTCGAGAGTCCGAGCCATCCATACCAGCGCCGTCTTGTCCGGGCGCAGGGCGCGGTAGAGCGGGTGACGGCCGAGCGGCTCGACCCATCGGGCGCGGCCCGCGACGATTCCGGCCTGAGGCCCGCCGAGCAGCTTGTCGCCGGAGAAGCAGACCGCATCGGCGCCGTCAGCAAGGAGCTCGTGCACTGTCGGCTCGTGGCTCAAGCCCCACCGCCGGACGTCGTGGATTGCGCCGCATCCCTGATCGACGAACAACGGCAGCCCGTTGTCGTGGGCGACCCTCGCGAGCTCGGCGATCGGTGGCTCGGTCGTGAATCCGACAACCCGGTAGTTCGACGGGTGGGCGACGAGGACTGCCGCCACGTCATCGGTGGCTGTGATGGCGCGATCGTAGTCGCCGAGGTGCGTGCGGTTCGTGCAGCCCACCTCGAGCAGGCGACAGCCCGAGGCGGCCATGACATCCGGTAGCCGGAAGGAACCGCCGATCTCGATCAGCTGACCACGGGACACGACCACGCTCCTCCCCGCGCAATGACAGCTCAGCATGAGGAGTAGTGCGGCAGCGTTGTTGTTGACCATCACGGCGCTGTCGGCGGCGAACGTGTCCGCAAGCTCGCGCCGGATCGGCGCCAACCGCTGACCGCGACGGCCCG
>CAZEJK010000103.1:10581-17402 GCA_964512045.1 uncultured Thermoanaerobaculia bacterium
ACGGCCCGAGCCGAGGTCGTACTCCAGGGCGAGGTACCCACCGAGACCATCTGGAGGAGGTTGTGACAGCGGCGCCCGTCCGAGGTTAGTATGGAGCAGTACCCCGGTGGCGTTGAGAACCGCGGGGTAGGCGGGCGCCTCAGAGGTGGTCAGGGTCTCGAGGATCCGTGCAGGGGCCTGTCCGACCGCGCGATCGACCTCCTCCAGGGATGGATCTGTGGATCGGATCCATGAACGGATCCGGTCAATCTCGTGACGAGCGGCCCGGACCACCGCATCGTGGCCGAGCCGGTGTGCGGCCGCCATCAGCTCCTCGCCGAGAAGAAGGCGGTCGACGGCCGGCAGACGGCGCATGAGCTCCTGCATGCGCGGATTGTAGCAGGCAGGCCGGGCACTCACGGAAGGAGAGGGACGGTCATGGTGTCCCAGGGCGAGCTGGCGAACTTGGAGACCCGGTTGCGGGACCTGATCCGGGAGTGGGAGCGGTACTGTGCTGGCGAGCGCAGAGTTCCCCCGGTGAAAGAGCGTGACAGCATGGCGCGCTGGATGCGGACGTTGTCGGAGAGTGGGACGCCGCTGAGGTCCGCCGAGGCGTTCCGTCTCGGGCAGCTTCAGCAGAGGTTCGCGACGTACTCCCAACTTTGGGAGCGGATGCTGCGTGAGCGCGAGGAGGGCCGGGTCGTCCGGCCGGTCGTGCCAGGAGCAGGGGGTGCCGACACGGCGCCTTCTCCGAAGTCTTCGAGCCCTTCGGTCTCGGCCAACGCAACGCGGACTGAGACCGTACACCAGGGCGAGGACGATCTGTACCGGAGGTACCTGGAAGCGCGTCGGAGCCTGGGACAGGAAGCGCGAGTCAGCCGGAAGGCGTTCGAAGCGCAGATCGAGTCACAGCGCCAGCGTCTACGGGAGCGGATGGGCAAGGATGTCCAGTTCAGAGTGGTGGTCGAGGGTGGTAAGGTGAAGATCTCGGCTCGCCGGAGTACCGGTGAGTCGTAGGAGCGTGAGGGAGACAGAGATGACACGGTTTTGCGTGGTGGTCGGCAGGCTGGTGGTGGTCGGGCTGGTCATCGCCTGCATCGGGTGGGCGGAAGACGAGCCGCGGTTCCTGAGGTGGTTGGATCCGAACAATCCCACCGATCGCACGATCCGAGCGTACTGGGAGGCGGTGGAAGCCGATCAGGCGACTGTCGAGCAGATTGTCGACCTCGGCACCTTGCTGTTCGACAAGGGCTTCTTCGGCGAGGCAATCGATTTCTATGAGCTCGCGCTGGAGCGCGAGGAGGACCTGGCAGAGGCGTACCTCCGCATCGGTCTGGTGGAGCACCGTCAAGGGAAGATGAACAGGGCGCGGCGGGCGTATCGACGCTGCCTTGAGATCTCCTCAGGCCACGGTTGGTGCAACTTCTATCTCGGCATGGCGTCGGAGGAGCTTGGAAAGGTCGACGACGCGCTCTACTACTACGAGCGTGCATTCCGCTTCTCTCCGGAGCTTGCGGATCCTGCGGTGAACCCCCAGGTGCTGTACTCTGAGCTGCAGCTCGCTGTGCGGACCAAGACGTACGACGGGAGGTTCCTCGAGCGCAATATGCCGATGGAGCTTCTCGAGCCGGAGCCTGCTGCCGCAGCCGGTCGACAACAGTCGCAGCCGGAAGGCTCCAGTGGTGCGGGTCTCGTCCCTGCCGAGGGTGACGAGAAGGCTCCCGAAGCTGTGAAGCCGAAGGAGTCGGCGCCTCCGGCGCAACAGCCAGGATCGGAGGGGGAGGCGCCGGTTGCACCGCACCAGCGCACGCCAGAGCGCGATGAGCAACCGTTCGGGAGCGTCGAGGAGCAGCAGGGCTCGAGTCACGGAGGGGGCTTGAGAGGCCAGCGCCTTCCTCGTTCAGCCGGCGGAGCGCTGCGGCGCGTCCCGCCCACTTCGCCGAGCCCATCGCCGACGCCATCGCCCGAAGCATCGCCACCGAGCATGCACTGATGTTGTACCGGTCGAGGCCGGTGATACACTCGCGACCGTGACGACCGAGACACAGCGGCTTCGGCCGGGGCTCGTACTGTGCCCGACTCCAGGGCGGGCGACCGTCTCTGTGGGCATATGGGTGCTTCGTGGTGCTGCGCACGAGCCGCCGGAGCTGGCCGGCGCCACCCACCTGGTGGAGCATCTGATGCTGCGCCGCTGTGGCCGGCGAACGCACCAGGAGGTGGCGCGGCTGATCGACCGTCTCGGTGGCGCGGTGGATGCGTGGACGGACCAGGAGATGACCGGGCTGTCGGCGGAGACCACCGTCAGCGGCGCCGAGGAGGCGGTCGCGCTTCTGATCGACGCGATCCGGTCGCCGACGTTCGATCCTCCAGATGTCGACCTGGAGCGTCAGGTCGCGCTGGCGGAGCTGGAGATGCTCGCAGACGATCCCGGCGACCTGGCAGACGAGGCATTGGGTAGAGCCGCCTGGGGGGATCACCCGCTGGCTCGGCCGGTGATCGGCAGCAAGCAGACGTTAGCACGCCTCACACCGGACGCCCTGCGGCGCCATCGGGAGCGACTCGTGCAACCAGGACAGCTGCTGGTGGTCGTTGCAGGCGAGCTGACGCCGGCTCAGGTCCTGAGCTGGCTCGAACCGCTGCCGCTCGAGATGCCGCCGGCATTGGGGCGTCTACCTCCCGTGCTATGGCGCGGAGATCGAGTGGGCGTGGAGCGTCAGGCACAGGGACAGTTCTCCGTGCGATACGCGCTGGCGACCCCGGGCCTCACAAGCCCCGAGGTGCCGGCGTTGTCGTTGCTGAACCGGTTGTTGGGAGTGGGTGCGTCGAGTCGGCTGTTCCAACGGCTTCGCGAGGAGCTCGGTCTCGTCTACGACATCTCCAGCGGCCTGCTCTTGCGATCGCAAGCGGGGCGCCTGGAGGTCGCCTGGACGTGCTCGCCGGATCAGCTCGAACGGACGCGTCACGAGGTGCTCGAGCAGATAGCCGCAGTCACCGAGACGATCACCGATCACGAGGTTTCTACGGTGCGAGACGGGATGGTTCGCAATCTGGAGATGGAGTTCGACGACCCTTCCGGGCGGTGTGGCCTCGAGGCGAGTGAGCTGCTGCAGTCTGGCCGAGAGTTCGATCTGGGACGATGGCGCGCCGAGCTGGAGGCGGTAGATGCCTCGATGCTCCGGGCTCTAGCAGAGCGGCTTCTGAGCGAGGTTCCCGTTGCTGAGGCGTGGTGTGGTCCGCCGGCGGGATGCGAGCAGGTGGCATGAGCACTGCGGGTGGCCGGGATGGCGCGCGATACCCGATCGTCCGGGTTGTGCGTCTCGAGCACGCCCGTGGCCTTCCCTTGCCCAGCTACTCCTCGGAGGGTGCAGCTGGCGCCGACCTGATGGCTGCGGTTGAGGCGGTGGTGACGATCGCTCCGCTGGAAAGGGTGGCGGTTCCAACGGGTCTGGTGCTCGAGATTCCGTCAGGCTGGGAGGGGCAGGTTCGTCCTCGCTCGGGACTGGCCATGAGCAGCGGCCTTACCGTCGTCAACGCGCCGGGGACAGTAGACTCTGATTACCGAGGTGAGGTCAAGGTACTGCTCGTGAACCTCTCTGCCGAGCCCGTCGCCGTCCAGCGTGGTGATCGGATTGCCCAGCTTGTGCTCGCTCCGGTGGCGCGGGTCGCGTTCGAGGAGGTCGAAGCGCTCTCTGCGACCGCACGGGGCGTCGGCGGCTTCGGCTCCACAGGGAGGTAGAGCGGTGGAGGTTTTCGTTCTCGCTTCGGGCTCCAGTGGGAACACGCTCTTCGTCCGCGGCCCACGCGGCGGTGTGCTCGTGGACGCCGGGATCTCGAACCAGGCGCTGCGCCGGCGGTTGGCGGTGTTCGGAATCGGCATCGACGAGGTCCACGCAGTCGTCATCACACATGAGCACCAAGACCACGTAAAAGGGCTGGACGTCCTGTTGCGCAAAACTGTGATCCCGGTGTGGATGAGCCGAGGAACCATTCAGGCGTTGGGACGAACGGATGCAAACGTGCTCGGAAACGGGCAGTTGACGAATCTCGCCGGCTTGCATGTGAGTACCATTCAGACCAGTCACGATGCCGCCGACCCGCTTGCGGTGGTGCTGTCAGACGGTGAGCGCCGCATCGGAGTGTGTACTGACACCGGGATTGTGTCGCCACTGCTGCTGACGCGGTTACGGGACCTCGATCTGCTCTTGTTGGAGGCGAACCACGATGCCGATCTGCTGCGACACGGCCGATACCCCTGGGTGCTCAAGCAACGCATCGCCTCTCGGCACGGGCATCTGGCCAACCACCAGACTGCGGAGGCCGTTCGGGGTTTGCGGTCCCCACGACTGGCGGGCGTGATTGCGCTCCACCTGTCCGAGGAGAACAACAGCCCGGAGATTGTGGAGAGCTGTTTGGGCGAGGCGGTCGAAAGAGAGCTCCCGGTGGTGGCGGTGGGACGTCGCGACATGCTGCAGGTCGGGCTGGACGCAGGCACGCTGCGCTGGCAGCGTCACGAGGTGCCGGCTCCACGACGAAAAGGGACATCGTCAGCAGGTTGAGGGAGCTGTGGCGGCGAGAAGGAGGAAGGATGACCACCTATCGAGAAGCCGGCGTCGATATCGACGCGCAGGACCGGGCGTTGGCAGCGATGAAGAGATGGGTCCAAGGTACCCACACCAAGGAGGTGCTGTCGGAGATCGGTCTGTTCGGCGGCCTCTACCAACCGGACCTTGGGGGTCTCGCCGAGCCGGTACTGGTTGCCTCCGCAGACGGCGTGGGCACCAAGCTCAAGATCGCCGTGCTGGCCGGACGGCACGATACGGTTGGGCAAGATCTCGTTCATCACTGCATCAACGACATTCTCGTGCAGGGCGCCCGACCGATGTTCTTCCTCGACTACGTGGCAATGGGTCAGCTCCAGCCGGAGGTCGTCACGGAGGTGGTGGCAGGGCTGGCCACGGCATGCAGGGCGCATAGGGTGGCGCTGTTGGGGGGCGAGACGGCGGAGATGCCGGGGATGTACCCGCCGGGCGAGTACGATCTGGCGGGGTTCATTGTCGGCGTGGTCGACAAGCCGCGGATCCTCGATGGTACGGCAGTCCGGGCGGGTGATGTGCTGGTGGGTCTGCCCTCCGACGGCCTGCATACGAACGGGTACTCGCTGGCCCGTCGCGTCTGCTTCGATATCCTGGGCCTCGGAGCTCACGATCCGCTAGGAGAGCTTGGCGTCAGTGTGGCCGATGAGCTCTTGCGAGTCCACAGGAGCTATCTCGAGCCGGTTTCGCCGCTGCTGGACAGGGGGCTGGTGCGGGCGATGGCGCACATCACTGGAGGTGGTATCACCGACAATCTCCCGCGGGTCCTCGGCACGCTCGGCGCTGAGATCAAGGTGGGAAGCTGGGACGTGCCGGAGGTCTTCACGCTCCTGGCGCGCGCCGGAGAGATCCCCGAGGATGATCTATGGCGTACGTTGAACATGGGGATCGGCATGATCCTCATCGTGTCTCCCGAGAATCTTGGCGAGGTGCTGTCGCTCACACGCCAACACCAATGCCCAGGATGGGCGATCGGTACGGTCACCAGGAAGAAAGGGGTGCGGTATGACCATCCCCCGGACGGGTACCCGAGTGGGCTTCGCTAGGGAGAACGGGAGGAGCTGATGAGAGCATCGAACGAAGCGGTGCTTGGCGTCCTCATCTCCGGTCGAGGCTCGAACCTCAGAGCGATTGCCGAGGGGTGTGAGGCGACCGTGCCTGCGCGAGTCGGCGTCGTCGTATCGAACCGGGCAGATGCAGCCGGGCTGGAGTGGGCGCGTGCGCGAGGTCTACCGACTGCTGTGCTGTCGCATCGCGACTTTCCAACTCGTGAAGATCACGACAAGGCGGTGCTCGAGCATCTGCGCGCACGAGGTGTGGAGTGGGTCTGTCTGGCGGGGTACATGCGGCTTCTCTCGTCAGTGTTGATCGAGGCGTACGAGCATCGGATTGTGAACATCCATCCGTCGTTGTTGCCGTCGTTTCCAGGCCTTCACGCGCAACGTCAGGCCCTCGAGTACGGAGTCAAGATCTCCGGGTGCACGGTCCACTTGGTCGATGTCGAGCTCGACCATGGGCCGATCATTCTGCAACGGGCCGTACCGGTCCGCCCGGGCGATACCGAGTCGTCCCTCAGCGAGCGGATTCTCCGTGAGGAGCACAGGGCCTACCCTGCAGCGCTCGAGCAGCTCCTGACCCAGAGCTGGAACGTTAGGGATCGGACC
The DNA here is from genome assembly GCA_964512045.1 of uncultured Thermoanaerobaculia bacterium. Taxonomy (GTDB): domain Bacteria; phylum Acidobacteriota; class Thermoanaerobaculia; order Thermoanaerobaculales; family Sulfomarinibacteraceae; genus CAZEJK01. Next base: position 16,817 of record CAZEJK010000103.1, read on the forward strand.
GTTACTTTCGCGAATCCTTCCGAATAAGGATGCAAATCCCCCCAACTGGGGGGTTGCCCAACGGTCCGGTGCTGCCGGAAACTGGTCGTGCAAGGTGTGATAGCTTCCGGTTCCCTCGCGGTGATGCCTCCGGGCATCACCATCTTCATTTTTCACAAACCTCACCTGACCTACCAACCCCATTCATGTGAGCAGGATGCGGTGTCGACTTCGCAGCTGACGCCAAAGACGGCCGAAAAAAGTCAAATTGGGGGGTTGACAGCCCCGGTGCCTTTCCGTATCGTTGCGCTCCCACGACGGGGATGGGCGCGAGGGAAAGGGCGGGAGGGGTTGACAGAAGGCCATCCACGACGTAGGATCTTAAGCCCGGCACGGGTCGGGGCTCTTTGAAAACTGGATCGAGAGATGACCCAGCGGACCTCGGTCAGTCCTGAGCTTTCACTGAAAGCGAAGGGCGACCAAGCGAATAACGCAAGCTCGCTGAAGCTGTCGGTCTCGACAGCTCGGGCGAGATGGTCAAGTTCAAACTGAAGAGTTTGATCCTGGCTCAGAATGAACGCTGGCGGCGTGCCTAACACATGCAAGT
>CAZEJK010000104.1:0-17115 GCA_964512045.1 uncultured Thermoanaerobaculia bacterium
ACGCCGCTCGACAGCGACCCTGGCGGCGGGCCCAAGTCGACAAGCAGGAGCTCGGTGCTCTCGTGGGCGGTGAGAGAGACCGAGGGCTCGGCCGTCACGCCAACGCCGTCACCCTGGACCAGGATGACGTCGTCCAGAGTGACCTCGCCGTAGATGATGTGGAGCCAGGCGCTCCGCCCCGGGAGAAGCTCGTGGACGAGGTGACGTCCGGGGTCGAGCACGCTCGAGCAGACGATGGCGTCCTGGCGGAGACGCAGCGATCCCTTTCGTCCGTCGGGAGACGCCACGATGCACAGCACGTTGCGGCGCTGTGCGGCCGCGAAGCGCTGCTGCTCGTGAGCACACTCAAGCCCCATCTGCGAGGGGCGCAGAGAAAGCCGGACGATGTGGGCCCAGTCAGACCGTGACGCGTTCGTCTCCTTGTGGCGCATGCCACGGCCGACGGTCATGCGCTGGAACTCCCCCGCGCACACGACGCCCGAGCGTCCAGACGAGTCCTCCTGGGCCAGGGCGCCCTTGAAGACGTAGGTGACGATCTCCGCTTCCTGGCGCGGATGAGAAGCAGACACTGCGCCTGGTGGCAGCCGGTGCTCGTCGAGGCCCTCGAGGGTCTCGAAACCACCGGTCAGCAGGCCTGGTCCGTCCGGTGGGCAGAACGTCTGCCAGACCTGCTGCTTGCGGCTGTGGAGGAGTTGACGCTCCTGGGCCCTGCGCAGCGTGATCACTGACCCGCTCCTCCTCCTGTAATGGTCAACGCGCGAGGCTGGCGTCCGACGCCCTCGAACGCCAGCAGCTCGCGGGAGCCGACCGAGGGCAGGAACTGACGGGAGACCGGTTCCTTCCGGGCACGTCTCAGGAGATGCTCCACGGCCTTCGCGGCCAGGAGCGGTACATCCCGCGGATCGGAGCTGATCTGCGCGGCCCAGTCGAAGGCCACCACGACCAGGTCGCCGAGCTGTACGGTCGTGCGTGGGTTGGTGCTCATGGGACCTCTCTTCCTTGCCTCACGGGCCAGGGCGATCATCGGCTGGCTCTGGCCGTCCAGAACCTTCGGAACGTCCCCCGCGCTGCATCGAGACGGTAGGGGTCGGAGGCAGGTCATGGCGCGTCAGCTCGAGTAGGGGATCGCCGGTCGTCCTGTCCGTTCTGACCGTCTGGTCAGCCTCGATCATGGCGTTTCGCATCTGCTCGGTCAGGGTGGTGAGATTGCCCGGCGAGTGGGGGATGAGAATCGCGTTGGTGCGCGACGATGCGCCAATCTCCTTGAGCATGTCGAAGTACTGGGTCATCAGGACGAGGTTCATTACGTCCTTGGCCGTCGTGCCCGGTACGGACTTGCGGAACTCGTCGACCGAGTCGCGCAGACCTGCGACGATCGCCTGCCGCTGATCGGCAATGCCACGACCCTGCAGGGCCTTGCTCTGGGCATCGCCCTCGGCCGCCTTGACCTTCAGAATCCGATCGGCCTCGCCTCTCTCGGTTGCCGCTACCCGCATTCGCTGGGCGGCGTTGATCTCGTTCATCGACTCCTTCACCTTGGCATCCGGATCGATGTCGGTGACGAGTGCCTTCAGGATTCCGTAGCCGAAACCTTCCATAACCTGCGAAAGCTCACTCTTGACGATGTTGGCGATGTCGTCCTTCTTCTCGAACACGTCGTCAAGCCTGATCTTGGGCACCTGGGCCCGGACGACGTCGAAGACGAACGAGGTAATCTGACGAGTTGGGTTGTCGAGCTTGTAGAACGCGTCGTAGACCTTCTCCGGCAGCACGAAGTACTGCACCGCGACGACCATGCGGACGAACACGTTGTCCTCCGTCTTGGTCTCGATCTCGACGTCAAGCTGTTGCACTCGCAGGTTGACGCGACCAACCACCGTCTCGATGAAGGGAACCCTGACGCGGATACCGGGTCCGGCTTCCCGCACGAATCGCCCGAGCCGCTGAACAACTCCAACCGTGCGTTGCTCCACTGTAAAGAATGCGGATGCGGCCACCGCGATCGTTCCGAGTACCAGCACCGCACCGAGCATGAGCAGAGGGTCGAATTGCATGTTGTCTCCCGTTCTTCTGGGTGGATCGCCACCCGTGTTGTGTGTAACCACCGGCTTGCGAGGTTGCCCGCATTCAGAGAATGCATCTATCGTGCCATCGACTCATGAGGTTTGACTGCAACACTTTGCGAAGCGGAGGAGGTCCGGCCCGCAGCTGGTTCAGTCAGAATGAGGTGCCACTCCCTCAAGAGGAAGGAGAGGCCAGCTCGTCGAGCGGTGAAGGTCGACGTCGACCTCGAACCCGTACCTCGAATGCCTATCCGAGCACCACATGAATCTGGTGCTCGCGAGCGTCGTCGGCCAGAGGGACAGGCGCCTCTGTCGGCAGTGGGGCTCCGTCGAGACTGACGCGGGAAACGCCCCGGCAAACTCCGTTCGGGTTCTCGACGGTAATCCGGTAGAGCGTGTCGCCATGACGGTAGGTGATCTCGAAGCCCTTCCACTCCTTCGGGATGCAGGGATCGATACGGAGCGTGGAGCCTCGCTTCTGGAACCCGAGAATCCACTCCAGGCCAAGGCGGTAGAGCCAGCCCGCAGCCCCGGTGTACCAGGTCCATCCTCCGCGCCCGACATTCGGCGGCTCAGAGTAGACGTCTGCGGCAACGGCGTACGGCTCCACCTTGTACGTTTGAACGTCTGAGGGGTTGCTGGCATGGTGGATGGGGCTCAGCAGGTTGAACAGCTCGACAGCCATGTCTCCCTCGCCCAGCATGGCAAAGGCCACCGCCGACCAGACCGCCCCATGGGTGTACTGGCCGCCGTTCTCCCGGACGCCGGGGAGGTATCCCTTGACGTATCCGGGGTCCAGGGCTGTCCGGTCGAACGGAGGCGAGAAGAGCAGCATCAGGCGGTCGTCTCGCCGCAGGAGCCGTCGCTCCACAGACTCCATTGCCTGGCGTGCCCGCTGCCTGTCGCCGGCGCCGGAGATGACGGCCCAGGACTGGGCAATGGAGTCGATCTGACACTCGTCGTTCTGTGCCGATCCGAGCGGCGTTCCGTCGTCGAAGAAGGCGCGCCGGTACCACTCTCCGTCCCACGCCTCCTGCTCCAACGATGCCTGCAGAGACGCGGCTATGCTGCGCCACCGGGCCGCCCGCTCTTCCTCGCCGCGGGACTCGGCGATGAGCGCGAAGTCCCGTAGGTTGAGGATGAGAAACCATCCCAGCCAGACGCTCTCTCCCCGGCCCTCATGGCCGACGCGGTCCATGCCGTCGTTCCAGTCGCCGGTCCCGATCAAGGGGAGGCCGTGGCTGCCGACTGCGAGGCTACAGTCCAACGCCCGCGCGCAGTGCTCGTACAAGGTCGCCTGGTCGTCTGACTGTCCGGGCTCGAAGTAGGCGTTCTGCTGGCCCTCCTCCAGAGCCGACCCATCGAGCCACGCAACCTCCTCGTTGAGCACCGTCCAGTCTTCGGTGGTCTCGAGATAGCGGAAGGTTGCATAGGGCAGCCAGAGGCGGTCGTCAGAGATTCGGGTGCGCACTCCGCGGCCTGTTGGGGGATGCCACCAGTGCTGGACATCACCTTCAGGGAACTGCCGGGCAGCGGCGCGGAGGAGGTGCTCGCGCACGATGTCTGGGCGCGTCACCGCCAGGGTCACGACGTCCTGCAGCTGGTCGCGGAACCCATAGGCCCCTCCCGATTGGTAGAACGCGGACCGGGACCACACTCGGCAGGCGAGCGTCTGATAGAGCAGCCATCGGTTGAGAAGGAGGTCCATCGAGGGCTCGGGAGTCGCGACCTGCACAGCGCCCAGAACCCGGTCCCAGCTTTCCTGGACCTCGAGAAGCACGGCATCGAGGTCTATCGTGCGGTAGCGCTCGACGAGGCTCCGGGCGTCGTTACGGCTGTCCCCTTGGCCCAGCAGGAACACGACCTCGGTACGTTCGCCCGGGTCGAGCTCCACCTTCGTCTGGAAAGCGACGCAGGGGTCCAGACCCGCTCCTGTCGTCCCCGAGAGCTCCCGTCCCCGTTCCAGCGATGCCGGGTGGTCGAGGCCGGCGTTGCGACCGAGGAACTCCAGACGGTCGCCGGTGTAGGTGGTCTGACGCCCGCCCAGGTCGGCGAAGGCGACCCGCTCTGCAAGCTCACGGTTCCAGGGGTTGCGAGCGAACATGGCTCTGGTCTGGGGGTCGATCTCGGTGAGTCGCTCCGCTCCACCCCCAGCACCCACTCCGCATAGGCCGTGACCGAGAGCCGCCGCGTGCGGTCGGACCGATTCTCCAGGGTGAGGCGGGAGATCTTGACGGGGTCCTGCACGGGCACGAGCTGCAGGAGATCCAGTGAGATGCCGTGGGATGTATGCTCGAAGCGGCTGTACCCCTGGCCGTGCCGAATGAGATACGGCCAGCCTTCCTCCCGGATCGGGAGAGTGGTTGGTCCCCAGACCAGACCGCTGTCCTCGTCCCGAACGTAAAGCGTTTCGCCCGGAGGGTCGCTGATGGTGTCGTTCGACCATGGCGTGAGCTTGTTCTCCCGGCTGTTCACGGACCATGTGAAGCCCGAGCCCGCCTCGGAGGCCTGGAATCCGAACCCAGGGTTCGCCACCACGTTGATCCAGGGGGCCGGGGTCCATTGCCCCGTGCCCAGAGCCGTGACGTACTCGTGGCCGTTCGGCGTGAATCCGCCCAGGCCGTTGAAGTGCTCGAGGTCCAGTGCGGGAGGGGAGACGGTCTCGGTCGACTCGGGCGGCGTGCGGAGCCGGAGCGGAACCGGCCCCGGCCTCGTCCGCCCCAGCCGAACCACCTGCTCGGACAATGAGCCCCGACGCGCCAGAATCAGAACTCGCGCCGCAGCCTGGAGCAGGGTCAGGTCTGGCGGTGGCACCAGGTCGGCCCTGAGCACGAAGACGCCTCCAGCCTGCGGATGGCGCTCACGGCCGGCCGCAGGCTGGATCGCTCGCACCATGGTCTCGAGGGACTCTTGGAGGCTCGGCGCATAAGACGTACCTTGCGCATTGAGGATCACCAGGTCTGCGGCAAGGCCCTTGCTGCACCAGTACTCGTGTGCCCGCACGAGCTGCCTCGCGACGTCCCGTTCCTCCTCTGACTCGATGCGCACCAGAGCGATCGGAAGGTCGCCGGAGATGCCGTAGGCCCAGAGCCCGGGCTGTCCGCCGTGCATCCTGGCCAGCTCCTGAGGCGATGCACGCAACGTGCGGTCGACGAAGAGCAGGCGATTGGCCAGACGCTGGAAGAGATGGGCCTCGTCCTGGGTGATCCGGAGGTGGTGCAGCTGGGCCTGGGCCTGGGTCCAGGCAAGCGAGCTCGCTCTTTCGAAGGTTGCTCGCTGCCGGTACTTCTCCGCCCTGGCGAGGGCCTCTTCCCGGGAGTTTGCCACGATCGTGGTGAACACGACATGGGCGGTTCCGCGAGCGGGGATCGCCACGTGCTGGCGCAAGCTCATGATGGGATCCAGCACGGTCCCGACCGTGTTCGAAAGGTCGCCTCCGTCGATCACGGACAGCGGCGTCCGAACGGTGCGACCGCGGCCCAGAAAGCGGGCGCGGTCGGTCTCGTACTGCACGGCGTCGAACGTCTCCTCCTCCAGCGCCATCACATGGGCGAGCCAAGGCCTGGGATCGTCTGCCGACCGCGGCCGTCGTGAGGCCAGCAAGGTTCCGAGCTCGGGAACGAACTCCGTCTCCACGAAGAGGTTCGAGTACGCGGGATGGGCCTCGTCCGCGGCCTGTGGGGCCAGCACGACCTCGGCGTAGGAGGTGACCTCGATCTGGCGGCCCCGGTCCTCGAGATTGGTGACCGTCAGCCGGCGAAGCTCGGCGTCGTCCTCCGGGGAGACCACGATCTCGAGCATGGTCGACACAGACCGATGCCGCTGCATGATCTTGGCCCGGTCCTCGGAGTAGATGACGTCGTACGCCTCTGCTTCGGCCCCGATGGGTTGGAAGCCGGCGGACCAGACGTCACTCGTATCGGCGTCCCGCAGGAAGATGAACGAGCCCCAGCTGTCCGAGATCGCGTCCTCCCTCCAACGGGTGATGGCAAGGTCGCGCCATCGACTGAAGCCGGCCCCCGCAGCCGTGACCATTACGGTGTAGCGGCCGTTGGACAGGAGATGGGTGCGAGGGGTGATGTCATGCGGCGACTCAAAGCGGCGCAGGGTCGGGGGAACGAGGTCGCGGACGAGCGCAGCAACCTGCACCTCTTCGGCCCGGGGCCGGGCGACCGCCACCGCTCGCGGCGTTCGCTCCTGCAGGAGCAGCTCGGTGGCCCGGACCATGGGATGGGCGTGAAAGCGGCTCCGGGTCGCTCCGTCGTGGACCACGTTCCCCAATGCGACGATGAGCATCCCCTGGTGATGGGCCATGTACGCGCGAACCACGGCCACCTGAGCCTCCTCGGGTAGCCTTGAAGGGGTGTAGTCGAGCGCTTCATACAGGCCGTGGGCGCCTCGGGCGCCGGCCTCCTCGAGCCGGGCGAGGTTCTCCACGGCGGCCCTCGGCTCCACCATGGCCGCCAGGGCGGTGGCGTAGGGGGCCACAACCACGTCCTCGCTCAGGCCTCGCTTGAGCCCCAATCCGGGCACCCCGAAATCCGAGTACTGATAGGTGAGCTGCACGTCGCGCACGTTGTAGGCCGACTCGGAGACTCCCCACGGGACCTTGCGGTCCGCGCCGTACCGGATCTGATACTCCACCACCAGTCGGCAGGAGAGGTCGAGCAGGCTGTGGGCGGGCTGCCGCATCACCAGCACCGGCATCAGGTACTCGAACATGGATCCCGACCAAGAGACGAGGGCCGCGCCGCTGCCTATCGGCGTGAGAGCCCGGCCGAGGAGGAACCAGTGCCGCGGATCGACATCGCCCTTGGCGATGGCCACGAAGCTCGCCAGCCTGGCCTCGGAGGCCAGCAGGTCGTAGCAGCTGGGATCGAGCGTGCGGTCGGCGACGCGGTAGCCGATCGAGAAGAGCTTGCGCGAGGGATCGAAGAGAAACCGGAAGTCCATGGCCTCGACCATTCCCTCGGCACGCCGTGCGAGGGCCTCCAGACGACGCCCGAAGGTGGTCTCGGCCCTCTCGGACGTATCCAGACCTTCGAGGAGGATGGATGCTTCGAGGTCACGAGCGTGGCTTCGGATGCAGTCGCGAACGGTCCGTGCCCAAACGAGGGTCTCGGACGCCGACCCGTCTTCGCCGCCGCCGAGGGTAACGGCCGTATCCAGGAGCCGCTCCGCGTGAATCTCGAGCTGCTCGACGCGCGCGACCCACTCGGCAGGAGCCGCAGGGGGATCCTCCAGGGCGGCCATCATCCCTTCCGCGACCTCGCACAGCTGCACCCTGGGCGCCGTCTGCGGGCCTGGTTGATGCTCGGCCCGCCGTGCTGACTCGATGACCAGGTGGAGAGCGTCTCGGATCCCTGGCACGATCTCGGCGCCGAGTGAGGGGCGATCTCGGAGCTCGCGGCACGCCTGCGCCACGGCGATCAGGTGCCCGGCCAGGTTGCCGCTGTCGACGGTGGAGATGTAGATCGGCTCCAACGGCCTGAGGTCGCGCGTGTCGTACCAGTTGCAGAAATGGCCTCGGACTCGGTGCAATCTGGCCATGGTCGCCAGCGTCGTCTCGAGCCGTGTGACGGTGTCTGCAGTCCCGATCCAGCCGAAGTCATGGGCGGCGATCGTGCTGAGCAGGTACAGACCCATGTTCGTCGGCGACGTGCGGTGAGCACGGACAGGCTCGGGGTCTTCCTGGAAGTTGTCTGGCGGGAGAGCATGCTCAACCTCGTCGACAAAGGTCTCGAAGAAGCGCCAGGTCCGGCGGGCGACGAGCCTCAGTGAACGCATCTCCTGAGCCGACAGAGCCTGTGGCCGCGCATGCCGTGAGGGGACGCTGATCCGCCAGGCAAGGGCAGGCGCCAGCACCCAGAGGAGAACGAGCGGCGCTGCCACGGGCCAGGCTTCCGGCTTGATCAGAGCACAGAGCGTGCCGGCGCCAAGGGCGACGACCACACCCCAGCGGAGGTCCCTGTAGAACGTCCTCAGCCTCGGATAGGCGCCGTTGCTCGCCTGCGCCGCGGTCACCCACTGGAGGAGATTGCGCCTCGTCAGGCAGAGCCGCCCGAGCGTGCGCACGACGGCGTCCGACATGAGCCATGCCTGATCGGCGAGCATGGTGATGGCGAGGAGTGTCTGCGCCAAGGCTACATGGATGTCTCGGCCCACGGCGCGGAGGTGGCTCCGCTTGGAGATCCCTGATCGCCGGGGGAGGAGGTTATCGAGAACCGGGATGAGGGCCGGTACAGCGACAGATCCGACGGCCAGGCCGGTCCATAGAAGCGGAGGAGCTGCGGGCAGGACCCATGCGGCCACCGCCGCGACAAGCGACGAAGGCGCAACCAGGCTGCGGCGGAGGTTGTCCACCATCTTCCATCGGCTCGCTGTGGGAATGCGAGCTTTCTGCCTGTGACCCGCGGCGTCGCGCGCGACCCCGAGGATCCACGGCAGGAGCTGCCAGTCGCCCCGCACCCATCGATGGTGACGGCGGGCGTCCACGAGGTAGCTGGTGGGGAACTCCTCGAAGAGATCGACGTCGGTCAATAGGCCTGCACGGGCGAACACGCCCTCGAAGAGATCGTGACTGAGGAGGGTGCTCTCCGGGGCCTTCCCCTCCAGTGCCGTCTCGAAGGTGTCGACGTCGTAGATCCCCTTTCCCGTGTACGAGCCCCCCTCGAACAGGTCCTGATACACGTCGGACACCGCTGCCGCGTAGGGGTCGACTCCCCCGGGGCCGGAGACGATCCGTTGGTAGGCGGTGCTCCGGGGACCGGTTGGTAGAGATGGCGTGATCCGGGGCTGCAGGATCGCATAGCCTTCGACGACCCGACCTTCCTGCGGGTCGAATCGTGGCCGGTTGAGCGGGTGCGCCATGGCCCCGACCAGGCGGTAGACGGCCCCCCTGGGAAGCCGCGTGTCGGCATCCAGGGTGATGACGTAGCGAACCCCTTGGGGCACTGTCGGCGGCTGCCCGTTGATCGAGATGAAGGTCGTATCTCGAGCACCGCGGAGGAGTTGATTCAGCTCGTGGAGCTTGCCTCGCTTCCGTTCCCATCCGATCCACCTGCCTTCTCCCTTGTTCCAGAGACGCCGGCGATGTAGCACGAGAAATCGGCTGCCTCCGCCGGGCGGCCCTGCGTGCTTCTCGTTGAGGCGCGCGATACCGTCAACCAGAGTGGCCAGGAGCTCGTCGTCCCCGGGCATGTGCTCGTGGTGGCCATCCGTCCAGTCAGAGAGGAGGGCGAAGTGAAGATGCCCGTCGGAGTTCGCCATGTAGTGCACCTCGAGCCGCTCGACCTGCTCCTCGATGTCGGCCTGGCTGGTCAGCAGCGTGGGCACGACAACCATGGTTCGGAGCTTTGAAGGCACTCCGTGAGCGAGCTCGAGCTTGGGGTGCAACCTGGGAGAGACGAGCAGCGTCACCAGGCGGTGGACGAGGGCCACCGCGATCTCCGAGGCGGGCGCGAGACCCAGGAAACCCAGCAGGACAAGGACCGGAAGGCCTGCCCCGGCGGTCCAGGTGAGGAAGAGAAGGCCGCCGAGCAGGACGGCTGTGACGGCGGTCACCGCTCCGAAGTAGCCGCCGGTCGCATGGGCACGATAGAAGCGGCGGAGCCAGACTCGCAAGGGAGCACGAAAGCCCAGCCGCTTCTCGAAGGTGCGCCGCCCCTTGGACAGGATGTAGTACCCCGGATACTCTTCGGCACGTCTGCTTGGGGCATCGGTACGTCCGGCGCCGCTCTGGGCAGGGCCCACCGCAGCGTCATCCGGCGCCGCCGCCGCGCCCGGTCGATCCTCCTCGACGCTCTCCCGGCCCGCGTCGCGTGCCAGGCGGACGGCGCTGCGGGCCACCTCGACCTCGGGGCGCCCCGAGCCGCGGGAGAGCACCTCGACCTGGATCCGGCACTGGTTGCGCGTCGCGAAGTCCATCTCCGTGAACCCGGGGACGGCACGGAGCACCTCGTCCACCAGACTGATGGCCTCGAAGAAACCGGTCCAGTCGGCGGAGGACATCCGCTGCATGCTAGTGATGAGGTTGCTGACGGTGACGTTGGCCGCGCCCTGGGCGTGCTGCTCGCGAGCAACCACCTCATCGGCCGATGTCCCCTGGGCGCTCAGTCTCTCGTGGAGCCAGGCCAGGACCGGCAGGATCGAGGGATCCTGGTCACGAAGTCGCTGGAAGAGCTGCATGGCGAAGGCGTCAACCAGAGGGACGTCGCTCAGACGCTGCAGAACATCCTCTGCCTGCTCCACCCGCCAGCCGCTGAGACCCAGCAGACGGTCCGCCAGCTCGTCGGCCGTGGCCCGCGCCTGGCGGGAGCGGACGATCAGCTGTGCCAGCCGTCGCAGGTTCTCCACCATGGCGACGCGCAGGTGGATGGCGACCGCCCACCCCTCTCCGATGGTGAGCGGCTGGACGCGCTGGTAGGCGCTGACAAACCGCTGCAGGGTCACCAGCTGGAACCGGCTGTCGGTGTGGGCAACGTAGGCCCAGGCCAGCCCATAGACGCGCGGATGTCCCTCCAGGTGACCTTCCGCGATTTTGGGCAGGAGACGGTAGTAGCCTCTCGGGAGGTGGTCCCGTATGTCCCGTATCTGTTCGTCGACGACGTGGAAGTTGTCGAGGAGCCACTCCGCGGCAGGTGTGATCTCCTTCTTCTGCCGCACGGTGTCGGCGATGTTCTGGTAGGCAGCGACGAGGACTCTTGCGTTGTCGTCAACCCGGGCGAGGAGATCGCGTCCCTTGGAAGGTTTGCCGGTCGTGCCCTGGGCCGCTGCCAGGCTCTCGGCGTGCTCCTCCAGGCGCTCGATACCGAAGATCTCGGCGCGGATCGGCTCTTCGCGCAGGCGTGGCGCAGCGATGAAGGGGGTGGTTGTGTTGACGTCGAGCTCCGTTCCCGTTACGCCTCCGATCAGGGGAGGAGGCTACCTTCTGTTCACCTGGTTGGCTTCGACTCCAGATGAGTGGTTCTGGCCAGCGATTCGGCGCCTATGGGCAACGTTCCGCCATCAGGGATGCGCCTCGTCCTCTTTCGGTATAGGGGGAGGAGTCTCGCTCTCACTCAGAATGAGATCGCGCAGCCCGGCTGTCTCGATGGAAAGGACCACGGTGTCACCGACCGCTTGCACCAGCCGGACAGGGATCTCGAGTGTTCCAGCACGGAACACGCTCCTGTCGACTCCGAGCCGGTCGGCGATATCCCTTTGCAGCTTGACCTGGAGCGACTCCACGCGCCAGGCGCGGCTGTCGAAGAAGAGAGCGGTGACCTCTCCCATGACCTGACCTTCTGCCGAGATTACCGTTCGTCCTCGAAGATTCTCGTCAGACATCCGCTGGGATGGGGAATCCTCTTTGCCCTTGGTGGTCTCCATCGCGGTGTTCATCCTTGATCTCCTTGAGCATCAGATCTTTCGTCGCTACTTCTCTTCTATCCGCTGCCGCCAGTTGCTCGACGTCTCTGCGGCGAGGATCCGTCGGAGCTGGCTGTCCACCCATGCAGTAAGCAGTCATCGTGCCACCAGGGGAGAAGCCCGTGCTCATTGCATCGCGAGACGGGCGAGAGCTGTGAAGGAGTGTCGATTCGGTCAGAATGAGGCGATGTTCCATCATTCTGATCACGCTGCCGTTGCTCGGGCACGAGCTGCATCACGAGGGGCCCGAAGCCGAGCGATCGACCGCCGTGCTACGTTCCAGAGCGACTGACCGCAGGGACCGAGCGGGCGGGCGACGCCAGCCGCGATTGATCGAGGTGCGTCGGAGCCCGTCCTTCAGGCGTACGAGCATGCCTGGACAGTCCAGTCGGGGTCGGCGCCAGCATGGCCACGATCTTGAGTGCGTTCACTGTGTCTCCTTCTGCCAGACTCGGGCAGGTGTCCGGCTAGATGGACAGGACCTGCAACTCGCACCGATCGAGTCCCGAGAGAGGATTCCGGTTCTGGTCGTCGCGCTGTGCCGACCGTCTTCCAACGTCAGGATGTCAGTCATCGACGCTCGGCGTCGAGAAGTCGAGGCGCGGGTGGTACGTGCGCAACGCATCCATGACCTCGAGGACAGCCGCGTTGGATCCCGTCCCGCGGCGGCCGTCCTGGAACCGGTAGCTGTCGCCCTTGACGATCTTGAAGTTGATCTGATGGCAAAAGTTCTCAGAGGACCGCGCTTCGCAGGTGAACCACACCTTGTCGATGCCTGTGGTCTGGAACTGGAAGCTCCCTTCCGAGCCACGGGCGTCCTCCCAGCGGAGGGTGTCGCCATCCATGACCAGGCGACCCGTGCGGTCCTTCTTCAAGAACCCAAAGAGCCCCTTCTTCACCATCACCAGATCGTTGAAGACGAGCTCTGACGGTGCGACGGCCGGCGCGTCCCGAGGTCCTGCTACAGTTGCCATCAATGCCGCGATCGTCGACTCCTGGACGCCGTTCTGCTTGAGGTAGACAAGGTCGTTGACCGAGAGGCTGTACGCCTCCGCGGACTGCCGCACCTGCTCGGCAATGTTCGTGTCGGACATTCCCGACGTGGTCATTCGCACTACATCGACCAGGCGGGTATCATCGGGCTGCAGTGGCTCGGGCACCGGCTCCAGTGGCGGGACCTGGGCCCAGATCGCAGTGATGACCCTCTCCGGCACGCCGGCACGACGCAGAGTGGCGATGTCCGCGGCCGTCATGGCGATGGTGTTGGCCGGGTCGTTGACCATGGCGATGATGCCGTGGGCCGGGGCGCCGGCCTGCTGTGCCACCAGGATGGAGTTGACCGTCAGCTCCTCTGCTGCTGCCGCCGCTGCGACGAGCGCCACCGAGGCCACACCGAGAAGAGCAATCATGATTGTCTGTTTCATATAGAACCTATCTTTCCATTAAAATTGGTTTCGCAAATGCCATGGCACGTGCACAGGCCGAGTTTCCAGGACACATCTCGAATCTGGCCCCCGGACGCCCCGCCGTGAAACGCAGTTTCTACCCAAGAGAGACGCCGCGGCGCGCGTAGAAAGTACGCGGCCGGGTTGCGAGCTCTGTCCTCGGCCTCAAGAGACCGTCAAGGAGGCCTCGTCCTCTGTTGGGCCCACGGCGGCCGAGACCTGGCTCGGCAGGTCATGGGTCAGTCCGCGGATCCGCTCGGCGGCTCTCCGGCGGACTCGTGGCGCCAGCAGCATGACCGCTCCTGCACCGGCGATCGCGCCGACGAGCACGGCCAGCATCAGGTTCCGGCCACTGAAGCCGGCCTCACAGTCGCTCATGTTCGACCTCCTTTTCTCGGCCGCTCTTTGACCGGGTCCGTTAGGCCGCCCGCATCTGGCTCTGGCCTGACCGTCGTACCTGGTGCCTCGCTGATTGATCTCCATTGCAATCTCTTTGCCAGACACATTGCGGTCTTGTTTGCAGGCGTTTGCGCCACGCAGACGATTTCCTTCATCGCGGATCCGATCAAAATGAGATAGGATGATTTCAAAATGAAAGAGGAGGCCAATGCGCGTCGACGATCTGCACCACGAGGAGCTCCTGGCGCTTGACCCCGAAGGGGGCATGATCCGTTTTGCTGGGCAACGCGCCCTCCTGCTCGACGCCGTGGCCATGGGGATTCTCAGGCAGTATCTGGTCGAGAACCTCGGGCTGGTTGCTGCCCGCGCGGTGCTCACCCAGTTCGGCTTCGCCCATGGCTGGCGCATGGCGGAGGCCATGCAGAAGGAGTTCAAGTGGGCGAGCAACGAGGAGTGGCGTCGCGCCGGCCCCCATCTCTGCAGGCTCGGGGGCCTCTTCCGCACCCAGCCGGGAAGTGAGGACCCTCTTTCCAAGCAGGGGTCGATGCTGCTTGCATCCTACGAGGCGGAGCAGCATCTCCTGCACTTCGGCCGCTCCGATTCGGCGGTGTGCTGGACCATCTGCGGCCTGATGAGCGGCTACTTCAGCCGGACCAACGGCAAGGAGGTCTACGTCCTCGAAGATCGATGCCTGGGCAATGGCCATGCGGCCTGTAACCTCCTCGGGCGCACGCGCGAAGGATGGGGTGACGAACGCGCCGAGGAGCTCGCGTTCTTCGACTCGGGTCGCCTCAAGCAGTGCCTGGATGTTTCACTCAGCAGGGTCACGGAGAGCTTGAAGGCGGCCGAGGAGAAGCTCCGAGGGCACCGCCAAGCTGTGGTCCGCGTGTCGCGCGACGTCGACGATGCACCCGGGATCGTCTCCAAGAGCTTGAAGATGCAGAAGGTGGTGGACCTGGCACGACGTGTGGCCAAGGTCGATGCCACGGTGCTCATCACTGGCGAGAGCGGTGTGGGAAAGGAGAGAGTCGCGCGCCTCGTCCACGACGAGTCAACGCGGGCCGCCGGGCCGTTCGTCGCCGTCAACTGCGGCGCCATCACCGAGACTCTCCTCGAGAGTGAGCTTTTCGGTCACAAGCGGGGTGCGTTCACCGGTGCGGCCTCGGACCGGCCCGGCCTGTTCGAAGCGGCCAACCATGGAACGCTCCTGCTGGACGAGATCGGTGAGATCTCATCGGGCATGCAGGTCAAGCTCCTGCGCGTGCTCCAGGAGCGGGAGATCCGTCGGGTCGGGGAGAACACAAGCCGGCCGGTGGATGTTCGCGTCCTGGCAACCACCAACCGCCATCTTGCCCACGTGGTCGCAGACGGGGCATTCCGGCAGGACCTCTACTACCGGCTCAAGGTCGTCGAGCTGGACGTTCCGCCGCTGCGCGACCGCAGGGAGGACATCCTGCCGCTCGCCCGGGTCCTGCTGGCGGATGCGGCGGTTCGAATGGGACGCAAGATCACCGGCCTCGCACCAGCTGCTGCTGATCAGCTCCTGCGCTATGAGTGGCCGGGCAACGTGCGCGAGCTGGAGAATGCCATGGAGCGTGCTGTCGCGCTCGCACGCGGCAGTCGCGTGGACCTCGAGGACCTGCCCGAGGAGGTCCGCCAGGCGTTTCCCAGGCCGGTGGTGAACGCGGGCGCGGTGCAGCCGCTCGACGAGATTGAGAAGGAGTACATCATCGCGGTGCTGGAGCTCAACGGCGGCAACCAGACGCGCACCGCCGAGCAGCTGGGGATCGGCTCGGCGACGCTGTACCGGAAGCTCAAGAGCTACGGTCTGACTCGCTCGCGGAGCGCTGGGAAGTGAGAGGAGAGACGTCGACTCACGCCCCCTCGACCTTGCAGATGAGCGCGGTCATGTCGGTCCGAACGAAGCAACCGCGGGTTGCGACCGAGCGCTTCGGTTCGCGGTCACCCTGTGTGGTGTGCGCGAAAGCCGGATTGGCTGCCTGGAGCGCAGGAGATTCGTGCAGATCGTCGGCGAGAAGCGCTCAGATGAGGTCAGAGCAATGCTCTGGTCAGTCGGGACTCAAGGCAGTTCTCTAGCCTTCGTTCTGGCTGCACTCTTCTCCCTGCCGCCGATAGCCCGGATTACAGCTCCAGTTGTTACCTGAGTATCCGATGTGTGCGTTCTCCGGGACGACGAGCGCCAGGCACGCACCACCCCTTTCCACGTAGCCACGCTTGCACTCCCAGCCGCTCCCCGACGAGGCGAGGTGGCCGTGCTCAGGCACCTCGACCGCGACGCATGAATCGCCACTTCGCAAGAACCCGCGGCTGCATTCCCAGTCGGTTCCGGAGCGAGCAAGATAGGCTTGGGAAGGAACCTCGACAGGCACACACGAGTCAGCGGAAGCGCGATACCCCCGTTCGCACCTCCAGCCGTCTCCGGAGCTGTCGAGATAACCGTGTTCCGGTACCGCGACGGGCACGCAGGACTGGTCGGCTCTCCGGTAGCCTCGATCACACTCCCACTGACGCCCGAAGGAATCCGCCAGATACGCGTTTTCAGGGACGGTGACCGCGCTACATGACCGATCGTCCTGCACGTAGCCGCGGTCGCACCGCCACCCATTACCACGGGAATCAAGGAAGGCGTTCGCAGGAACTTCGACCACCGAGCAGGCTCCGTTGACCTCGCGGTAACCCCGGTCGCACTCCCATCCGCCACCGGAGTAGGCAAGATGAGCGTTCGGGGGGACCTGAACCGCCACACACGACTGATCGACGTTGCGGTAGCCCCAGTCGCACTCCCATCCACTTCCGTAGCGCTTGGCGTGGGAGTTCATCGGTAACCCCTCCGTGTCAGCCTGCGCGGCGACAATGGCGGGCGCGACCAGGAACGCCACGAAGACCAGTACACAGCTCGAACCGTATCGCAGCAGCTGCAGGGCGGGTGCGGATCTGCCTTTTCGTCTGTTGGCCACGAGGGGCTCTGGCGCCTCGCGCTGATTCCTCGGTTCAGCCGCCTGAGTACCTCTGCGGCGAGTGCTCAACCTGTCCATCTGCCTGTCTCCCTTCTCAGTTTCCGTAGCACGTATCTCTGCTTTCCGATCTTCGGCCAGAGATGGTGAACGCCGTTGCGACCAGCGTCCGGCAAGGGGACCGTGTCCCATTGAGACCCTGGCCGTACACGCTCGGAGCAGCATCCAAGTGGCAGTCTCCCGGGGCCACGGCACGAGCCCAGGCCCACAGAGACAATGGTGGGCCGGATCAGTACATGCCGCCCATCCCCCCCATGTCGTCGCCCGCCGTCGCGCCTTTCTTCTCCTCCTCGATCTCCGCCACCAGCGCCTCGGTGAGGAGCAGGAGCCCGGCGATCGATGCTGCGTTGAGCAGCGCGTTGCGGGTGACCTTGGCCGGGTCGATGATGCCGGCCTTGATCATGTCGGTGACCTTGCCCTCCTGTGCGTCGTAGCCGATGTCGCCGCCCAGGGCGCGAATCTCGCGCACGATCACCGCTGCCTCGTCGCTGCCGGTGTTGCGGATGATCTGGCGGGTCGGCTCCTCGAGGGCGCGCAGCAGGATGCGGGCGCCGGTCAGGATGTCCCCGGTGAGCTTGTCCTGCAGCTTCGCAACCTCGCTCTGGGCGCGCAGCAGGGCGACCCCGCCGCCGGCCACAATGCCTTCCTCCACCGCAGCCTTGGTGGCGTGCAGCGCGTCCTCGACGCGTGCCTTCTTCTCCTTCATCTCGGTCTCGGTGGCCGCACCGACCTTGATCTGGGCGACGCCGCCGACGAGCTTGGCGA
>CAZEJK010000105.1:0-955 GCA_964512045.1 uncultured Thermoanaerobaculia bacterium
CCGGGGCGACGTCGGGGTGGTGCCGCGTCAGTTTCTCCGCGAGCTGGTGGACCAGCTCGACATGGTCGAGGAGAGCGCCGACCACGAGCCGATGGCCGACGCGGGGTTCGAGCCGAAGCACGCCACCGAGGACGAGCGCCGGCTCGCCGCGGGCAGGCCGCCGTACGACGCCGAGCCCGAGGACGAGGCGGGCTACGAGCCCGCCGTGGTGACGTTTTGACGTGAGCACCTTTGCGCGGTTCCCGGCTCGACTGCAGGAGGCGATCGCGTCGCGGCTCGGCTGGAGCTCGTTGCGGCCGGTGCAGGATGAGGCCGGCGCGGTGCTGCTGGACGGCGCCAACGCGGTGATCCTCGCGCCGACGGCGGGCGGCAAGACCGAGGCGGCGATCTTCCCGGTGCTCGCCAACCTGATGCGCAATCCCCCACAGGGCGGCAGCGTCGGCGCGCTGTACGTGGCGCCGATCAAGGCGCTGCTCAACAACCAGGCCGAGCGCCTCGCCACCTACACCGAGATGGTCGGCCTGCGGCGGTTCGTGTGGCACGGCGACGCCACAAGGGGTGAGCGGAAGCGCTTCGTCGACGAGCCTGCCGAGCTGCTGATGACCACGCCGGAGTCGCTCGAGGTGATGCTGCTGTCAGGGTGGATCCCCGCGCCGAAGCTGCTCGCTGGAGTGCAGACGGTGATTGTCGACGAGGTGCACGCCATGGCCGGCACGGACCGCGGCGCCCACCTGGTCTCGGTGCTGGAGCGGATCCAGTGGCTCGGCGGTGGCGACGTCCAACGGGTGGGGCTCAGCGCAACCGTCGGGAACCCACAGGAGATCCTTCGTTGGCTGTCCGGCTCGTCGGGACGCGACGGGCACGTGGTGCAGCCACAGGTGCCGCCGGGTGAGCGGTCGGTGGCGGTCTGCCTGCGCGACACGGTGCCGGAGATCGCGCACACGGCGGCGCGGGC
>CAZEJK010000105.1:965-17085 GCA_964512045.1 uncultured Thermoanaerobaculia bacterium
CGGCGAAGGGCGCCAAGAGCCTGCTGTTCTGTCAGAGCCGCGCGCTGACCGAGGCGATCGCCGCCCGGATGCGCGGGCAGGGCACTGACGTGTTCGTCCACCACAGCTCGGTGTCGTACGAGGAGCGAGCGGCTGCGGAGGCGAGGTTCTCACATGGGCGCGATGCCTGCATCGTGTGCACCTCGACCCTGGAGCTGGGGATCGACGTCGGCGATCTGGATGCCGTGCTCCAGGCCAACGCTCCGTCCACGGTGTCGTCGTTTCTGCAGCGGATGGGCAGGACCGGCCGCCGGCCCGGTCAGATGGCGAACACCACGTTCCTGTGCGAGACGCCGGAGACGGTTCTCCAGGCGGTGGCGCTGATCGAGCTGGCGCGGCAACGGTGGGTGGAGCCGGTGGAGGTCCAGAGTCGCTGCTGGCCGGTGCTGGTGCATCAGATCCTGGCGCTGTGTCTGCAGCTGGGTGGGATCACGGCTGACGACCTGTGGCAGCGGCTGGCCCGCGTGCCCGACTTTTCCGGTATCGACCGGGCAGAGCTGGAGTCGCTGCTCGAGCATATGCATGGAGCCGACTTTCTGTTCCTGGCGGACGGTCGCTACTCGATGGGCGATCGTGCGGAGCGCGTGTACGGGCGGAAGAGCTTCATGGAGCTGTATGCGGTGTTCTCGAGCCCCGAGGTGTACCGCGTGCTGACGGCGAGCAAGCGCGAGATCGGGTCGCTGGAGCAGGGGTTCGTGGACCAGCTGGAGGTGTCGGCGTCGTTCCTCCTGAGTGGTCGGGCGTGGATCGTGGACGATGTTCTGCACGCCGAGAGAGTGGTGCAGGTGACACCCGCGCCTGCGGGCGCCAAGCCGCGCTGGGGGAGCGTGATCCCACAGCTCCTGTCGTTCGAGGTGTGCCAGCAGATCCGGCAGGTGCTGATCAGCGACGAACCCTACCCGTACCTGGATCGGCGCGCCGCGGCGGTGGTGGAGCAGCTGCGAGGTGAGCTCGGCGAGCCGCTGCGGCGGACCGGAACGGGCCTCCGCGTGGACGAGAACGGCGCCCACTGGGACACCTACGCGGGAGGGCGGATCAACCAGACGCTCAAGTACGCCCTGATGCTCCAGCACCCCGACTGGAAGGTGACGGCGGACAGCTTCGGTATCCGAGTCCAGGCGAGATCAACGCCTGGGCCAGAGCTGATGACAGCGATCGACCGGCTGAGGACCCAGGACTACTGGGACGATCCTCAGGTCCAGCGAGGGCTGCTGGCCGGACTGCCGGCCTACCGCCTCAGCAAGTTCCAGCAGGCGTTGCCGGATCACCTTGCCTTCGAGGTCGTCGCCAGCTACCTGCTGGATGTTCCGCGGACGCTTGCCTGGCTGACCCAGACAGGGTGAGATCCGTTCCAACCCAGACGGCGTACGCTGTCGTAGCGGCGCGTCGGGGCACGATGCCCCGACCACCGTGGCCCACAGGGGCAGACACCGGCCCCGCAAACTGCCGAGCCGCCCCGTAGCAC
Organism: uncultured Thermoanaerobaculia bacterium; assembly: GCA_964512045.1. GTDB lineage: Bacteria > Acidobacteriota > Thermoanaerobaculia > Thermoanaerobaculales > Sulfomarinibacteraceae > CAZEJK01. The sequence goes on from CAZEJK010000105.1 coordinate 2,470, forward strand.
GCTCCCACGGACCGCGGACCTCTGGTCCGCATCGGGCCCTGCTGCAAGCTCGATGCTGCGGACGAGACGTCCGCGGTCCATGCAGGAGGCGAGCGCGACGGCCCAGGATGGTCGAGGTGCAAGCGTCGGCCCCGGTCACCCGTCTTCGCTCTCCGAGCTTCGCCGTGGCAAGCCGGACACCGGCCAGCGGCCCCCGGCGATGACCATCCCACGCCGACCACCTTGGGAGATCGCTGGTCTCTCTCGGCGACCTGTGCCCTGTCTACGGTGCGCTTGTCGTCCAGTGGTCGAGGCGGGGATCACTCCGGGCGGACGCGCAGGGTCCGATCCAGCTCGTCGAGGTAGCTGCGGACCGCGCGCTCGGTGTCGGCACGCTGGGCGGGTGCGTCGAGGACGCCGGATCGGGCGAGAACATCCACGCGGACGGTCTCCTCGCGGTGCTCGACGCGGACGTCGAGCACCACGGAGCGCGCGCGCTGATCGATGGTGGCCTGGATCCGTCCCCGCTCCGGGTCCTCGATGTCGACTGCGGCGCCGATCTCCTCCAGGGCGCGAACCGCACCGGCGAACACCTGCTCGTACGGCTTCAGGTAGAACCGCGTCCACTCGCCTCCCGCGTCGATGCCGACGCCGGTCGAGCAGGCGGCGGAACCGAGCGTCACGGCAGTGATGAGTGCAAGCCGGGCTAGATGTAACGCTGACGCAGTTGAACCGTTGGTCATACAGCGACTGTAGCACGCAACGGGAGACTGACGACGAAGGCCGAGGAGTCCTTTTGCGGGCAGCAGCCGTGAACCTTCCGGAAGCAGCGGTCGTAACAGAAGTGGAGTACGCTGTCGCGCAGGAGGAGGACCGATGGACAGATTGAGCAGCCGACCAGAGCCTGGATCAGGTGACCCGTCGGTCGTCGTGGACGGGATTCGGCACACGTACAAAGGTGGCACGGTCGCCCTCGACGGGATCGATCTGGAGATCGGTCCTGGGCTGTTCGGTCTGCTCGGACCGAACGGCGCCGGCAAGAGCACGCTGATGAGGATCCTCTGCACCCTGTTGGTGCCGAGCGCGGGGACGGCCCGCGTGGACGGCCACGATGTGGTGAGCGAGAGATCGAAGGTGCGGCCGTTGATCGGCTATCTGCCGCAGGAGTTCGGCGCGTGGCGCCTCCATCGGGTCGAGGAGGTGCTCGACACTCTGGCGCTGCTGTCAGGTGTGCGCGACCGCGCCCAGCGAAGCCGCCGGGTGGGCGAGGTGCTGGCGTCGGTGGGGCTCGACGGCGTGGCGGATCGCAAGGTCAAGAAGCTGTCGGGTGGAATGCTCCGGAGGCTCGGAGTGGCACAGGCCCTGGTCCACGAGCCGCGGTACCTGGTGGTGGATGAACCCACGGTCGGTCTCGATCCGGAGGAGCGGATCCGGTTTCGCGAGCTCATGGCAAACCTCGGTCGCGAGCGGGTGATCATCCTGTCGACGCACATCGTCGCGGACCTCGGCGCCGGCTGCCACGACCTGGCGCTGATCGACCGCGGTCAGGTGGTGTTCCGTGGTAGCCCTGGCGAGCTGGTCGAGCAGGCGCGTGGGCAGGTGTTCGAGCTCACTGGCGAGGGCGGCGCCGACCCGAAGGTGCCGGAGGGCGTGGAGATGGTCTCGCGCGCGGTCAGTGATGGAGTGGTCCGGGTGCGCGTGGTCGTGGGCTCGGCCGACGAGCTGTCCGGCGGGTCGCCGGTGGCGACGCCGACCCTCGAGGAGGGCTATCTGGCCTTCATGGCCGCCCGGGGACGGGCCGACGTGGCGGTTGCGGACGAGCCGGCGGAGGTGGCGTGATGCGATGGCATGAGATCTGGGCGATCGCCCGGGCGGAGATGCGCTTGACGCGGCGGCTCGTACGGTACTGGGCGTTCCTGGTCATCGCGTACGCCGTTGGAGTCGTTGCCTGGCTGTACTACTCGTTTCTGCACGCGTTCTTCTCGTCGTTCTCGGCGACCGTGGCGTCGATCAACCCCCGCTACCTGCTGAGCGTCCTCGGCTTCTACTACCTGCTCGTGTTCATGGCCGGACTGGTGTTCCTCGGCTTCGATGTCCGCGCGCGCGATGAGCGCGAGCGGATGGTGGAGGTTCTCGATGCCCGGCCGGTATCGAACCTCGAGCTGCTCGCCGGCCGGTTTCTCGGCGTGCTGATCATGTCCTGGGTTCCGGTCGTGGGTGTCGCCGTGCTGCTGCAGCTTCTCGGTTTGCTCTTGCAGGCCGTAGGGGCTCCCCTGGGCGGGACCTTGAACACTGCCTCGCTGATCGGCTTCGTCGGGCCGATGGCGGTGCCGGCGTTCGCATTCGTGCTCGCGCTCACCTATCTCGTCGCGGTTGTCGTGCGCAACCGTCTGATCTCCGCGGTGCTCTTGCTCGTGCTGTTGGGTGTCTCGGTGGTCGGCCTGTGGTGGGTGCCGCTGGTGTGGACGTCGATGGCCGACATCAGCGGTCAGCTGAGCATGGCGTTTCCTTCCGACGTGCTGCCGGTGATCGCGACATGGGATGGCTGGCTCCAGCGGCTCGGAGTGCTGGTCGCCGCCGCCGGCTTGCTGGTGGTGGCAGCGGCGGTGTACCCGCGGCTGGACGGCGGTTCGCGCGGGCGCCGGGCCGCCGTGGGCGCCCTGGTGCTGGTGCTGGCGCTCGGGTGCCTGGCAGGCGCCACGGCAGTACGGCTGCACACGATGCGGGCGATGGACCGCTGGGCGGCGGCGCATGCGGATCGCCTCGGGGAACCGTACCCGGATCTCGAGTCCGTCGCAGGCTCGGTCGAGATCGATCCTGGTCATAGCCTCGAGCTCGACTGCGAGATGACGCTGGCCGCTCCGGCAGAGGCCACCCTGAAGACGGCGCTCCTGTCGTTCAACCCGGGGCTTGCCGTGCGCTCGGTGGAGACAGCGGATGGCGCGACCCTCGACTTCGACCACACCGATGGCGTGCTCGAGATCAGTCTGGCGACGCCGCTGGCGCCTGGGGAGCGTGTCGACCTTCGGCTGAGAGCAGATGGGGCGCCGAACCTCAACTTCGGGTACCTGGACTCCGTCAAGCGGTTTTATGAGCTGACGCCGCGTGACGGCCAGCTGATGCTCCTCGGGTACGACAAGGGGCTGTTCGATCGTCGGTTCGTGGCGCTGATGCCGGGGGTTCACTGGCTGCCGACTCCGGGCCCGGACGTGGGCCGGGACGATCCGCGCCGTCGCCCCGCGGACTTCTTCGAGGTGGATCTCCAGGTCTCGGTGCCGGAGGAGTGGCTGGTGGCGGGTCCCGGTCGCCGCGAGGGTCATGCGGGGAGCTTCCGCTTCCGGCCGGGCGCACCGGTTGATCAGGTGGCGTTGGTGGCCTCCCGGTTCGAGGCGGTGTCCGCGACGATCGGCGACGTGCATGGCGAGCTTCTGTTGAGCCCGGTGCACGCGGACAACCTGGAGGTGCTGTCGGAAGCGTCGGACGAGATCACCCGGTGGCTCGCCGATCGGCTCGAGGCCACGGAGCCGACGGGGCTGACGTACCCGTACTCGGGCTACACGCTGGTCGAGGTTCCGACCAACTTGCGGTCGTACGGCGGGGGCTGGCGCCTGGATACCACGCTGGCTCCTCCGGGTCTGCTGCTGGTGAGGGAGTCCGGTTTTCCCACCGCCCGGTTCGATCGGGTGCTCCGCAACCGAGATGAGCTCGCCGAGCGCGAGGGAGGGGTTGCGCGGGCACTGCGTGAGCGGGTGCAGATGTTCTTCGAGAACGACTTCTCGGGCGGCAACCCGTTCGTGGCGTTCGCCCGCTCGTGCTTCCTGACGGTCACAGGGCCCGAAGGGCCGAACGCGCTGGCCCTGCAGTTCGTGACGGAAAACATGGCCTCCGAGGTGGTTGCCGGGACCCGTGGCTACTTCTCGGCGCACCTGTTCAGCCCGGAGCTGAACCAGGTGATCGGCCGGACCCTCGGCGCCTACTTCGGCGGAGGTCGTCGCCAGGGAAGCTTCGTGGAGGCTGTCATCCGCTCGGCCACCGAGCGGCCCGAGGTGTGGAACACGGTGCTGACAACCTCACTGCGGGACTTGGAGCCGCGGGAGGAGCCGCAGAAGAGCCTGGACGTGCTGACGCTGAAAGGCGGCGCCGTGGCCGAGTCCATCGTGGATACTCTCGGTGCCGAAGCCGCTGGCCGGTTGCTGGCGAGCCTGCGAGAGCGTCATCGGGGCGGCAACTTCACCGTCGACGATGTGGAGAGTGCAGCAGCAGACCTCGGGCTCGATCTCTCTGCATACCTCGACGAGTGGCTCGGCGCCACGGATCTCCCTGGCTTCCAGGTGGCGGATGTGCGGGCGTACCGGCTTGCGGACGGTGAGGATGGGAGTGCGCGCTACCAGCTTGCCCTGGTGCTGCGCAACGATGAGCCGGTGGCCGGCGTCGCCAAGGTCGTGTACGGGATCGGACGGCCCGGGGAAGGTGGTCCTCGCCGAGGCCGTGGTCCTGGTCGAGGTCCGGGCGGACCGGGTGCTCCAGGGCGTGGGGCCCCGGTGACCATCGAGTCGTTCGATCCTGTGTACCTGCAGGGTCGCAGCGCCGTGGAGCTCGGCGTCGTGCTGCCGGAGCCACCGGTTCGGCTCGCGGTGGATCCGTACCTGGCTCTCAACCGGGAGACGTTCACGGTGGACGTGCCGGAGGTGGACGAGCAGGCAACAGTGGACGCGGAGGTGATCGAAGGGGTTCGACCTGTGCCGTGGGAGTCGAGAGGCGACGGCACGATCGTCGTGGACGACCTCGATCCCGGCTTCACGGTGGCCAACCCGGAGGGTGGGAACGGGCTGCGGCTCGGTGCCCGTGAGCACGGCGACGATGCCATCGGGGATGCCGGGCTGCCGGCGCTCGAGTTCGGCCGCTCGCCCCCGGCCGAGTGGCGACGATGGTCCGCGGCGCCGCTCTGGGGTCGCTACCGGCACACCGCCGCGCTGATCCGGGCGGGCGACGGCGACGGTCGGGCTCTGTTCACGGCTACGCTGCCTGCTGCTGGCTCGTGGGACCTCGAGGTCCACGTGCCCAGGGGCCGGGGGTTTCCGTTGCGGCGCTGGGAGCTGGGGTCGCTACAGTATGAGGTGCTGCGAGATGGACAGCCGGTTGCCGAGGCCACGCTCGATGCGAGTGCGGCGGCGCCGGGCTGGAACCTGGTGGGTGGCTGGTCGCTCGACGACGGGGAGGTGACCGTGGCACTCTCCAACGCGACCGATGGCGAGCTGGTGATGGCCGATGCGATCCGCTGGGTACCGGCCGCCGCAAACGGGGGGGCGCCGTGAACCGTCTGCTGACAACGGTGTTGGTGGGGCAGCTCGCGCTGCTGTTGCTGGTTGCAGCCAGCTGTGCGCCGGGCGATGAGAGCGACGAGATCGAGTTTCGGGTCCCGGTGCGGGTGCAGAAGGTGGCCGCGGCCGATGTCGAGGACCAGATCGTGGTCACCGGCGCGCTGCGTGCGGTGGAGCGAGCCAGTCTCACGGTGGAGACCTCCGGCGTCCTGAGGCTTGCCAGGGGATCTGATGGCCTGCCACTGCGCGAAGGGGATCGGGTCACGGCGGGTCAGATGATCGCCGAGATCACCGGGGAGGACGCCCGTCTCGCCGCGCGGACCGAGGCCACCAGACAGCGGTTCCTGAGTGCCAAGGCCGACCTCGAGTCGGCCAGATCGCTGTTCGATCAGGGGTTGATCACCGAGAAGGACCTCCGCTCGTATGAGACCGCGCTCGAGGAGGCGCGGGCGGAGTACGACCGGAGTCAGCTCACGGAGACTCGCAACCAGCTCGTGACACCGATCGACGGCGTCCTGCTGCGGCTGGCTCGCGATGCCTCGGGGCAGCCGGTGGCGGACGGTCAGCTGGTGGCGCCGGGCTTCGAGGTGGCGCAGGTGGCGCCGCTGAGCCCGCTGATGGCCGAGGTGGATCTGGTCGGCGCCGATGTCGCGCGGGTCAGCGAGGGCGTGCCCGCTCGGGTTCGGCAGATGGCGTTCGACGACCGCGTGTTCTCAGGCGAGGTCGTGCGGCTGGCGCCGTACGTGGACGCGACGACGCGATCGCTGCGCGCGCACGTCGAGGTCGGGAACCCCGATGAGCTGCTCAAGCCGGGGATGTTCGTCGAGGTCACGCTGGTCGTCGATCGGCATGAGAACGTGCCGGTGGTGCCGCGCGAGGCTGTGACCGAGCGAGCTGGTACCAAGGTTGTCTTCGTTCTCGACGGTCAGCGGGTCCGCCAGCGCGAGGTCACGGTGGGGCTGGGTGACGACCATGTCATTGAGATCGCTGGCGGGGTGGATCTCGGCGAGCGGGTGGTCGTACGGGGCCTTGAGACGCTGAACGACAGCACCGCCGTGCGTGTGGCCTCGAGCTCGTGAGCGGCCGATGAGCGAGCGCAACAGCTTTGCCGAGGCAGTGGCGCGAACAGCGGCCGCCCGCCCGGTGGCGGTGACGGTCCTCGCGATCGCTCTCGTAGTGCTCGGCACGGTGGCCTGGCGCGATCTGCCCCTTGACCTTCTGCCCGACGTGCAGAGTCCGACCGTGGTGGTGTCGGTGCGATCCGGCGATCGTCCTCCCACCGAGATGGAGCGTCTGTACGGCGAGCAGGTGGAGCAGCGGTTGTTCACCGTCGCCGGAATCCGCTCCATCGAGCAGGTGGCGCGCACCGGTCGGCTGATCGCAAGGGTCACCTTCGACTGGGATGCGGACATGGACGTGGCGGTGATCGACGTCCAGAAGGCCGTGAGCCCGATGGCGGCGGACGTGGACGTGGACGAGGTGCTGGTGCGCCGGTTCGACCCGCGCCAGGAGCCGGTGCTCGTGCTGGGTCTGATCGCGCCGGAGGGGCGTCCGGATCTCGCCGAGCTGCGCAGGGCGGCGCGACGGCAGCTGGCGCCGGCCGTCGAGCAGCTGGACGGCGTGGCGCAGGTGCGGGTGATCGGTGGCCGTGAGCTCGAGGTGCAGGTGACAGTGGACCGGTACCGGCTGGAGGCCTACGGGCTGACCGTTGGGCAGCTGGCTGCGCGGCTCGAGGCGGCCAACGTGGATCTGAACGCGGGCACCTTGGAGGAGGGCGATCAGGTCCTGCTGGTGCGTGGAGTTTCACGCTACCGCTCCGTCGAGGATGTGCGTGAGGTGGTGATCCGTTCCGAGATCCAGGACGACAGGGTCGTTCCGATCCGTGTGCGCGACGTGGCTTCGGTGCAGATGGCGCCGCGCGACATCGACCACCTGGTGCGTGTGGACGGAATCGAGGGTGTGGGCCTCGAGGTCTACAAGGAGGCCGGCGCGAACACTGTCGCGGTCTCCGAGAGCGTGCAGAGATCGCTGGACGGTCTCGCCAGCGACCTGCCCGGCGTCGAGGTGCGTCTCGTGTCCGATGCGGCTGCACTGGTGTCCGATGCCATCTCGGATGTGGAGGACGCCGCCATCATCGGGATCTGCCTGGCGATCATCGTGCTGGCGCTGTTCTTGCGCTCGCCAGGTCCGACGATCGTGGTTGCGGCCGCCGTGCCGGTGTCGCTCCTGACCGCACTGCTGGCGATGAAGCTCGGTGGGCTGTCGCTCAACCTGATGACCCTGGCGGGGCTCGCGCTCGGCGCCGGCATGCTGGTGGACAACGCCATCGTGGTGGTGGAGAGCATATTCCGAAGGCGGGTGGAGGGCGACTCTCCGGCCGAGGCTGCAGCCCGCGGGACCGGTCTGGTGGCGGGGGCGATCACCGCCAGCACGTTGACGACGTGTGTGGTGTTCCTGCCGGTGCTGTTCGTGCAGGGGCTGGCCGCAAGGCTGGTGAGTGGGATCGCATTCACGGTCGTGGTCTCGCTGCTTGCATCGCTGCTGGTGGCAGTCCTGGTGATTCCAGCGCTGTCGCGATGGTTTCTGCCTCGGGGCACCGCAAAGGCGCTCGACCCGGGGCGCACCCGACTCGAGAGGTTCGTGGCCACCCTTCTGCGCAGACCGTTGCTGCCGGTTGCGGTGGCCGCAGTCGCCGTGGGCCTGGCTGTGCTCGGTCTGTTGCATCTCGGCACCGAGCTGATGCCACCGGCGGATCCGCGTGAGCTGTCGGTCCGCCTCATCGGGCCACCGGGCCAGAGGGTGGAGGCCACCGCGGAGATGGCGGCGGCGGTGGAGTCGATCGTCACCGAGGCGGGCGGGGAGTGGGTGCGCGCGGTCATGGCCGAGGTGGGGCGGGTTCCCGAGGACGACAGGACGATCCGCGAGGAGCAGTCGGAGGAGAACACGGCGAGGATCCGGCTGCGGCTCGCCGCGGGAGGACCGGGCGCCAGTGCGGTCGTGCAGGCGGCAGCGCCGGCGGTGGCTCGGCTCGATCGGGTGGAGGCGACCTGGGAGCTGGGCGGCTCGGCGCTGGGAGCTGCATTGGGCACCGGCGGTCCTCCAGTGGTGGTGGAGATCATGGGGCGGTCGCTGGACGATCTGCGCGAGGCCGCGGCGGTGGTCCGGCGCGAGCTGGCGGGGTTGGAGGCGCTGTGGAACGTGCGCTCGTCGTTCGAGGACGGGCCGCCGGAGCTGCGGGTGCACCTCCGACGCGCGATGGCCGACGGGCTCGGCGTGGACCTCGATCAGGTGGCGCAGGTGCTATCGGCAGGGCTCGATGGTCAGCGGGTGACCACGATGTCGACCGGCGACGAGGAGTACGAGGTGGTGGTCCACCTCGAGGGTGTCCAGCGCGGTGATCTGGCCCGGCTGCCGTTGACCACGGCCGCCGGGACGAAGGTCGAGATCGGCGACGTGGCATCGTTCGAGCAGGTGGCCGGCGCCCGCGAGGTGTTCCGGCGCGACCAGCGGCGTGTGGCGAGGGTGACCGCCCGGATCGTTGATGGAGTGGAGTATCCGGAAGCGTTGGCGAGCGTGCGGCGGATGGTGGATGTGATGGAGCTGGCGCCGGGCTTGCGGGTCCAGCTGATGGGTGAGGAGGCGGAGCGGATCCGAACCCTGGGCGAGCTTGAGTGGGCCGGGCTGCTCGCGCTGCTGCTGGTGCTGATGGTCCTTGCAGGGACCTTCGAGTCGCTGCTGCATCCGCTGACGGTGCTGTCGGCGGTGCCGCTGGCGCTGGTTGGGGTGGCGGCGGCCCTCGTTCCGCTCGGCAAGCCGGTGGGGGTGATGGCGGCGCTGGGTGCGATCGTGCTCGCCGGGATTGCGGTGAACGACGCGATCCTGCTCGTGGAGACGGCCCGTCAGCTGCAGCGTGCGGGCATGGAGCGAGCTGCTGCGTTGGCGCGGGCTGCCGCGGTGCGGTTGCGTCCGATCATGATGACGACCGCGACGACTGTGCTGGCGCTGGCGCCGCTGGCGCTGGCGCACGGCGAGGCGGCGGCGCTGCGGCGGCCGCTGGCGCTGGTGGTCATCGGCGGGATCCTGGCGTCCACGGTCGGCTCGTTGTTGGTGGTGCCATGCCTGTACGCTCTGCTGGATCGGCTCCACTCTCGGAGCGGTTGACCGTGGAGCTGCCGATCCGCCGACCAGTCGCCACTGCGATGGTGTTCATTGCCGTCGTGATTCTGGGTATCGTCGGCTGGATGCGGCTGCCGGTCGAGCTGATCCCGCCGCTGGAGGGCAATGAGCTGTTCGTTTCGTTCGCGCGACCCGGTAGCGATCCGGAGATCGTCGAGCGCGAGCTGCTGGCGCCGCTGGAGGCGCGGCTCGGAGCGCTGGTGGGCGTGGAGGAGAGCTGGGGGGAGATCCGCGGATCCGCCGGATCGCTGCGCGTACGGTTCGAGTCCGGGGCCGACCTCAAGGTGCGCGAGCTCGAGCTGCGCTCCATCGCGGCCGACCTGGTGCGCACCCAGCCGGAAGGAACCGTCGCCGACGTCTCGGCACGAGATCTGAGCGTGGTCAGCCGGTTCGTGATGGCCGTGGAGCTGACCGGTGGCGCCGACCGGAACGCGCTGCGGACCGTGGCCGAGGAGCAGATCGTTCCCCACCTGTCTGCGGTTGCCGGGGTGGCGCAGGTACTGATCGGTGGCGGTGCTCCTCGCGAGGTGACGGTCCGTCTGGACGCTGACCGTTGTGCGGCCCTCGGCGTGTCGCCGAGCCAGGTCTCGGCAACGTTGGCACGCCAGGTCCAACGGTTGCGCTACGTGGGCTCCACCGAGACCACCCACGAGCGCTGGCCGGTGCTGGTGGACGGCCGCCCGCAGGGCGTGCAGTCGCTCGGCGAGATCCAGGTGGGTGCGGTCAGCGGCGTGCTCCTGCGGCACGTGGCCGACGTTCAGCTCGGAACCGGTGAGGAGGACCGGCTGTTTCGCGTCAACGGGAGGCCGTCGCTCGGGCTGATCGTGTTTCAGGAGGAGGGTGCGAACCTCGTGCGGCTCGGCCGGAGCCTGCGCGAGAAGGTGGCGAGCCTCGATGCGGAGCTCGGCACCTTGGGCGTCGAGCTCGAGCCCAGCTGGGACGCTGCGGAGGTGGTGGAGGAGCAGCTGAGCCGCCTCAAGAAGCTTGGGACGTCCGGTTTTCTGATCGCTCTGGTGGTGCTGTACCTGTTCATCCGCTCGCCCCGGGCTGTGGGCGTTGTGGCGGTTGCCGTCCCCGTGAGCCTGCTCGCGGCGGTGGCGCTGCTGTACGTGTTCGGACAGTCCCTGAACCTGATCTCGCTGTTCGGTCTGGCGGTCGGCATCGGCATGCTGGTGGATAACAGCATCGTCGTGTTCGAGGCCGTGCAACGACAGCTCGAGCGGGGTGTGGAGCCCGATCGTGCAACCGTGACCGGTGTGCGACGTACGGTCCGAGCAATCGTGGCGGCGACAGCGACCACGGCTGTCGTGTTCCTTCCGGTGGTGTTCATCGAGATGGAGCAGGGCGTCACGCGGGAGCTGCTCGAGGTGATGGCGGTGGCGATCCTCCTGCCGCTGGTGGCATCGCTGGGCGTGGCGGTCGGGCTGGTGCCGCTGCTGGCGCGTCATCTCGCTGCCCCGGCGGCAGAGGCCCGGATTCGCGAGCAGCAACGCCGTCGGCGCGAGGCTGCGGATCTGACCCCACCGGATCGCAGCCGAGAGCTCTTCGGTGGCGTGCTGGCGGTGGCGCTGCGGCGTCCGGGCGGGTGGCTGGCCGGGATCGTGCTGGCGATCTTCCTGACGGTGCTGATCGCGGTCCCGTGGGTGTCGGTGACAACGGTTGCTCAGGAGGCGGGCACGGCGGACGAGGTGCGGATGACGGTGGATCTGCCCCGTGGGGTCTCGTTGGAGGCCGCCGGGGAGATTGTCGAGCGGATCGAGGCGCCCCTCGTGGGCAGGCTGGGTTTGGAGCGGGTGGAGACGGTCGTGCAGGAGGGCTCGGGCTCCATTACCGTGCGGCTTGCCGAGAACCGGCCTCCGGACCTTACCGCCGGGAGGGTGCGACAGCTGATCCGGCGTGCCGTGGAGGAGGAGCCGGGAGTGGATCTCCGCACCGAGACCTCTGGCTCGGGTGCTGGGGGACAGGGGTTGGCCGGTCTGCTCGGGCAGAGCCCTGCCGAGGTTGTGATCTCCGGCCCGGATGTGCGCCAGCTTCTCGATGTGGCTTCAGAGATCGAGGCACGGCTCGAGTCTGTGGTGGAGGTGGCTGAGGCATGGACCTCCTCCCGACCGGGGCAGCGGGAGCTGTGGGTGATGCCGGACGCACGGCGGCTCGCTGGCTGGGGGTTGACGGCGGACAGCGTGTTACCGGCTTTGGGAGTGCTCCGCCGCGAGGGGATGACGTTGCGAACCGGCTTCACGCTGCCGAACGGGGAGGAGATTCCCTTGACCGTTCGCACCGTCGAGCGCGACGCCGAGAATGCGGTGGCCGAGCTTGCCGAGCTGCGGCTCGCGACTGCCGCCGGGGTGCTGCCGTTGGCGGCGATCGGCGAGGTGCGGCGGATGCCGCCGCCGCCGGTGATCGTGCATCACAACGGTCGGCGGGAGCTGTCGGTGTTCTACCGTCTGGGCTCGGCGGCGCCGACAACGGGTCCGGCGCGCCAGGAGCTGGACGCCGAGCTGCGTGAGCTGGTTCGCGAGGTCCACCGGCCGTCCGGAGTCGTGCTCGAGACCCAGGCCGAGGACGCTGCGCGGTCGTGGTTCAAGACCGTGCTGCTGCCGGTGCTGCTCCTGCTGTTCGCCGTGCTGGCGATCACCTTCGAGTCGTTGACCGTGCCTGTCCTGGTGCTGCTGGCCGTGCCGTTGACCGTGCTCGGCGCCACGTGGGCGCTGGTGATCGCGGGTCTCGGTGCGGACCAGATGGCGCTGGTGGGCGCGGTCGCATTGCTGGGACTGACGGTCAACCCGGCGATCTTGCTCGTCGACCGGATGCAGCAGCGGGTGCGAGGCGGGGTCTGGACCGCTGGTGGAGCGGCGCTCGCCGCGGTTCGCGAGCGAGCGCGTCCGGTGCTCATGACCACGTGTACCACCGTGGCCGGGCTGTGGCCGCTGGCGCTGTCCACCGGCCGCGAGAACGAGATCTGGCCACCGTTCGCGACGGTCGTCATGGGAGGTCTGGTGACCTCGACGCTGCTGACGTTGCTTGTCGTGCCGGTGGGGTTCGTGGTGCTGCGCCGTCTCGATGTCACCTTCGGGCGGCTGGGACCGTGGGTGGTGCTCGGCTGGCTCGCGGGAACGACCGCCGTGATCGCGCCTCTGGTGCTGACCGAGGCGATCACCTCGCTGACGTGGCAGGTGGTGACGACGGTGCTGGTGGGCGGAGCGTTGCTCGCACTGGTGGCGCTGGTGCTGTACAGGCGGGAGCTACCGGAGCCTTCGCGGTCCGGTGGAGGCCCGCCCGCGGTGGAGGTTCGTTTTCTGCGCAAGATCTACGGACAGGCCGGTCCGATCGGCCGGGCCTGGCGGTTGCCGGAGCGGTTCGCCGAGCGTGTGCTGCGGCGCGGAGGTACGCCGTTCGATCTGACCCGGGCACGGCGCTCCGTGGTGACCTGGGCGGTGGTGGCCGGTGCGGCTACGGTTCTGACGGCTGCAGTGGGCTCCGTGTGGTGGCGGTCGTGGCTGGCTCTCCTGGCGGCATGGGCTGCCGGCCGGGCTCTGGTCGAGCTACGGCGGGCGCGGGGCCGGGTGGATGAGCGAGGCCGAGCGCTGCCTGGAGGCACCGAGAGCCTGCTGGCGGCGATGACGCCGTGGCTCGCGCTGGTGTGGCTGGGCTGGAGCCAGCATCTGCTGCCGCGCCTGGAAGGAGGCCGGGTCCGGCTGACCGTGACCGCCTGGGTGCTGCTTGTCGTGCTGGTCGCGGTCGTTCAGCTCGGTCGGCGAACAGCCGTGCGCTGCGCCCGCGGCGACCTTGGCGAACGCGTCGACGCCGGCTGGTTGCGGACGCTGCGGACTGTTTGGCGACGGCTGGCACGGCGGGTCTTCGGTGGCGATCTTCCGCGGGAGGAGGTGGAGGGACTGGCGACCGTGTCGTTTGGCGTCGAGCGCGGGATGATCGGCATTCTCGGGCCGAACGGCGCCGGCAAGACGACCCTCCTGCGTCTGCTCGCCGGCATTCTCGAGCCTACCTCCGGTGCGATGCTGCTCGGCGGAGTGCACCTGAAGCGGCTTCGCCGCTACGTGGCGCGCTGGGTGGGCTACCTGCCGCAGGAGTTCGGCCTGCCTGACGACATGACCGCTCGCGAGTACCTGGCCTACTACGCGGTGCTGTATGAGCTGCCGGAGGCCGAGCGCATCGAGCGGGTCGATCAGCTGCTCGAGGAGGTGGGGCTTGGCGAACGTGCGGACGAGACGATCGGGTCGTTCTCGGGCGGAATGCGGCAACGGGTCGCAGTGGCGCGCACGCTCCTGCGGTTGCCGCCGGTGATCATCGTCGACGAGCCGACTGTGGGCCTCGATCCGCGGGAGCGGATCCGGTTCCGGAACTTGCTGGGTCGGCTTGCGGAAGGCCGAGTGGTTCTGTTCTCCACACACGTGGTGGAGGACGTGGCCGTGGCGTGCGAACGCGTGCTGGTGCTGGCGCGTGGCGCGCTGGTGTTCGATGGGCCGCCGGAGCGGCTCGCCGAGGTGGCCCAGGGACGTGTCTGGGAGGTCCGTTCCAGCGACCAGATGCTCGACGTTGCCGATGGTGCACGGATCGTCGACAGGGTTCCTGCCGGCGATGGTGGGGTCGTTGTGCGGGTGTTGGCGGAGGAGAGACCGCATCCGCGCGCGACTGAGGTCGCGCCAACGCTCGAGGACGGGTATCTACTCCTGGTGCGAGCGGGCGAGGAGGGGGGCGACCGTGCGCTGGCGTGATGTGCTGACGTTGCTACGGCTGTCGGCGCGTGCGATGGCTGGCCGCCGGTACTGGCTGGCCCCGGTGCTTCCGCTGGTGTGGATCGGGTTCCAGGCGTTCCGACTGGTGGTGGGATGGCAGGAACGTGCGTTTGAGCCGGCGGCCGTTCAAAATGCACTCCTTGCGTTCCCGGTTGCCGTGCTGGCCATCGGGCTCGGCGTACGAGTGGTCGCGGGCGAGATCGAGCGGCGGACGCTCGAGATCGCGTATACGGTGCCTGGCGGAGCACATCGAGTCTGGCTCACCCGGTTCGCCTCGGCAGCATGTCTCGTGGTGGCGTCCACCGTGCTCTTGGCGGTCGTGACCCACGTGCTGCTCGTTTCGGTGCCGCTCGGCGCTGTGCTCGGCGCCGTGCAAAGCGGGCTGT